>NZ_SPVJ01000012.1:0-163479 GCF_004634465.1 Bradyrhizobium sp. MOS001
CAAGGATCGCGTTGATGACGCGATGCATGCGACCCGCGCGGCGGTCGAGGAAGGCATCGTCCCGGGCGGCGGCGTCGCCCTGCTCCGTGCCTCCGAGCATCTCAAGGGGCTGCGCACCAAGAACGACGACCAGAAGACCGGCGTCGAGATCGTGCGCAAGGCGCTGTCCGCGCCGGCTCGCCAGATCGCGATCAACGCCGGTGAAGACGGCTCGGTGATCGTCGGCAAGATCCTGGAAAAGGAACAGTACGCCTACGGCTTCGACTCGCAGACCGGTGAGTATGGCAACTTGGTCGCCAAGGGCATCATCGACCCGACCAAGGTGGTTCGCGTGGCGATCCAGAACGCGGCCTCGGTTGCGGCTCTCCTGATCACCACCGAAGCCATGGTGGCCGAGGTGCCGAAGAGGAACGCCGGCGGCGGCGCGCCTGCGGGTGGCGGCGGCATGGGAGGCATGGGCGGTATGGATTTCTAGGTCAAACCGCTCATGGCCGAACGGCAGACAAGGGAAGGGATGGCCGATTTCCAGGAGGCAGAAGCGACGATCTGCTCACAGGAAAGGGTCAGTTGAGAACCGCATGCGCACTCCGCAGTCCGGCAAACCCTTCCAGGGAAGCTTCTCCTCGTTTGCCGAGACGCCGAGGTGAGACTGCTGTTCTATCGCCCTCGACTGCGAACGGCCTTCCCAAGCGAAAAGCCCGGCCGCGAGGGCCGGGCTGATCGGTAATATATTCAAGTCAGGCAATGCAGGAATAAAGCGGGGAGAGGCGTCGCCGTCTGTTCGAAAAGGAACACCTGAACCGATTATTGGTACCGCCCGCGCTCAACTGCGAAAGGCGGAGAATCTCACAAAGGCCCTGCATTTCCAGGAGCATCAAGGGTGCAGATACTCGCCGTGGCGCGCTGGCATCAGACTGCAGCGAGCCGGCGCATCAAGCCATCCCGAAGGTATCCCTACGCGAGTGTAGTGAGCAATTTGGTACAGACGCCGATCCCTCGACGTGTCTAGCCTCCTTAACCGGTGAAGCTCAACATACCTCCAAATCAAGGCGAAAATCATGGAAATCTCCAGCGAGACGAAAGCTGCCGTGCGGCCGGCACTGTGGGGAGCCGCGGCCGGAGCAATTGCTCTGGCAATCGTGGGTTTCAGCTGGGGCGGCTGGGTGACGGGTGGGGCCGCCGAGACGCTCGCGAGGAATAGTGCTGCGACGGCTGTCGTCGCAGCTCTCACACCCATCTGCGTTGAGAAGTTTCAACAAGCCGCTGATGCCTCGGAAAACCTGGTCGCAATGAAGAAGACGACCTATGCGTGGGATCAGAGCAAGTTCGTCGAAAAAGGCGGTTGGGCCACGATGCCGGGAAGCACTGAGCCAAATTCAGCCGTTGCGAAAGCTTGTGCCGAATCGCTTGGTAGCAAGAAAGCTGTGGAGCTGCGCGGATAGTCAGGCAAGTCGCGCGGCGGAAATCTGCGCATAGACGCGCCGGCCCCTCGACACGTCTGCATCTTGCGCAGTGGAAGGGGGCTCCTGCAAAGCAGACCAGGCAGTCGTCGCCAGATGGTCAAGCATCAAATTCGTCGTATCTACTTTGAACGGAGAACTCGATGGGACGAAATCCCTGAAGCCCAGGTCGAGCCGAGCGCTTCCCCTCGTCATTTCAGTTCCCGATTTGCCGCACGCCACGCGGCCTTCCAACGGGTGAACATCCTTTCAATTGTGGTAGTATGATTGCGTGTTAATGGTCCAGCGAACGAGAGCCTGCCTTGGTGAAAGCGGCGAAGGACTTTGATCCCAGAGCATTCCTTGCCAAGGTCGGGGCCGGGAAATCGATCTCGAAAGTTGGCAAAGGTCGGAGCGTGTTCGTGCAGGGAGATGCCGCGGACGCGGTATTCTACATTCAAGAGGGAAAGATCAAGCTCACGGTCGTTTCGGACCAAGGCAAGGAAGCCGTCGTTGGGATTTTGGAGCCCGGACAATTCTTTGGCGAGGGCTGCCTCAATGGTCATCCATTGCGTCTTGCCACGACTACGGCAATGGAGTCCTGTGTCATCACGAGAATATCGAAGACGGCGATGACTACGGCGCTCGAAGGCAAGCCGAAGTTCTCTCAATTGTTCATGGCGTATTTGCTCGCGCGCAATAGCCGGATTGAAGAAGACCTGATCGACCAACTCTTCAATTCGAGCGAGAAACGCTTGGCGCGCCTGCTGCTTCTGCTGGCGAACTTCGGCAAGGAAGCCAGCTCGCAGCCCATTGGCGTCAATATCAGCCAGGAAACGCTGGCCGAAATGATCGGTACGACCCGGTCACGGGTCAGCTTCTTCATGAACAAGTTCCGGAAGCTTGGCTTCATCAGCTACAATGGAAAGATCGAGGTCCATAGCTCGCTTCTGAACGCGGTTCTGCGCGACAAACCCGAGATAGACCGGAAGAACTGACCGCCGCGCGGCCAAACCGAGCGCCGGGCCAAACGCGGGACATTAGCCCACTCGAATAGCGGATCAGGGCGGCAGTTCGTCGCGGACCGAGCCTCCCTCGTTCTCCCATCGTGACAGAGCGGTTGCGCTCGATCTCGCATCGCCAGGCGTGTCCTTTTTCAAAGGCAGCTTGTTGCGACCGATTTCATTGTTGCGCCTGTGATCCGTCAAAAAGACGAAGCCGGCCCGCCAGGTGTTGAATTTACAGCTTCCCTCAGCGCTGGCCGAATCCTTAACGAGCTCGCCGGACGCGGTCGCTCTTGCGCGATGCTGCTGAGATTTGGACATATGCAGAGCCCTTTCGTTGGAAGTCTCCGCGCACTCCGGCCAATCTCGACGGTTGACCAAGGTGGACTTGAATGTGGGGATCGAAGCGATGAATAGCGAGCCCTCGGCATAAATAAGATTGCCAAAGGAACACGGATCGCTTTGCCGTGCGTCCAATCGTGCCGCGCGGCAAAAGAGCCGCTGTAGCGGATTGTAGTCAGAAACAATTCACTGCCATCTTCGACGACATCGTAGTTGCGAGCGATGGAGTCGGCAGCAATTGGCGGCGAGGAGCACGCGCCCGGCAGCGTCCGACCAATCCCTCAGGCGCGGCAATGATGCTGACAGACAGAAACACCGTAATCGCGTCCCGGCGCTGGTTCGCACCCAAGCTTCTGATCTATCGACCAGTGGGATTCGCTGCCGGATGGTAAGACAAGCTGTCCTTGCTTCATTTGGAAATGGCGCAGTCCGCTGCCCGTTGAAGAGAGATCGGGCAGCGACGGCGGCACGGTGGGGCCGTTGGCGATTGATGATCAACTCGGCGTTCGCGGCTTGCTGCTGTTTGATGATGGGCCGCCTGATGCTTGCCGTTCCTTCGCTTCGTAATATTCGGCCGAGAACTTGATGGACCATCGCGCGAAGAACGAACGCAATTCCTGAGTGGGCTTCTCGACGCCCAAATGCTCTGCGACATGCGCCTCGCGCAACCATCGCACCGCCGATGTGAGACCGGCGATGCGCTCGAGCCTCTCAACCGCCGCGGTCCCGGCGATCTCTGCCTGCCGATAGCGAAGGCCGAATTTTCTGATCACATGCACGCGCTTGATGATGTCGTAGCCCTTGAAGACGAGCTGAACGAGTGGATGCTTTCTGGCCTGCGGCCAGGCTGCCGGATAGACCGGTAGCACCAGAAGCTTGCTCTTCGCGATGACCGTTGCGAGCGGATGCAGGAGTTGCATCCAGGCTGGCCAGGATGTGACCTTGGCAAACAATACCGCGTGCATCGCCGTTGCCGCACCGAAAGAGATCGGCAGCCAAAGGACCGCGCACAGGATCACGAGCAATGCGGCGTTCGGCGTGAGATGCCGGCATGTTCTGAACACCCATGCCATGCCGCCTTCAAAGGCATCATGCACAGCGTGTTCGAACGCCCGATAGCTGATCTTCCGCCGGAACCACAACCAGTTGCGCCGAATCGATCTACCCCACTGTCGACGCTTCGCGGCGGACAGGGGAAGGAAGCGCACCGCGCCATCGATGACGGTCAAGATGACATCGCCGACAAGTCTGGCCGCGAAGAGCGGCAGCCAGACAATCTGCATCGCAAAGGGGAAGGCGTAGTCGAGCATCCGCATCAAGATCGAAAGAACGAAACGCAGGATCTTGTTCGTGACGAGCGCGACAACAACAAGTGGGATGATAATCACATCGTCGAGCGCACCGCGAAAGCGGCTTTCCTCGGTCCATGCCGGGTGACGACCATCGGTCACGGTGCACCGTCCGGGCTGAGTGCCGGCTCAGACTAGCACATTGCGCGCTCGAGGGGGGCCTCAGGTGCCGGTCGTTAGGCGACACCGAGCACTCCGCATAAGGGACCAGTTCGCATGACCCGCGTTAACCCTGTCTCTGATCTTGTCCGGTCGCCGCGCCGGCTGGTTTAGTTCTGCCGCCAAGCCGCCTTATTGGATGTCTGCAATTGGTCTCCGGCTTTGAACGAGGCGTCTCGTTCGGGAAGCGTGAAATCAGATGAAGGCGGCTCTCATCCTCGTTGGCTTCAGTACACTCGCGGTGATGGAGCTTGAGACGGCGCCCCGCATGACCAAGCCCGTGAACGCGCCGCCTGTTCAGGCGACCGTCGGGTTACGCGTCTCAGCCGATACGCTGACGACGGCAGACCGGCTCGGGACCCCGCACATGCACATGCAATTTGAAGCGCCTCCGCAGCTGGTCTCCTTGAGCGAACCGATGCCTCCGCCGGATCAAACGGCGAATGTTGCGCCAGAGCCTTTGAAGATCATCGCGCCACACCAGCGCACCGCAAGCGGGAGAAAATTCGCGGTCATGCTGCCCAGACCTCGGCCCGTGCAGGAAACGGTTAAGGCATTTGCGAATGCCAAGCGCGCCAAGCCAGTCGCGGAGGTCAAGCCCTGCCGGTCAGGTGTCTTCGATGGCCTGTTCAAGGCATTGAACCTGTCAACGGGATGTCAGAGCTAGCCCTAAGATACCTCTCTATCAGCGATATCGTTTCCGCCACGCCGGGTTCACGCGGCCACGGTATCAATCGAGCGGCGTATCACCTGGCGCACCTCTGCATTCGACAGGAACAGGTCGTGGTTGATAACGCCCCAGCCTGCCTCGGACGCATCGACCACGCGCACCCCGAGCCCTTCGATGGCGGTCTTCTCGGCAGCGCCGACCCGTGTCATCCCACCAGCGAGTTGCCCCGACAACGCCAGCGCGCGGTCGTTCGTTGCGGCGATGACGGTGATCTTGCGCGAAAGCGGACCGATGCGGTTGATCGACGACGAGAACACGTCCATGTCGATGTCCGGCGCGGCGAACACCACGGCCCCGATCCTGCCCGCAACGGCGTCACCGGATCGCGCATAGAGCTGGCGCAGGCTTTCGAGCGTCAGCATGGTTCCCATGCTGTGCGCGACGATGTGGACGCGGCCGGCGCTTGAACTCGTCACGACGGATTGCAGCACGCGTTCGAAGCCATCGCGGGACCACATTGCGCTGTCGCGGTCATAGGCGTAGTCGAACAGTCCAGCCTTCGAGGGCCAGGAGAATACCATCGTCTGGCCGCGGAACCTGATGCCATCGGAGAGATGCGCGGCATCGAGCGCCGCTGTCTCGAACGTCTGCTTGAAGCCGTGCACGTAGATCAGGACGTCTGGTCCGCCGCCGGCCTGCGCGACAAGACTGCCGACATCGCCCGATACCGGCTCGATCCCATCAAGACGCCAATCGTCAAGTCCGGCTGCAGCCAGAGAAAAACGGCTGTCACCAGGCGCCACAAGCTTCGCTCGTGCGACGGTCATCGTAGAAGCCCGCTCCGGCCCAAACCACGGCTTCGACCGGCCGCCGTTCACTGGCTTGCGCGTGGTTACGACGAGCAACGTAGGGTCGACCGAGAGCGACGAAGCGTCGTACCGTGCGCCGGTAGCACCCAGGCTGGCGCATCCGCCCAACGCGACGACGCAGGCTGAGGACGCAAGCCCGCCAAGGAGCGCACGGCGGGACGCAGTCACTTCGTGTTGCACTAGACGTCGGATGATCACGCAGAACCTTTGGGAACTGCCCCCTGGAGGAGCCCGCCCCCTGCGCGCGTTCCTGAATGATGATGGCGGCGAGAATAAGGGCGGGGCGCGCCACGCCGCTTGTTCCAAATGCGGATTGAAATCGTCGAATAATCAAACAGGTTTTGGTTCCGCCATGCGGAGGTTCGATCCCTCACAGGCCTAGTCAGCTGGCAACCCGACGGATGCGCCGGGCTGCCAGCTGGATTCGGCCAACTCAGGACTTCGTGGGGCTGCGGACCGCCACGCCGGGATCGATCGTCTGCGACGGTAGGCGGCGTTCGGCGGGGCGCGCGACCAGCAGATAGAGAACCAGAGCGAGCAGCGACGTTGCCGCCATCACCGCCGTCATCGACAACGCGGTCCGCCCGTCGAAGCGAAGTGCGACCAATCCGCTCGATATTGCGCCGGCGGTCAGCTGAATGCTTCCGGCGGCAGCGCTGACGGCGCCCGCGATCTCCGGGAGACGCTGCATCGTCGCGCTCATCACGTTCGGCACGCTGAACCCGAAGCCGAGTGCGACCGCCATCAGCAGCGCAACCACGAGTGACGTGGGCATCCACCCGGCCAACGTCATCGCGAGCAGGGCGGTGCTGGCGGCGGCCGACAGCGTCAGCCCGGTTGCGAGCATGCGGGCGGACTCTACGCCGCGCCGGCCGAGCTGGCCGTCGAGAAAGGCGCCGACCATGACGGCCCCCGAGCATGCGCTGAAGATCAGGCCATATTGCTCCGGGCGCAGTCCGATGGCGCCGACGAAGAACAGCGAGGCGCCGGTGACGTAGGCAAACACGGTCGCGCCGCCCGCGGCGCCGACCAGGATGAAAGGCAACGACACCGGATGCGTCAGCACCTGGCGGTAGCTGTCGATGACGGCCGAAAGCCCCAGGCGGCCGGCGCGGTCGGTCGTCGCAGTCTCCGCGAAGCGAAACATCACCACGACCAGCAGCATGAGACCGATCCCCGCCTGGACGGCATAGATTGATCGCCAGCCGGCGATCGCCAGCAGGGCGGCTCCGGCCGTCGGTGCGATCACGGTCGCGACATTGACCGTGACCATGACGTTGGCGATCTTGCCTCGCGCGGCGTTGCCGTCGAAGAGATCGCGAATGATGGCAAAGGTCGTTGCGGTGGCGGCGGCGCCGATGCCCTGGACGAAGCGGCCCAGCAATAGAACCGGCAGCGAGGACGCTTTCGCGCAGGCAAGGCTTGCGGCGACGAACAGTACGAGGCCGAATGCCAGAATCGGCTTGCGGCCCAGGCGGTCGGAGATTGGTCCGTAGATCAGCGGCGCGGTGGCGAGGCTGAGCATGAAGGCGCTCATGGTCAGCCCGACATCCGACGCGCTCGCGTCGAGCGTCGCGCCGGTCGCTGCCAGCGCCGGCAGATTGATGTCGATGCCGGAATAGGGCACGGCCGCCAGAAAACCGAGCAGCAACGTGAAGGCGAAGGATGCGGGGTCGATTTGCATGGACGGTTATCCGGTTCCGGCTTGTTCGATGTGCATGAGGTGATGGAGGTGCGGTCGCCCGCCCTCCATCGTCGCGTTCGGCGATTACGCGCGCCGTTCGGCGCGCCGCCCCCGGCTTGCCGCCATCGCGCCGGTGTGCGAGCTCTCGTCGGCCACGAGCTCGCCGATGACCCGGAGGATTTCGGCCCGCGTGTCGATCCCGGCGAATTCGTCGGCGATCTGCGAGGCACGCGACTGGAAGCGGGATTGATCGAGCACCGTCCGCACCGCGTCGCGCAATGCCTTCGGTGTTGGCTCGTTGGTCGCGAGGTTGATGCCGACCCCGGACCATGCGACCCGCGCGTTGACGTCGGCCTTGTCTTCGGTCAGCCCCGCGGTGACCAGCGGGATGCCGAAGCTCATGGCCTGGTTGACGCTGCCATAGCCGCCGTTGGTGACGAGCACGTCGACGTTCGGCAGCAGCCATTCGAACGGCAGATAGCTGGCGATGCGCGCGTTCGACGGGATCTTGCCGGGGATGGCGTCAATCGGGCGGCCGCCTGCCGTCACGATCACCAGGATGTCTTCCTCGTCCGCGAGGGCCGCCAGCGTCGGGGCAACCAGCAGATTGAAATTGTGATTGGCCACCGTTCCCTGCGTCACCAGAACGATCTTGCGCGATCCGCCGAGCTCTTCGGCCCAGGACGGCGGCGGAACCTGGTTGGCGATGATCGGCGGGGTGCCGACGAAATGCACTGAGGTCGGAATCTCGCGAGGAAATTCGAAGCTTGGCACCGACAGTTGCAGATAGGCATCCCCGAGAGCGACCACGGAATGGAACATCGGCATCGCGATCGGCCCGACCCCGAGAGACTTCAACGCCCGGTTCAGGCGCATCGACACCGGCTGATCGACTGCCGCATCAAATTCCCGCGCCATGGCCGCGTAGCGATCGCGCTCCTCGTCGGTCTTTGCCGGCGGCAGACCGAGGAAATTGGGCCCGCCGTCCTCGCGCGCCCAATGCAGAAACGAGGTCCCGCAGAGCGCGATGGGAGGCCGCTGCGAGCGCGGTCCGAGCAGCATCGGCAGCACACCGAACAGCATGTCGTCGGCGACAATGATGTCGGCGGGGAATTGCCGCAGGATTTGCAGCAGCCCCTGGTGCTGGGCCGGAATGGCGTCGACGAAGATGCGCTCGCAAGCAACACGGAACCACTCCAGTCCCGGCGGAATGGTCTTGAGTTCGGGGAATCGCGAGAAGACGTCGTTCGGATCGAAGTCCGCGTCCTCGGGAAGGGGAAAGAACTTCACGCCGCTGGCTTCGACGCGGGCACGAAAGGCGGTGCCCGTCAGGAAAGCGATCTCGTGACCATCTCCACGCAGGATTTGCGTGATCGCCAGCATCGGATTGAGATGACCCGTCGCAGGTGTCGAAGCGATAAGAATCTTCATGTGAGTTGACCTCTTGATGATCGATGCACGGTCGCCCCAGAGCGTCCGGTCGAGTAAGAGGCAATTGAAGCGATCGCCGTTACGCCAAGACTTCCGGCGGCAGCGAAAATGGTTACGGCGGCAACGCATCGTGGCGCTGCCAAGGCCGGGCAAAAAAAGTTCGGTGCGAAACCGGTGACATCCTGCCAGCAGCGATAATGCTGGCACAGGATTACAATTGTAACGCGAGCGGCGGGCGATGAAACGGCACGGAAACACCGCGCTGTTAATCCGGCAGACCTCCGCATGGCACACCTTCGCAGATATTGGCGCGTTGGCGTCGGCCGAAATTCATTTTTGACGATCCGGATGTCGCGCGGCATCGGTCGCACCCAATTCATTGAGGACTGGCATGGAAAATATTGTCGCCCTGATTGCGATGGTTGCGTTCATCGCGTTTCTGGCCTGGCTGGGCGTTCGCGCCGCCCGGACGAAATCTGCTCTGGCGAAGTGGAGCGGCATGGTGCTGACGGCCGTGCTGGCCGTCTCAGTGTTCGGCGTCGCCGCTTTGACCGCGGTCGGTATCGTCCGGCAACACGCCCGTTCTGCACCGGTCCCGGATGTGAAGATCGAGGCGACACCGGACCAGATTGCCCGAGGCATGGCCGTGGCCGACGGCTTTTGTGCCGCATGTCACTCGCAGACCGGGACGCTGACCGGCGGCGGCGATGTGGCCAAGGATCTCCCGATTCCCATCGGCGCGTTCGTGCCGGCCAATCTCACGCCCGCCGGCGTCTTGAAGAATTGGTCCGATGCCGAGATCTTTCGAGCCATTCGCAACGGGATCGACGCGAGGGGGCGCTGGCTGGCGATCATGTCCTTCACCAATGCCGGCCGGCTCAGTGACGACGACACCAAGGCCGTGATCGCCTACATCCGCAGCCTGCCCGCGAGCGGTGCGCAGACCCCGGATCCGCCGGATCGCTTCAGCCTGCTGGGCATCGTGATGCTGGGCGCCGGACTGTTGCCGGATGCGAAGCCCGTCTTCACCGGCGTGATCACCGCGCCGCCGAAGGCGCCGACGGCGCTCTATGGCAAGTACCTGCTGTCCTATCAGGATTGCCGCGAATGCCACGGCAGGGATCTCGGCGGCGGCGTGCCGGGACAATTGCCGCCGCTCGGACCGGACCTCGGTATCGTCAAGAACTGGAGCCTTGCGCAATTCGTCGACACCATGCGCACAGGCGTTGATCCGAACGGGCATCGGCTCGGCGAGCAGATGCCGTGGCGGCCGATCGGGCGGATGGATGACGACGATCTCGCCGCGATCTACCAGTACCTGTTGGCTCTGCCGGGCTCCTGATGAGTCCGTGAAGCCCGCAAACGCCCGCGCCCTGCGGGGCCGGGCAACAGCCTGCGCAGCACATCGCAGTCGCTGAACGACAGCGCAGGCCGCAGGCTTCCTATCGCCCCAAAGTAGTAAGCGTTGGGATCACAATTATTCACGTATGCGACATCCGGTGGAATTAGCCGCAGAATTACCCTGTTGCGGCGTCATCACGGCATCATAGATAGGTTCAGTGTGTGCCGATGACCGCGGATATCCCGTTCTATTTTGAGCGATTCCAATTCGGACGACATCAATATCATTTCACCACAGCCGGACGTTGACGTTCGCAATTTTTAAGTACAGCTCACTCGGCGGACGGCGAATTTTGAGAGTATGGAATGCTTGCAGATATTGGCCACATCGTCGTCGTCGATGACGATCCGACGTTAAGGCAAATGGTGATCAAATATCTCGAGGAGCACAATATCCCGACAAGGGCGGCCTCCAACAGATCGGAATTGAACCACTATCTCGATGGCAGCCAGCCGAGCCTGATCATCCTCGACCTTCGGCTTGGTCAGGATGACGGTTTGGACCTGTTGAGGGAAATCCGGTCGCATTCCGACGTGCCGGTCATCATCACGACGGGCCATCGCCCCGACGAGATCGATCGCATCGTCGGGCTCGAGCTTGGCGCCGACGACTACATCATCAAGCCGTTCTCGTTGCGTGAGCTGCTGGCGCGCGTCCGCGCGGTGTTGCGGCGGCAGGAGATGGGACGGGCCGCGCGCGCCCGCGATCCCGAGCGCGGGGGCTATCGCTTCAGCGGCTGGAAGCTCGAACGCCGCAGCCGAAAGCTGACCGATCCCGACGAAGCGCCGGTGCCGTTGAGCAAGGGAGAATATGCGCTGCTGCTGGCCTTTCTCGAGGCGCCGCAGCGTGCCCTGACCCGCGAGCATCTGCTGCAGGCGACCCGCATCCATGAGGATATTTTCGATCGCAGCATCGACGTCCAGGTGCTGCGGCTGCGGCGCAAGCTGGAGACCGATCCGAGCGCGCCGCGCGTCATTCAGACCGAGCGCGGCGTCGGCTATGTCTTCGCGGTGCCGGTCGATCCGTTCTAGAAGCAATTGGCGGATTGCAATTGTAGCCAATTTGCCGATGGCGGTGACCTTGGCGTAACAGCGGGCCGTCAGATTGCCTCCCACCAACAGCGTGTGGGAGATTTACGATGGAGAAGTATTCTCACAGTGTGAGCCGCGTTGCCTTGCCGGGTCACATGGAACTCGACAGGGCGAACTGGGTCGCACGATCTGACGGTCGTGGCATGGTCCGTCTCGGTGCGATTGCCGCGAGGCATCGCGCGCCGGACATCGCTTCGCCACCGGACGTGCCGCCTGCCGGGCAGGATCAGCCCGTCACCACATTCTGGTGGGCGGTCTTCGCCTCCTTGATGGAAGGCTTTGCCCTTTACGGGGCGGCCTTGCATCCGACAGCAGCCGCGCCGGTTCAGGCGATGCTGGAGGCCACGAGAGATTGCCGGTCGCCCTCGGCGGGTCGCGAGCCCGCGGAGAAGCGCGGCAACGATGGAGCCGACAACAATGGGAATGACAATAATGGGAATATCGTCAGGCTCGATCGCGCCGAGCCACGCGATGCGCGACTGGAGCGGAGCTGGAATCGGCTGGGGTCGCTCGGCGCGACCCTCGGGACTCTGATGGACCTGCCTGCGCACTGGCGTCGGGAACGTGAGATCAGGAAGGCCGTCGCTGCGTTGATGGAGTTCGATGACCGGACCTTGCGGGACCTCGGGATTTCCGGCAGGTCGGACATCGAGCGGGTGGTGAGGTACTGCCGTGATTGCTGACACCATCGCCCGGAGCATGTGGCGGCCACCTTCGCGAAATCATCCAGCTTCGATCAAAATTCCTTGAGCAGCCGCGACAATTCTCGCTTCACCCCCACATTGCTGGGCGTGCAGCAGTTCGCCAGATTTCTCGGGGCCGGACGAGGTGCCGGCCTTCGACGTTGCGCGATCGTGATTTGCGCACTGGTGCCGTGCTCTCTGAAGGTCTCTCCGGCACCGTCGCAGTCGCCGTCTGCCTTCGTGTCGGTCCGCAAGGATGAGCCCATCACGCCCATTCCGGCACCGCCGGCAATCAATCCGCTGAAGGTCAAGCTCGGCGAACGACTGTTCTCCGATCGCAGGCTGTCGCACGACAATTCACGCAGTTGCGCATCGTGTCACGATATCGCGACGAACGGCGCGAGCCCGAGGCAGCACGATGTCGGCCCCGACGGGGCGGCGATCGCGCTCAACACGCTCACCGTCTTCAATGCGGCGCTCAGCTTTCGCTTCGGCTGGGAAGGAAAATTACGCAACATCGAAGCCGATACCAGGGCGTCGCTGGAAAGCCCGCGCACCATGGCGAGCAGCTCGGTCGAGATCGCAGAGAAGCTCAATGCCGATCCCGACATGCGCGAGAGCTTCTTCGCGGCTTACGGCCACCGCCCGGAGCGCGGCGATGTCGTCGACGCGCTCGCGAACTTCCAGCGCACGCTGGTCACGCCGGGCGGCAAGTTCGATCGCTGGCTGGCGGGTGACGCCGCGGCGCTGTCGGAGGACGAGCTGGGCGGCTACCAATTGTTCAAATCGCTGGGCTGCGCGTCCTGCCATCAGGGCGTCAATGTCGGCGGCAATCTGTTCCAGCGCCACGGCATATTCCACCCGCTCGCATCGCCCGAGCCGAAAATTCTGCGCGTGCCGAGCCTGCGCAACGTCGCGACCACGCCGCCGTATTTCCATGACGGCAGCGCGCCGACGCTCGATGACGCGGTTCGCAAGATGGCCTTTGCCCAATTGAACGCCACGTTGACGGAGAAGCAGGTCAAGGCGCTCGTCGCCTTTCTGAACAGTCTGACCGGCACCTATCGCGGCGCGACTGTCGGAGGCTCCCCATGAAATTTGCCCCCGCCGTGATCGGCGTAACCTGCGTGCTCGCCCTGCTGACCTGGCTGTTGTTGAACGGGCTGAACTTCAATTCGGTGCGTTACGACCGTCAGCTCCAGGCGCTTGGCGACTTCACCCGGTTCGAACGCGCGATGACCAGGGAAGTGCTGACCGCGCGCGTCGGCCTGTCGCGCAACTATGACAAGCTGGTGCAGATGACCGATGCCTATGACGACGCCCTGACGCGGCTGCGCGAAACGCCGGGTCTCAATGCCGAAGAGACCAGGGCCATCGATGTGCTGTCGGCACGCGCCCTCCGGCAGGAGGATCTGGTCGAACGGTTCAAGAGCCGCAACGCGCTGCTCCAGAACTCCTTTGCCTATTTCGGTCTGTTCAGCGACAAGTTGGCCGAGTCGGATCAGCGGGCGCTGGTCACCGCCGCCTCCGCATTGGCGGCGGCGATGCTGCGCCTGACGCTCGATACGTCGGACGTCGTGGCGCGTCAGGTCCAGGGTCGATTGGAAGAGCTGGCGCTCGTGCAAACGCCGCCGCAGGACATGGATTCGGTCCGCGCGTTGCTGATGCACGGGGAGATGCTGCATGACCTTCTGCCCGACATCGACACGATCGTGAAGACGCTCGTCGCCGAATCGAACAACCGCGAGCAGGATGCCGTATTGGCATTGATCACCAGGCGTCAGCTCGCCTCGCGGGCGTCGGCGCGCCGGGTACGCCTGTTGCAGTTCATGACGTCGCTGCTGCTGCTCTGCGGCGTGGTCTATTTCGGATTGCTATTGCACCGGCGCGCGGTCACGCTGCGCCGCCGAGCGGCGTTCGAGCACGTCATGGCCGGCATCTCGATGCGGTTCATCGATTCGAGCCGCGAGAGGATCACCGCTGACGTCGAGACCGCGCTGCAACAGCTCGCCGGATGCATCGGTGCGGATCGCGCCTATTTCGTCGGCGCGACCGGGACGACGACAAGCACCTATCGGTGGTCCCGCGACGGGATCGCATTCGAGCCGGGTTGGCCGGATCGCGCGCTGAGCCTCGCGCCACGCTTCGACAGTGGCGAAGGCGGTATCGTTTATATTCCCAAGGTCAAGGCCGCCCATCCCGACGACACGATGAACCTGCTCGAGGACGCTGGCGTCGGCGGCTGGCTGTGCGTGACGGCGGTCAGGGGACATCGCGATGAAATCCTCGGCTTCGATACCGTGCCGGCCGGGGCGCTCGCATACTGGTCCGAAGTCTCGTTGTTTCGCATGGCGTTCGACGCCATCGGCAACGCGATCCGCCGGGTCCGGCTCGAAGGCGAGAAGGAGCGCTTGCAGGCGAGCCTGCAACAGGCACGCCGCATGGAAACCCTCGGCACCTTTGCCAGCGGTATCGCCCATAACTTCAACAATATCGTCGGCGCGATCCTCGGCTATGCCGAGATCGCCGAAGCGCGAATCCGGTCGGGAGGCCGGCCGGCCGGCAGCCTTGCGGAGATTCGCCGTGCCGGCGAGCGGGCGCGCGAACTGGTCGAACAGATTCTCGGCTTCGGCCGCCGCGGCGAGGGCAGGCGGGAGCGTGTCTGTGTCAGGACCCTGATCGACGAAACCAGATCGCTGCTGGCGGCTTCGTTGCCTTCGCACGTCCAGTTCGAGGTGAATGAGTCGGCCGAAGAGGCCACCGTGATGGGCGAGCCCGCCCAGTTGCAGCAGGTGATCCTGAATCTTTGCAACAATGCGGCACAGGCGATGACGGAGCCGGGTTGCATCGAACTCGGCATCAAGGTGCGCGATCTTCAACAGCCATTGTCGATCGGACGCAGTGAGGTCGGCCCCGGCCGCTTCACCGTGATTTCGGTCACCGATCCGGGGCCGGGAATGGACGAGGCGACGCTGGAACGGATATTCGAGCCCTTCTTCACGACGCGTCCGGACGGCAACGGCATCGGGCTCGCAACCGTTCGCGAGATCGCGGAGCAATATGGCGGCGCCGTCGCCGTGCAGAGCGAGCCGGATGCGGGCACGCGCTTCGACGTCTGGCTGCCATCCGGCGATCCCGACGAGGCGGTGCCGGTTCAGCACAGCCCCGATCTTGCGTTCCGTGGCGCGGGCGAGACGGTGCTGGTGCTCGACACCGATCGCCGTCGCCTGTTGCGCCATGAGGAAATCCTCGCGGCGCTGGGTTATGAGCCGGTCGGGTTCACCAGGCTGGCGGAGGCGATCACTGCCTGCCGCACCGCGCAAACGCGCTTCGATGCGGCGCTGGTGTGTCACATGCCCGGAGGCTCCTCGATCGAGCTGGCTGCGGCATTGCACGCGGCAGCGCCGGCCTTGCCGATGATTCTGGCGAGCCCATCGACGCGCGAGCTGGCGGTGCCGTCGCTGGAGACGTCAGGGATCACCGAGCTCGTTCATCACCCGCTGATATCGGCGGAGCTCGCCGGCGTCCTGGCGCGGAGCGTCGCCTCGTCGGCCGCACGACGACGCGTGAGGCGGTCCGCCGCGGCGCGGTAGAGCGTTTTCGAGCGAAGCGGATACCGGCGCGCGCGAAGAAAGCGCGTCAAAACAGGAATCCAGAGCTGGCGCACGACAATCGGCGATCGCGGTTGCAATGGTAACGCGATGTCGCCGCGGGCGAAATGGTCGAGTAGCCGGGACCTCCTATCCATCGCATGCGCATCGTCGCAACGTCACCGCGATAGGAGAATGATGATGTCAATCAGACTTGGCGTGACCGTCGTCGCAGCTACGTTTCTGTTCGGATCGGTTTCCAGCCTCAGGGCTGCCGGAGGCGCAAGCGCGCCTGTGACCATGTCCTCGCCTGGCAGTGTGGACGCAATGAAGTTCGCGGACCTGTCCCGGCAGGCTCCCATCGGTCACCGGCAGCCGCGACGCAGCGACGTGCCCGGGTCGACGCAAGCCTCGCCCCAAGACGCGGAGCTGCAGCGGCTCGACAGGGAGATCGACCGCCGGCTGATCATCTGCCGTGGCTGCTGATGGCCGGCCGAGGTCACGGATGGCGCGCGCCGTAAGGCGCGCGTTCGCCATCTCCTATCCCTCGTATTGATCCGGCCCCATCGCCCAGAGCGACTGATCGTGGCCGAATGCGTAATTGCGGTTGTTGATCGCCGGATTGCGATTGACCATCGGCCGCATGAACATCGGATGGGTCGCGCTGCGGACCTCGTGCTCGACCGTGAAGAGATGCCTGCCGCTGTCGAGATCGACGATGTCGCAGAAGCGGTACTGGTATTGATTGTCCTCGCGCGAGATCAGGTCGCGCGCCAGCAGTTTGCGGTAAGGGCCGGAGAAGTCGGTGATGTACATCTGCACGTGGTGGCCGTCGTAGTCGCCTTGGGGCCGATCGGTCTCGCGGAACAACAGATGCTGGTCGCGGCCGGTCTTCACGGCGGCGACCTGGCCGTCGCCGTTTCGCAAGCTTGCGGGCATGCCCATGATCTCGGGGTAGAAGGCGCAAATCGCCTTCGTGGTGCCTTCCGGCACGTCGAACTCGACATAGGGAATGCCGAGCGCGATGCGGCCGAAGCGTGCGGCGTCCGGCTCGTAGCAGCGCAGTCGGTTGCCCCACGGACAGATCGCCTCGACATGATCGTTGTGCTCGGCGAATGCGAACGCCGTGCCCTCGAGCTTCTTCGCGACCGACGCGAGCCGCGCCAGCAGCGCCTCGCGGCCCTCGATGACCAGCCCGACATGGCCGCGCAGCACCTGCGGCCTGCCGCTCGGCAGGTGAAACTGGCTCCGTCCGGCATTGATCCACATGTTGGTGTCGGACACCATCAGGTAGGGATCGCGGGTCAGTCCAAGCCCGGTCACGTAGAACAGCGTGGCGAGGCGCTGGTCGGGGACCTGGATGTTGACGTGCTCGAAATGGATCGCGTTGCCGAGATCTTCTGCGGATCGATCGAATTGTTGCGGCATGGATGTGCTCTGGCTGGGGGGACTGAGAGATCGATACTAGAGCAGAATTTCCGCCGGCCGAAACTGTTCGCCGATCACATCTTGAGGGCAGGGGCATGATGTCCGTTGCCGCCTTGCCGTGGCAGCCAGTCCCTGTAATCTGGCCAGAACATATGAATATGGGAAGGGATCGATGGGAGGAGTTTTGGAGGGCGTGCGCGTCCTCGATTTCGGGCGCTATATCGCAGGGCCCTATTGCGCGACCTTGCTGGCCGAATTCGGCGCCGAGGTCATCCGCGTGGAAAAGCGCGACGGCAGCGAGGATCGCTTCGTGGCGCCGGTCGGCGAGGGCGGCGAAGGCGCGCTGTTCCTGCAGGTCAACCGCAACAAGAAGTGCATCACGCTCGATCCGATGAAGCCGGAAGGGCAGGAGGTGATGCGCCGCCTGATCGCGACCGCGGACGTCGTCGTCGCCAATCTGCCGCCGCAGACCCTGCGCGCGATGAAGCTCGACTACGACTCGCTGAAGGCGATCAAGCCCGACATCATCCTGACGACCGCCACCGCGTTCGGCGGGCCGGGGCCATGGTCCGACCGCGTCGGCTTCGATGGCGTCGGCCAGGTCATGTCGGGCTCGGTGTACATGACCGGTGCTGGCGACCCGCCATATCGGGCCGCGGTGAACTGGGTCGATTTCGGCACGGCGCTGCATTGCGCGTTCGGGACGCTTGCAGCCCTGATCGAGCGCGGCAAATCCGGACGCGGGCAGATCGTCGAGGGCGCGCTGCTCGCCACCGCGCTGTCCTTCACCAATGCCACGCTGATCGAGCAGGCCGTCATCAATGTCAATCGCGTGCCGACGGGCAATCTCGGCCAGACTGCAGCACCGGCTGACATCTACCGCACCAAAGACGGCTGGGTGCTGTGCCAGGTCACGGGGCATCCGCTGTTCAAACGCTGGGCGAAGCTGATGGGTGAGGAGGACCAGTGGCTGAACGATCCGCGCTTTGCCGACGACATCAGCCGCGGCAATAACGGCCCCGTCATCAGCGCGCGGATGGCGCGCTGGTGCGCCGAGCGCACCACGCAGGAGGCTGTCGACACGCTGGGCAAGGCCATGATTCCGACCGGGCCCGTCCTCAGCCCACAACAGGCGCTGGACCATCCGCATATTCGCGCCGCCGGCTTCATGCAGGATGTCGAGTATCCCGGCCTGCCGAAACGCGCACCCGTGGCCCGCGCTGCCGTCCGGCTGTCGGAAACGCCCGGCGAGATCGCATCGCGTCCGCCGACGCTCGGCGAGCATACCGACCTCGTCCTGACGGAGCTTGGCTACGACGTGGCTGCGATTGCGGCGCTTCGGCAGGGCGGGATCGTCTAGGAAGCGCGCGCGCCTCACGCTAGGAGATTTTCATTGAGGACTCCGGTGGTCGTCAATACCATGGCAAGGTATTGATCGATCAAGCGTTCGACCGACGTGGCGGGGATGGTGGCAGGTTCAAAGAGAGCGCGTGGAGGCAGCGGCCGCGTCAAGCTCGAGGAGGTCGCCCGCAAGGCCAATGTCTCGACCGCGACCGTCTCGCGCGCCTTCAACGAACCCGACAAGGTCTCCGAAGAGGTCAGGCAGCGGGTCAAGGACGCCGCACGCGCGCTGAACTGGATTCCCAATGCTGCGGGACGGGCGCTGGCCTCGCGCCGGACGCATATCGCCGGCGCCATCATCCCGACCCTGGACGACGAAATCTTCGCCCACCAGATAGGCGGCATGCAGACCGTCTTCAGCGAACGCGGCTTCACGCTGTTCCTGGGCTGCTCGAACTACGATCCGGACGAGGGCTTGCGGCAGGCCGAAGCGATGCTTGCGCGCGGCGTGGAAGCAATTGCCGTGGTCGGTGAAAATCATCCCCCCGAGCTCTTTGACGCGTTTAACTCGCGCGGCATTCCCTATGTCGTGACATACTCATACAACAAGCTGTCACCGCATCCGTGCATCGGCTTTGACAATCGCGCCGCGTTCAGCCGCATGACGGAGCATCTGCTGTCGCTCGGCCATCGCCGGTTTGCCGCCATCTTCCAGCCGGACACCAACAACGACCGCGTCAAGGAAAGGCTTCGCGGCGTCAGCGAAGCGCTCGCGGCCGCGGGTTTGGAAATTGCGGCGCAGGATCTGATGATGGGTCCCTCGACGCTGGAGTTCGGCGCGGCCAGCTTTGCCGGATTGATGACGCAAGCCGTCGACATCCGGCCGACCGCGATCGTTTGCGGCAACGACAATCTGGCGCTCGGTGCGTTGATGGCCGCGCGGGAATGCGGCCTCGACGCGCCCGGGGATTTTTCGATCACCGGCTTCGATGATCTTGCGATTTCATCGCGCTTTTCTCCGGGGCTTACGACGATGAAGGTCGACAATCAGGAGATCGGTGTCCTGGCGGCCAACGAGCTCCTCGCCGTGATCGCGGGCCGGCAAGCGCAGGCGCAGTCGCGCGAAGTCGTGCCTGTTCTGAAAATCCGCGACAGCGCAGGTCACGCGAGGGGCGCCTGATCCCGCAGAGAGCGGTCGTCTCTTCGATAGCGCGCCTGGTCCCGCCAAGAGGGCGGCTTCCCGCGCAAAAGGGCCGCTTGACTCCTCATATGTAAGCGCTTACATAGCCGCGTTTTAAACGCCATGAGCGCAACCGGCGGGCCCCTCGCCGGATGAGACGGAGAGGAAACGACAATGCGGAATAGCGTTTTGCGGTGGGCCAGAAACTGTTCGATGGCGGTTTCGCTGCTCTTGCCGATGATGGGAACGGCGAGCCCCGCGGCCGCCGAGGAGAAGCTCGTCGTTTGGTGGAACAAGGGCTACTACAAGGCCGAGGAAGACGCGCTGCTCGCCGTCATCAAGAAGTTCGAGGCCAAGACCGGGGTCAAGGTCGAGCTGTCGCAATATGCGACGCAGGACATGATGCCGAAGCTGGTGGCGGCGCTCGATGCCGGCAGTCCGCCCGACGTGACCTATGCGGACACCTACCATTTCCAGGGCGCCGGCAAGTGGGCCTCCGAGGGCAAGCTGGTCGATCTCGGCTCCGTGCTCGCACCGATCAAGGGCGAGTTCTCCCCGCAGTCGCTCGAAACGGTCATGCTGTACAACGACAAGACCAAGGCGAAGGCCTATTACGCCTTCCCGCTGAAGCAGGCGACGCTGCATCTGCATTATTGGAAGGACATGCTGGAGGAGGGAGGTCTCAAGGAGACCGACATCCCGAAGGACTGGAAGGGCTATTGGTCGTTCTGGTGTGACAAGGCGCAACCGGCCGTGCGCAAGGCGTCCGGCAAGCGAATCTACGGCGTCGGCCATCCGATGGGCGTCGACGCCACCGACAGCTTCATCTCGTTCCTGGTGTTCATGGACGCCTACAACGTCGTGCTGGTCGACGACAACGGCAAGCTCCTGGTCGACGATCCCAAGGTGAAGGCGGGCCTCGTCGCCGCCATGACGGACTATGTCGAGTTCGCCGCGAAAGGCTGCACGCCGCAATCGGCGACGAGCTGGAAGGATCCCGACAACAACGTCGCCTTCCACAACAAGACGACGATCATGACCCACAATTCGACGGTTTCGCTCCCCGGCAAATGGCTCGACGACGCCGGCAACGAGACGCTCACCGCCGAGCAGCGCGACGAAGCCAAGAAGAACTATAATGACCGCATCCGCACCATGGTCTGGCCCAACAAGCCGGATGGTACGCCGGTCCACACCCGCGCCTCCGTGGTGGTCGGCCTGATCTTCGAGCAGGCCAAGAACAAGGACCGCGCCAAGGAGTTCGTCTCGTTCCTGCTGCGCGACGAGAACCTCCAGCCCTATGTCGAAGGCGCGCTCGGCCGCTGGTTCCCGGTCAAGACGGCCGCACAGAAGTCCGCCTTCTGGGACGGCGACGTTCATCGCCGCGCCGTGCGCGACCAGTTCTTCGCCGGCGTCGGCGGCTACGAGATGAGCAAGAACTACAAGTTCACCACCCTCAACAACGAGAACGTCTGGATGAAGGCCGTGAACGCCATCGTCACCAACAAGGTGCCGGTCGACAAGGCCGTCGACGACATGATCGCACGCATCAAGGAAGTGGCCGGCAACTGATCGCCGGCCCGAACAGCTACGCTCACGCGTTGCAAGACGCGTGAGCGGCAGGCTCCTGCCTGTCAACAATTTCAACGCCTGGGAGCCGATTTGTGACCGCAACCATCAAGGGCATCATTCCGGTGATGCTGACGCCGTTCACCGAAGCCGACGCAATCGACTATGCGGGCCTCGAAAACCTCGTCGAATGGTACATTGCCAACGGCGCGGATGCGCTGTTCGCCGTGGCCCAGTCGAGCGAGATGCAGTTTTTGAGCCTCGAGGAGCGGGTCGCGCTGGCGCGCTTCGTCGTGCGGCAGGCGGCGGGCCGGGTGCCCGTCATCGCGTCAGGCCACGTCAGTGAATCCCGCGACGATCAAGTGACCGAGCTGACCTCCATCGCCGCGACCGGCGTGGACGGACTGGTGCTGGTGACGAACCGGTTCGATCCGAAGGGGCAGGGCGGCACCGTCTTCATGGATCATCTGCGCCATCTGCTCGATGCGCTGCCCGCCGATCTTCCGCTCGGCCTCTACGAATGTCCCGCGCCGTTCCGGCGGCTCATGTCCGACGACGAGCTGGCGTTCTGCGCCGAGAGCGGGCGCTTCGCGATCCTCAAGGACGTGTCCTGCGACCTCGAGACGGTGAAGCGTCGCGTGGCGCTGACGAAAAACTCCTCGCTCGCCATCGTCAACGCCAATGCGGCGATCGCCTTCGACGCCATCAGAAGCGGATCCGCCGGCTTCACCGGCGTGTTCACGAACTTCCATCCCGATCTCTACAAATGGCTGTTGACCGATAGCGCGCGGCATCCGGCGCTGGCGGACGATCTCTCCGTCTATCTCGCCCTCGCGGCGATGGCCGAGCCGATGGGATATCCCAAGCTGGCCAAGCTGTACCATCAGAGGCTCGGCACGTTCGCCTGCGCCCACAGCCGGACCATCGATTTCGACATCCGTGAGCGCTTCTGGGCGCTCGATGCACTGCTCGACAAGATCATGCAGGGGCAGGCGAGCTTCCGCGCAAGGATCGCGGCCACGCGCTGATCGCGGCTCTCGCAAATCTCGATGATATGGGGCGATCGTCGCGTGACTGCGGCAGAGCGGCACCATCTATCGGATGCGTACTGGGCTCGTGCCCTCACTCCGCGCTGCGCTTCCAGGCGCCGGTGCCCAGCTTGCCCGTGATCACCGCGAGTGTATCGCGGATCTCGTAGGCGCCGCCATCGCTATAACCCGAAAGGCCCCTTCGGGCTTGTAGGGTCCAGTGGCCATTTGCAGCAATCATCGTGCCTTCGTGCGGATGGGCCGAGCGCTGCGGCACGGCGTGGAATTTGTAAGTGCCGTCGTTCATGATCTGCCAGATCCAACGCGATTGTCCGCGGCGGCCCGGTACCATGATCTCCCAGGTGCCCACCAACGCAGGATCGATCGTCGATGACATCGACGCGCCTGACGGTGCCGGGGACGCGACAGCCGGAAGCGGGGCGACAGGTTCCGCTCCCTCGGCGCCGCCCTTTGGTTGCCCGGCCAGGTAAATCCCTTGCGAGACAGCGAGCCCTAGACGAACGGCTGCTGCTCGTTTCGGGTGGCTTCCATCACTTCGTCGCGGACGTTGCGGAACATGAACGTGACCTCGACGCCCGGTGTCTCGATGTTGCGAAGGAGCGCCGCTGCAAACGGACTGTTACGCGTGTCGCCGTCAAGCGCCGTGGTGCCGTCTCGTGCGGCATAAGCGACCAGAACGTTGCCGACGGGCTCGATGCGACCGAGCCCGCCGGTCGGCGTCCCCCGGGTGGCGAGCGTGCGGTTCATCCTGGCGGCAAATGGATTATTGCGGCAGGCGTCGAGGATGACGAGGCCAAGGCTCGTGGTATTGGAAACCTGCAACATCACGCTCTGCAGGCTGATGGCTTCGTTTGCCGCGTCCGTGTCCCGCTTCAGTTCTGCGTCGATCGGGATCAGCCAGTTTTCGCCATTGATCTCCATGCCATGGCCCGCGAAATACACGGTCGCCATATCGGCTCCGGCGGCGTCGCGCCCCAATGCGATCAGGCCGCGACGCATCTCGTCGAAGCTGGCATTGGTGACCAGACGGACCGAGAAGCCGAGCCGCTTCAGCGCTGCAGCTATGTCGCCGGCGTCGTTTGGCGGATTGAGCAGCGTGGGCACGTTCCTGTAGGCGCCGTTGCCGATCACCAGCGCGACGCGCCTGCCTTCCGCCGCGGCGCCGGTCGGCATCAGGCCTGCCGCGGCAGTCGCAAGGGTCAGTCCCGAAACAAATTCGCGTCGGTCCATTGGGATCTCGCTTGCTTGAACGAGATCCATCGTACAACAACCGATTTGGAGTAGCCACGGGTCGAACTCAGAGCGAGCTGCCGCCGCAGATGACGAGTTGCTGTCCAGTGATGGCGGCCGCTTCCGTCGAGAGCAGGAAGGCCACGGCGGCTGCGACTTCCTCCGGGCGGATGAAGCGGCCGATCGGCGGCAGCTTTGGCATGACATTGGCGCGCGAGGGATCCTTCAGCATCGGCGTCTCGGTTGCGGCGGGGGCAACGACGTTGACGGTGATGCCGCGAGGTGCGAGCTCGAGCGCCCAGGACCGCGCCAGCGCGACCAGCGCCGCCTTGGTCGCGGCATATTGCCCGCGGCCCGCGGCGCCCGATGCGGTGCGGCTGCCTATGAAGACGATGCGTCCGCCGTTCGGCAGGCGCGGCGCCAGCGCGTTGGCGAGGCGCCCGGCGACGTCGACATGCAGCCGCCACATCGCCGCGCCGTCGTCATGGTCGAGCGATCCGAGCGCACCGACCTTGAGCAGGCCCGCGGCATGAACCAGCGCGGTCGGCGTGAAGCCTGCCAAGGCGTCGGCAATGCTGTCGACATCATCGAGGTCGAGCGACAAATGATCGAACGCCGGATGGTCGAACGTCGCAAGGCGGCGGCTGATCCCGGTGACGCGCCAGCCGTCGCGCAGCAGCTGCTCGACGATCGCCGCACCAATCCCCGAGCTTGCGCCCGTCACTAGCGCGTGCGGCCTCTTGTCCATGCTCTCAGTCCCGGATGGCGCGCTTCACCCATGGCTCGGTCACGCGCACATATTTGATCGCGCGGCGATGGAAGGTGAAGGCCATGTGGATCGCCCCGTCGGCGGTCTCCTTGACCGAAGGATAGGACAGTTCGCGATTGGTCTGATCGCGTGAATTGTTGGTCATGCAAAGGCCGTCACCGGTCTCGACATTGCGCTTGCTCCACGTCCGCCCGCCGTCGGCGGAGACGGCCAGCGTCATCGGCGCCCGCGGCGCGCCCCAGAACGCGGTGCGTTCATCCGTTCTTTTGCCGTCGCCGGCGAGCACGGGCGGCAAATCGTCCTCGATCTCGTCATAGAGCGAGAGGCGGCGCCCGGTCGCATCCCTGGCGCTGGAATCGTTGAAGACCAGCGCGAGATGACCGTTGCCAAGTCGCGTGACCTGGATCGAGGAGTTGTTGTTGGGCAGCACGGTCTGGACCGGCGCCGACCAGGTGCGGCCGTGATCGGTGGACCGGCTCTGATAGATGTTGTCCGCCCAGCGGCTGCGGTAGAGGGCAATCAGCGAGCCGTCGTCGAGGCGCGCGATACACATATGCACGCAGCCGCGGCTGCCGGGGACGTCGACGTCGCGCCAGGTCGCGCCGGAATCGGACGAGATCTTCACCGCGCTGGTGTCCTCGTCGCCGTTCCATTTCCGTCCCGGGGTGCTGTGGCAATAGAACACCGGCAGCAGCCAGTCGCCATTGTCGAGCACGACGATCGGCTGCCGGATGAAGGTGCCGCGGCCGCGCTGCTCGGGAAACAGCGTCTCGATCGGGCCCCAGTTCTTGCCGTTGTCGCGGGAGAGGCGGCGGCGGATCAGCGCGGTGTCCTGGTTTCCCGCCAGCTGCGCCGTCCACATCAGCCACAGCGTGCCGTCAGGTGCGGGAAACAGCACCGGGTTCTGCTCCGAACGTCCGTTGTCGTCGGACAGCTTTTCGGCCGGAGACCACTGCGTCGCGCCGCGGGGCAGGCGCGAAAAATAGACCGAGATGTCCGACATGCCCTCCTGCGTGCCGCCGAACCAGACGCAGGCCAGATCGCCGTTCGCGAGCGGCATCAGATTGGCGGCGTGGTTCTGCACGCAAGGCGAGGGAATGAAAGCGTCGGACCGGTCGGGATCGCCGGCGGCCGGGCGAACGACGCCGTCGGCGGCGGTCCCGATGTCGGTGGTCACGATCTCAGTATCGATGATCATGTCGAAGTCCTTTCCATCAATGCATTTGGCTGCGACGTCGCGGCGGCGGCCGGAGCGCGGCCCATCACCAGGCGCTCGACCGCCATCACCACCAGCGGTGTCGCGGCCGCGACATACATGTTGTCGATACCGAAGGGGTTTCCGAGCATGTACCAGGCCGTCGTCGAGATCGCGGCGCCGATCAGGCCCGCGGTGGCGCCGCGGTTGCTGGCAAACAGCGGCAGATAGAATCCCATCATCGCGATGATGGTGATCGACAGGCGCAGCGCGCGCGTGAAGAACGACAGCTTGAGGATTTCCGGGATGAAGAAGACGAAGACCAGCGGTGCAATGCCGATCGCCACCGAGAACAGGCGGGTCATCTTCAGCTCCCGCTCGGGCGTCGGCTTCCAGTAGGGGACGTAGAAGTCGCGCACCACCAGCGAGGCGATCGCGAGCGCAACCGTGCAGACGCTGACGAAGATCGAGGCGACGAGCGAGGTGGTCACGAAAGCCGAGGCCAGCGGCGGCATCTTCTCCAAAAACACCGGCAGCGCGTAGAGGCTGTTCATGTCGGGATAGAGGAATTTCGCCGCGACGCCGATCAGGGCGAGCAGAAATCCGAGCGGCAGGCAGAACGCCGCCGCATAGAAGGTGGCCCTGCGCGCGTCATCAGCGCTCGGCGTCGAGGAGATCGCCTGCACGATGAACTGGGTCGAGAAGATCGCGCCGACGGTGCCGAAGGTCCAGGCGAAGATGGTCGCAAAGCCGATCTTGCCGTCCCAGCTGAAGTAATAGGCGGGCAGCTTGGCCTGGATCGGCGCGATGCCGCCGGTCAGCGACATCGCAACCGAGAATATGATGACGATACCGACGACCTTGATGGCGCTGTGCAGGATCGTCACCCAGGCGACGCCCTTCAGCCCGCCGAACACGTAGTAGAAGGTGCTGACCACGGCGATGATGCACATCGCAACGGGCATGCTGACATGCAGTGCGGTGGCGATCGCGGCTGCGCCGCTCACATAGTTGCCGACGTTCACGAGCAGCAGCGCGTAGATCATGATCACCGACACCGTGAGCATGGTCGACTTGCCGTATTTCTGCGCGATCGCCGCCGAGATGGTGTATTCGCCGGAACTGTAGAGCTTCTTCACCATCAGGAACCCGAACAGCAGGAAGCCGATCGAGGCGCCGAGCACGGCCCACCCCGCCGCGATGCCCGACTGGAACGCTTCCTGCGCCGTGCCGACGGTCGATTTGGCGCCGACGAATTCGGACATCATCAGCACGCCGACGACCACCGCCGGCATCGCGCGTGCGCCCGTCATGAACTGATCGCTGGTCCTGCTGCGCAGTTTGAACGTGAGCCAGGACGTGAAGGCGATGTAGGCGACGATCATTGCGACGATGAGCGTGCTGTCGCCATTGAGGATGGCTTGCATCGATGACGTTTCCTCTGGTGGCGCGGATGCGGTGTTGTGAGCCCGCTTGGTCCCGCTGCAGTTTGTTCGGAATGCGAACAATTGTTCTTTAATTTCATTATTCCTGCCCGCACGTCCCGCGTCAAGCGCGCGCAGCGGTGCGGTGCTGCAACGCGCCCGGTCGGGCAGTCATCGCCGCTGCATGTTCAAAGGGTTGCAGGCCAAAGAAAAAAGTGTCGGTGGGACAGTGCGGCGGGACGGTCGGCGCACGGCCGACGTCATGCGCAGGGAATCCGAGGTCCTGCCGTTCCGGGGTCAGTTCGACTTCAGCGCCACCTTGGCGACCTCGGCCATCCAGCTGGACGCGACGGGCAAAATCGCGTCGTTGAAATCGTAGCGCGGGCCGTGCAGCTCGGCGCCGTCGCGCAATTCACCGTTGCCGATCCAGGCGAAGGCGCCGGGGCACTGCTTGAGGAAGAAGGCAAAATCCTCGCCGGCCATGCTCGGCGCGAGATCGCGTCGCACCTCGGTCTGCACCCTCTCCGCGGCAAGGCGCGCCAGGCCCGCCTCGGCAGGCGTGTTGACCACCACGCCGACGCCCATGACGATTTCGGGCGTGACCTTGACGCCGAAGGTCGTTGCAATGCCTGCGCAGACCTCTCCGATCCGCGCCAGGATGACGTCCTTCACCGCGTCGCGATGATACCGCAGCGTGCCGCCGATGGTGACGCGTCCCGCGATCTGGTTGCGCGCCGTGCCGCCTTCGAGCGTACACAGCGAGAGCACGGCGGTGTCGAGCGGATCGATGCTGCGCGACACGACCGATTGCAGCGCCACGATCAGGTGTCCCGCCGCCATGACGGGATCGCGGGTCAGATGCGGCATGCCGGCATGTCCGGCATGGCCGTCGATGGTGATGCTGACGCGTCCGCCGGAAGCCATCACGACGCCGTCGTGGACCGCGATGGTGCCGGCTGCGAGCCCCGGCCAGTTGTGGAAGCCGAACACCCGCGTCATCGGAAAGCGGTCGAACAGGCCCGCCCCGACCATCGCGCGCGCGCCGCCAAGGCCTTCCTCGGCCGGCTGGAAGATGAAGTCGACGGTGCCGCTCCAGCCGGTGTCGGCCACCAGCAGCGCGGCCGCGCCGAGCAGCGAGGCGGTGTGCCCGTCATGACCGCAGGCATGCATCACGCCTGATGTCGTCGAGGCGTAGGGCAGGCCGGTGTCCTAGGTGATCGGCAGCGCATCCATGTCGGCGCGCAGGCCGACGCGGCCCTGCGCCGCCCCTCGCGTCAGCGTCGCAACGACGCCGTGGCCGCCGATGCCCGCTTCGAAGGGAATGCCGAGCTCGGTGAGCTTCTCCTGCACGAAGGCCGAGGTGGCCTTCTCGTGGAGGCCCAGTTCCGGGTGCGCATGCAGATGCCGGCGCCACTGGGTCAGTTTCTGGTGCAGCTCGGGGGGCAAGGCGGGGATCTTTCGTAAGGAGGGCCGGCTAATGCCAGCATAGCCGAATATTGAGCCGACCCGTCAAGCGCCTGCGAGTGTCTCGCGTGCAGCAACATCGTCATGGCCGGGCATAGCCGTCCGAAGGACGGCGTCGCTTCCGCTCGCCTATGACCCGGCCATCCACGTCTTGCTTCGGCCATGACGGATTGCCCTACGGCGAGAGCTTCGCCAGTCCTTTCCAGTCGAAGCTGATGCCATGGCCCGGCCGGTCCGGCGCCACGGCCTTGCCGTCCGCGAGCACCAGCGGGTGCTCGATATACTTGTCCAGCCCGAATCCATGCGCTTCCAGATACGAGCGGTTCGGACAGGCCGCGAGCAGATGCACCGTGATGTCGTGCGCGCCGTGGCTGGTGACCGGGAGATTGAACGCCTCCGCCAGCCGCGCGATCTTCATGAACGCACTCACGCCGCCGCAATTGGTGACGTCAGGCTCGGGATAGGATACCGCGCCCGCGACGATGTAGTTCTTGAACTCCCACAGCGAGCGCAGATTCTCGCCGGCCGCGATCGGCACGCCGCCGGCCTGCATGATGCGGGCATGGCCCGCGACGTCGTCGGGGATAACAGGCTCCTCGAGCCAGGTGAGGTCGTAGGGGACGAAGGCGCGGGCGGCGCGAATCGCGTCCTCGACCGTCCATTTCATGTTGGCGTCCGCCATCAGCGGAAAGCCGTCGCCGAGATGTTTGCGCATGGCCGCGACGCGCGCGACGTCGGATTTGAGATCGGGCCGGCCGACCTTCATCTTGATGGCGCGAAAGCCCTTGGCGAGATTGCCGTCGGTCTGCGCGAGCAGCGCCTCGACGGAGAGATCGAGGTCGATGCCGCCGGCATAGCAGGGCACGTGCGCATCGAAGCCGCCGAGCAGGCGGAACAGAGGCAATTTCGCGCGCCGCGCCTTCAGGTCCCACAACGCGATGTCGAGCGCGGACAGTGCCAGCACCGCCGGTCCGCCGCGCCCGCCATAATGCAGGCCCCACCAGACGTGATGCCAGATCGCCTCGGTGTCGTCGGCCTCGCGTCCTTCGACGAGTGGCGGGATCTCGCGTTTGAGGATGTCGGCAGTCGCCCCGCCATTGCGCCCGACCGTGTAGGTGTAGCCGACGCCCTCGGCGCCGTCGGCATCGCGGATGCGGCAGGTGATCAGCTCGAACGCCGCGATCTCGCCATGCGTCGAGTCCGACAGCGTGACGGGGAGGGGGATCCGGTAGAACCCGGTCTCGATTGTCGAGATGCGTGCCATGTTTCCTTCCTGCTTTTCCTTGCAGGCTAGGCCGACAGGCATCGGCGGGCAACCGCGGGCGATGCAGGGCAGTTCTGTAGGATGGGTAGAGCGAAGCGAAACCCATCATCTTCGTTACCGCGGCGATGGGTTTCGCTGCACTCTCCCCATCCTGCGGACGACTTCATGCGAAGAAACGACGCAGCTCCGCCGCAACGCGAATCGGGTCGCCTTCGTTGTCTGCCGCGATGTGTCCGGCGCCCTTGAATTCAACGCGCGTCGCGTTCGGCAGGATCGCGGCGAGAGCATCGAGAGCGGTGGCGAGATAGCCCTGGCTCCGATCGCCGCCAAGCAGCAGCGTTTCCGTGCTCAAGCTCCTGAAGCGGTCAAGGTCGCCGGCTTTCTCCGCAATCAGCTCGATGTCGTAGTGGACCGTGGGGATGAGCGTGGCCAGAGGCGGCCCGTTGCCAACGGCCGCGTTGGGACGGAGCCGCATCATCATGGCGAAGAACGATTTAAGGACAGGCGCAGGGAGCCTTGTCATGATCTCGTTGTCGCCGGTGCCTTTGAGCACGGCAACAAGGGCGCCCGGCAGATCCCCCTTCGCCAGGGCCGCCTCATAGCCAGCGGCCCAGTAGCGCGGCTGGACCCCGCCGAATTCGAGCGGCGGCTCGTAAAGCGTGAGGCGCGCGATCGCCGGATTGGCGAGCGCGGTGTGCATGGCAACCAAGGCCCCGGCGCTCAATGCAAACACATTTTGTGCGCCCGTCTCGGCGAGAAGCCGGCCGAGATCATCGATCTCGGTCGCCATGCAGTGGTCGGGCCGGAACGGTCCGCTCAGACCACGACCGCGCCGGTCCGGGATGAGAACGGTGAAGCGGTCGGCCAGCGCTGCGCCAAGGTCAGTAAAGCTCGCTGCGCTCTGCAGCGCGCCATGGAGCAGCACCAGTCCGGGGCCTGAGCCCAGTTGCCGATATCCAATGACGGTGCCGTCATTGGCGACAAATGATCTCTCTGAGCTCACGCGCGACGCGCCTCACCGCATCGTCGCGAGCTGCACGGCCAGCGCGCAGGCGCGGTCGTATTCGTCGAGGTTGATCCACTCGTCGATCGTGTGCGCCTCGTTCTGGCCGGCACCGAAGGTCACGGTGGGAACGCCGTGGCGGACCATCCAGTTGGCATCGAGGCCGCCATTGGCGGTGCGGACGTTCGGGGTGCCGCCGACCGCGGACACCGCCTCGACCGCGCGTTTGACGACGGGGAGATTGTCCTTCATGCGGAACGGAAAATAGTCGGTCTCGGCCTTGAACTTGATCTTGCCGGACTTGCCCTGCGCGTTCGTCACCTTCTTGGCGGCCTTCTCGAACGCGGCCTTGTAGGCCTTGGTGATCTCCTTGAAGAACTTTCCGTCGTGGCTGCGGCTCTCGCCGCGCACATGGACGTAGTCGGTGACGACGTTGGTGGCATCGCCCGCCGGGCGGCCCTCGCCGCCGGTGACGGGGCCGACATTGCTGGTGCCTTGGCTCTTGCCCTTCACGACCTTGCCGAACCAGCCGCTGGACTTCACGTCTGCAAGCGCGAGCGCCATGATCATGGTCGAGGAGATGCCGCGCTCCGGTGCAACGCCGGCATGCGAGGCGCGGCCGAAGATCTCAACATTCCAGCGGTCCGCGCCGACGGCGCCGATGATGACGTTGGAGGCCGAGCCGCCGTCATAGTTGAAGGCCATCGCCGGCGAGCCGAGCTCGTCCAGCTTGACGTGGCGCGCGCCGTAGAGCCCGCTCTCCTCGCGCACGCAGAACAGCAGCGTGATCGGGGGATGATCGAGCTTCTGCTTGGCGAGCTCGGCGGCCAGCGTCACCAGCACGCCGCAGCCGCAGCGGTTGTCGCCGCCGAGCGCGGTCTTGGCCTCGTTGACGATCTTGCGGCCGGATTTCTTCGGCTTGGCGCCGGCACACAGCGGCACGGTGTCCATGTGGGTCATGAACATGATGCGCGGCTGGTTGTGCAGCGCGCCGCGGCCGGGCAGGTCGACGATGAGGTTACCGGTCTCGGTCGGCACGGGAATGCGGGTGTTGGCGTCGTCGAGCCGGATCGCCTTGGACGGCACGCCGCTCTCCTTCAGCGCAGCGGTGAGCTCACGCCCGATCGCCGCCTCCTGTCCGGTGACGCCCTCGACGGAGAGGAAGCGCATGAGGCGATCGGTGGCGGCTTTGGTATCGACAGGCATGAGATGGTCCTTTGATGCACGGTACGCGTCAGCATCCTTCGCTGCGCCGTGTTTCGCAAGGCCTCTCGGACAGTCCGGTGAGTTTTAGGGCGGGGCAGGGACGACCGCATCAAAGCCACGGCGGCTGTTGGCGGCGGCGCGCCGAACACGACGCGCCGCCGACGCTTTCGGCACAAAAATCAGTATCGCGCGACGAGCGGGGCGACAGCCGTATTGAATCGCCAATTCACGCCGAGCATGACGGTTTGCATGTTCTGCCGGACGCTCGCCGGGAAGAAGGGAGTAGCACATCCGGGACTGCTGGTGCAGTTCAGGGTGTAGCCGTTCGTTCCAAAGTCGAAATAATTGTATTCGGCCTTCAACGACAGGTTTGGCAGCAGCGCATATTCGAGGCCGGCGCCGACGACGAATCCCGTCACATCGCGCGACCCCTTGAAATCAACCGAGAAGGCGGCGAAATCGGTCTGCGTCATCTGATAATTGAAGTGAGCGAAGGCGGCGCCGCCCTTGGCGTAAAACAGCACGCGATCGAAGGCGTAGCCGATGCGGCCGGTCGCGGTGGCGACGCGATCGAGCTGGGTCGTCAGCAGGAAGCCGGCGGCGCCGCCCGGAATCAGTGTCGTGCTGGTGTCCTTCATGTCGGCCCAATCGAACTGGCCTTCGAGGCCGACCACCAGGGAGCCGACCTGATAGTCGCAGCCCCCTTGCACGCCAGCGAGCCAGCCGCTGTTGTGATCGGCATTGAATGTTTGCCCGACGATGGGCTGCTGCTCGTTGACCCCGCGGCCACCGCCGCCATTGCCGCCGACATAGCAACCGGTCCAGGAGAACGCCGGGGCCGCAGGCGCCGCCTTGTACGGCATCGACACGTCCGCCGCCATGGCCGAGGTCAACGTCGAAACGGCCAGCGCAATGGCGCTGAAAAGGGTTTTGGTGGTCATGCGAGGATCTTCCTTCAACTAACGGCAATGGCGCCTGAGGCGCATCGTGCGTGTCGGCATCGCACAGGCCAGCGACTTCATCTGGTGAGTTGTCCGACTTCGCGATCCGGTCACAATATCCGGCGAGTCATGCGGCGGCTGTAACCACCGGGTCACAGTGGAAATAACGGCCACTGCAGGTTGCGACTTTTCACAGAGGCTGGCGCGACAGGACGAATCGGGAGCATCCCCTGCGCCACGCTGTTGTACGAGGCTGCTTCACGCAGTGCGCGTATAGGCCAGGAAGATCAGCGCGCCCAGAAGAAGCGCCGCCGCCATGAACAGCAGCACCGCCGGCAGCCCCGCGAACGCCGCCACCGCGCCCGTCATCGACTGCATCAGGGCGGCGCCGAGGAAGAAGGCGAGGTTGATCGCCGCGAGCGCCTTGCCCGCGGTTTGCGCATCGACCAGCTGCCGCGACATGCCGAACAGCAGCGGCTGGGCGGAGGTCGCAAGGCCGATGAGCACGAACAGCACGAGATCATATTGCGGCGGCATCACGGGCACGCCGAACAGCATCGAGACCGCATAATGCGGCGCCCCCAGCGCCATCAGCGCCAGCAGCAGCGCGCCGACCATATGCGTGCCCGCCACCAGCTCGCGGCGGCGACTGAGCCTGCGGTCGATCATGCCGATGCACAGGGGACCTGCGATCATAGCCAGCGTGAATGCGCCGAGCTGGTTGCCGGCCTCGACCCGCGTCAGTCCCTTGATCTCCATCAGCCAAGGTCCGCCCCACAGGCCGCGCAGCACCAGCGAGGTCGCAAGCGACACCAGCGCCAGCGCGATCAGGCCACGCAGGGGGCGCGAGAGCCCGAGCCGCAGCACCTCGATCATCTGCGACAGCGGCGAGGACTCGTCCTTGTGCTCGGCCGGTTGCCTCGGCACCAGCAAGAACACGGCGAGCGCGACGAGGACGCCGCCGAGCGCCGAGATCCAGAATCCGGCGCGCCAGCCGTAATGATCGACCACGAAGGCGAGCGGGCTCGACGACAGCAGCATGCCGATATTGCCGATCGAGAGGATCGCGCCGGACCATAGCCCGAACCGCGCCGCCGACAATTGCTTGGCCGCCAGCGTCATCGGGCACATCAGCATGCCCGACGTCGCGATGCCCAGCATCACCTGCCCGACCGCAAAGCTTTCCGGCCCCGTCGCGAATCCCGACGCGATGGCGCCGATCACGGTTCCCATAAGCAGGCTCAGCGACACCGGCCGCACGCCAAAGCGATCCATCGCCGCACCGACCGGGATCTGCGCGGCGGCAAAGGCAAAGGGATAGACCGAGGTGAGGCTCGCCAGCGCCTGCGGCTCGATGTGGAAATCCGCCGCCATCAGGTCGAGGCTGACGGCGGGAATCGTGCGCAGCAAGGTCGAGAGCATGTGCCCGCAGGCGAGCGCAAGCAGCGCAAAGATCAGCGCGCGGGTGCCATCTCCCGCGTTATCAGTAGCAACCGCACTCATCAGCGTCCCGTCCCGGCGAGGGTTTCGGCCGGGTTACACGATTGGCGGGACGGTGCCAATGGGGGAGGGCCGATCCGGTGCGCGATGCTTTGTGTCTTCCGGAGCCCCGCTGATCGAGCCATGCCCCGCGTCGATGCCGCTGAAATTGCGATTCGTCGTTACGTCGCCAGTTGATGACGGGCGCTGTTCAATTCCTGCATTCCGATTTATCGAAGCACAGGTTCGATTGCTCGAGCCTGGAAAAGTCCTCTGTTGCAATGAATACGAGAAGTCCGAGCAGAACCATTGCTGCGATGTTGGAACGCATGCTGGGGCGGTTCTCGACAGTGGCGCGATGGTGTTCGAACTTCGAGAGGTCCAGCATGCGCAAGATGTTGTCGGGCCGTGCATCATCAGCCGGATCTCGGCCGCCTCCCGATCGCGTTCGAAACGGTACGACATTTCCCCGGTGGTTCGGTTGATCAGCCTTCATCCCGCGCCTCGTTCCCATCAAGCAGCGCTTGCTGAATTTCAATGATAGGGCCTGACTTGAGGCGAGCGGTCCTGAAATTCGCGATTGTTGGCGCAATTCAGCGTGATGCCGCGGTGACCTCTCACGTCTCTCCATTTCGTTTCTGTTTGTTTCTGCCTGTCCTTCGTTGGACGGCTTTGATCGAGCGACTGCGTTTTGCGACGAGCGAACATGAAAATTTGTACAGATTTTCGCACGCGATCGTCATTTTGACGCTGGGATTTTGTCCGCGATACTTCCAATCAGAGGCGGCGGTTTCACCTGCAATCAGTCGAGTCACCCGTAGGCAGGTACAAACAGTTAGAGGGCCATCAATTTGTCAACGCGACCGAAGCTCAGCGTTGCGCTGTTTGGAATCCTTGCAATAGCCGCGGTGGCCTATGGCGTGTGGTATGAGCTCCTCGGGGGCGTCAAGCCAGCCGCAGCGGCCGCCCAAAGCGCTGCCAGTCAGGCCGCGGCGAAGATTCCCGTCACCTCGTTCGTAGTGAAGAAGGCCGACTTTCCCGTGCGCGCCTACGGTCTCGGAGTCGTCTCGCCGTTCAAGACGGTGACGGTCAAGAGCCGCGTCGACGGTCAGATCATCAAGGTGTTCTTCAAACAGGGGCAGATGGTGAAGGAGGGCGATCCACTTCTGGAGATCGATCAACGCCCCTTTACCGCGGCTCTCGAGCAGGCGGTGGCGAAGAAGGCCCAGGACGAGGCCAATCTAAGGAACGACCGCTTGAACCTGGAGCGCTTTCAGAAGCTCGCGAAGCAGCAATTCGAGACCCAGCAAAATCTCGATACCCAGCAGGCCCTGGTCGATCAGATGATCGCGCAGGTGAAGGGCGACCAGGCCGCCATCGACAATGCGCAGACCAATCTCGGTTACACCTCGATCAAGGCGCCGATCAGCGGACGAACGGGTTTCCGGCTGGTTGACCCCGGCAACATCGTGCATGCCGCGGATACGACGGGGATCGTCACCATCGCCCAGCTGCAGCCGATCGCAGTGCAGTTCACGGAGCCTGAAGAGCAATTGCAGGCCATCGACAAGGCCTTTGACACCGGCGAGGTGCCGGTCGAGGCGCTGACCTCGGACGGAACCAGGACACTGTCGCAAGGCAGGCTCGTGGTCATGGACAATTCGGTGAACCAGGCCACCGGGACCATCAGCCTGAAAGCGCGCTTCGACAACAAGGACAATGCGCTGTGGCCCGGCCTGTCGGTGACCACGCGGATGCTGATCGATACGCGCAAGGACGTCATCGTCGTGCCGCAGGATGGCGTGCAGCACGGGCCGTCGGGTCTGTTCGCCTATGTGATAGGCGACAATGGCAAGGTCAGCGCGAGGCCGATCAAGGTCAGCCAGAGCGGCGATGCAAATGCCGTGGTCTCCGAAGGCCTGAACGTCGGAGACAGGATCGTGGTGGCCGGACAGTCACGCCTGTTCGATGGCGCACTGGTCGACGACAAGCCCCAGGCCGCGCCGACGGCGGATGCGAGCGCCAGCACTGCTCAGGCCAATAGCGGAACCAAGACCACCGGATCGGCTGACTGACATGGCTGGCGGTATCTCGGCTCCCTTCATTCGCCTCCCCATCGCGACGTCGCTGCTGATGGTCGGCATCGTCTTCGTCGGGATCATCGCCTATCCGCAATTGCCGGTGGCGCCGCTGCCGGAAGTCGACTTCCCCACCATCCAGGTCTCCGCCAACCTTCCCGGCGCGGATCCGGAAACGATGGCTTCTTCGGTGGCGCAACCGCTCGAATCGCAGTTTGCGCTCATTCCCGGCGTCTCGGAGATGACGTCGCAGAGCCAGACCAGCTCGACCCAGATCGTTCTGCAGTTCGATCTCTCGCGCAACATCGATGGCGCCGGCTCCGACGTGCTCGCCGCCATCAATGCCGCGAGCGGGCAATTGCCCAAGAACATGCCGACCCCGCCGACCTACAGAAAGGTCAATCCGGCCGACTCGCCCATTCTCACGCTCGGTGCCACCTCGACGACGCTGCCGATGACGCAGGTGTCCGACGAGACCTACACCAAGCTCGCGCAGGCGATCAGCCATATCAGCGGCGTCGGCCAGGTCAGTGTCGGTGGACAGCAGGCGCCGTCGATCCGTGTCCAGATCGATCCCGCCAAGCTGGTCGCCAAGGGCCTGTCGCTGGAGGATGTGCGCACCCCGCTCTCGGTGATCACCGTCAACAATCCCAAGGGAACCCTCAACGGCGACACGCGCACCTACACCGTCTATGCCAACGATCAGTTCACCAAGGCCGAGGCCTGGAACGACATCGTCATCGCCTATCGGAACGGCAGTCCCGTCCGTGTCGGCGACATCGGCCATGCCGTCAGTGCGCCGCTGGACAATACCCAGTACGGCTGGGTCGACGGCAAGCCCGGGGTGTTCCTGGTCATCTTCAAGCAGCCCGGCGCCAACGTCATCGACACCGTCGACAGCGTCATGAAGCAGCTGCCGCATCTGCAGGCCGGCATTTCGCCGGCCATCAAGGTCTCGGTGCTGTCGGACCGCACGCAGACGATCCGCGCAGCGGTGAAGGACGTGCAGTTCACGCTGCTGCTGACGATCGGCCTCGTCGTGATGGTGATCTTCGTCTTCCTGCGCAGCGTCTGGGCCACCATCATCCCGTCGATCACGGTTCCGCTCGCGCTGCTGGGCGCCTGCGCGCTGATGTGGATAGCCGGCTACAGCCTCGATAATCTGTCACTGATGGCCCTCACCATCGCGGTCGGCTTCGTGGTCGACGATGCCATCGTGATGCTGGAGAACATCACCCGCTACATCGAGGAGGGCGAGACGCCGATGGCCGCCGCGCTCAAGGGCGCCAGCGAAATCGGCTTCACGATCATCTCGATCTCCGTTTCGCTGATCGCGGTCTTGATTCCGCTATTGCTGATGAGCGGGATCATCGGCCGCCTGTTCCGCGAATTTTCGGTGACGCTCGCGATGACGATCGCCGTGTCGGCCCTGGTATCGCTGACGTTGACGCCGATGATGGCGTCGCGCTTCCTCAAATCGCACGACGAGGAGCATCACGGCAGGCTCTATATGCTCAGCGAGCGGATGTTCCAGGCCCTCGTGAACGGCTACGCGCGCGGCCTCGACCTCGTGCTGCGTTTCCGCTTCATCACCTTGATGGTGTTCTTCGCGACGATCGCGCTGACGGTCTATCTCTTCGTGATCATCCCCAAAGGGTTCTTTCCGCAGCAGGATACCGGGCTGATCACCGGAGTCGTCGAAACGTCGCAGGACGTGTCGATCGCCGATATGGCGAAGCACATGCAGGAGATCGGCGCGATCGTGCTGAAGGACCCTGCGATCGACCACATGGCGATGCGGATGGGCGGAAGCGGCAATACGCTCAACGACGGCACGATGTACATTACGTTGAAGCCGCGGGATGAACGCACCGACTCGGCCGACCAGGTCATCCGTCGTCTGCAGGTCCAGACGGCGAAGGTCCAGGGCGCGCGGCTCTATCTCCAGTCGGCGCAGGACGTTCGTGTCGGCGGCCGGGCCTCCCGGACGCAATTTCAGTTCACGCTGCAGTCGACCGACATGGACCAGCTCAACACATGGGCCCCGAAGCTGCTCGCGAAGATGAAGGAGATGCCCGAGCTTCGCGACGTCGCGTCCGACCAGCAGACGTCAGGCACCACGCTGACGCTGTCGATCGACCGCAATCAGGCCGCGCGTTTCGGGATCACGCCCGACGTGATCGACGCGACCCTGTATGACGCATTCGGGCAGCGGGAGATCGCGACATATTTCACCCAATTGTCGACCTACTATGTCGTCCTCGAGGTGCTGCCCTCGCTCCAGAAGAATCCGTCCACGCTGGAGCAGATCTACCTCCGCTCACCGACGACGGGGGGAGAGGTGCCATTGTCGGCGTTCACCAAGTGGACCACGGCTCCAGTGCGGCCGTTGGCCATCAATCACCAGGGCCAGTTTCCTGCGGTGACGATCTCCTTCAATCTCGCGCCCAACGTCGCGCTCGGCCAGGCGACGCAGGCGATCGACGCGATGGAACAGCAGATGAACGTGCCGGCCGCGATCACCTCGACTTTCGCAGGCACGGCGAAGGCATTCCAGGAGTCTCTCTCCTCTGTGCCTTTGCTGATCGTGGCGGCGCTGATCGTGGTCTATCTCATTCTCGGCGTGCTCTACGAGAGCTACATTCACCCCTTGACGATTCTGTCGACCCTGCCGTCGGCCGGTGTCGGTGCTCTGGCGACGCTCCTCATCTTCCATTTCGACTTCAGTTTGATCGGGTTGATCGGCCTCGTCCTGCTGATCGGCATCGTCAAGAAGAACGGCATCATGCTGGTCGACTTCGCGATCGCGGCGGAGCGGGATCAGGGCCTGTCGCCGGTTGAGGCCATTCGAAGGGCATGCCTTCTGCGCTTCCGTCCGATTCTGATGACCACGATGGCGGCGGTGCTCGGCGGCGTGCCGCTGATGCTCGGCCACGGCACCGGCTCGGAGCTGCGTCAACCGCTCGGCTACGCCATGGTCGGCGGTCTCTTGGTCAGCCAGGTCCTGACGCTCTTCACCACGCCGGTTGTCTATCTTTATCTGGACCGTGTCTCGCAATGGTTCAGTCCGAAACCACACGCAGGAAGCGATCCTCAGGAAGAGGACGTTGTCGACGACGGCGATCTGGACGTCGTCGAAAAGCTGGACCCGAAGAAATCAAGGGTCTTTGCGGCAGAATGACTGTTTGACATCCGCGCCGACGACGGCGAGCGCGGCGATCTGGCTCATGTATGCATGGCCAACGCGCGGCGGCTAACCATGCGCAAATTCGGACTGGTTGTACCTGATTTTCGTGATTGTCGGACCGTTTGACGATCAGCATTTCAGCTTCCGTCTGACAGTCTCCCCCTGCTTCACGCCACCGCCTGGGCAATGAAGTTGCGGACGATCTTCGAGGTCTCGCCACGCCGGAACGCCAGAGCCAAGCGCACGATTGGAGCGATCCCTTTGACCTCACGATAGGTGACGCCGGTTACATGAAGCTGGCGCATTGACGCCGGCACGAGCGAAAAGCCAAGCTCAGCTGCCACCAGGCTGACGACAGAGCTGATCTGCGGCGCGGACTGCCCGAGGGTCGGCTCGAAGCCCGCCCGCCGACAGGCCGCGATGACTGTGTCAACCCAGGCCGATCCGCGCGGCGTCAGAATGAGCGGATCCCCCTTCAGCCTGATAAGATCGATTTCAGTCGACTTCGCCACCGGATGGCTTGCGGGCAATACGACGAGCATCGGCTCGTTGGAGAGACGCCGAAACTGTAGATCGTCCTCGCCCTCATCGGGGCGCAGGAACACCGCGTCCCGCTCTCCTTCCCGAAGGCCCGCAAGGAGGCGGGATGTGCTTGCTTCCTCCAGCGTCAGATCCACATCGGGATAAGCTCGGCGAAACGATCGGATTGTCGAGGTAACAACGGGATTAAATGGTGCCGAGTTGGTAAAGCCCACCCGCAGCGAACCGATTTGACCCCGCGCAGCCCTCTGCGCGGCGCGAATGGAGCGCTCCGCCGGCCTTGTCCGACAAAGCGCTGTCAAAAAAGATTGATGGGCGAAATCGCTTGCAGCCAAGCCGAATACTAGACGATCGGTCTAATTTATGGCACCTCGGAAAAGCGCGGTGAAATCAGCTTTGGTTGGGGCTCGGTCGCTACCGAGCGCTGACTGGTTGATGAGGGAATCTTCAACAAACATCGTCCGACCATATCTTCATGGTTGGGTGGATTTCAGCATGAGAGGTCACGCATGTTTCGCAGTATCGCGCTTGGAATGATGATCACTCTCGCAATGGCTCTAACCGCGCCGGTGGCCATTGCGCAGCAAAAGCACCACGTCAGCTATGATACGCCGGCAACTCAGACGGTATACACCCAACAACACGTCATCGACGTTGGCGACATTCCGGGACATCAAGCTCGGCTCTTCGAAATTCGGCGGACCTATGGTGACGATGCCCCCCTTATCAACGGATCGAGGTTGAAGGAGCAGTGGACACGCGGCATGTCGGACTACATCGACAACAACGGTCCGGCTCTCATCTACAACGTTTGGATACTGGAGAACGGGGAGAAGTTTTTTGTCAGGACATCTCTGGTCGCTCAAAGCAGTGGAGATGGGAAACTTACGAACATGACATCGGGCGTCATTACCGGTGGCACGGGTAGCCTCGCCAGAATGCGTGGCATCATCAGCAGTCATGGCCCGTCCGAGCCGAAGGCCGGCACCAATGCAAATCAGACGGACATCGACTATTGGATGGAGTGAGAAGGCCTTCGCCATAGGCGATGGACCGGTGAAAAAGTTGCCGGTCCATCATGTCCGTTCTGATACGGCGTGTCGTGATCAAAAAATGCTCGAAACCAGCCGCTATCCCCTATGGAGAATTCTCATGCCGCACCGTCGAAACGGGCGAATTGTGATGTTCTTGTTTTGCTTGTTCAGCCTGATCTCTACGGCGCGGCCAGTGAGCGCAGAAGTTACCCGGATCGAGTTCACGTCGAAGCAGCCTTACGGCACATTTCGCGCCGGCGACTATGTGATCTGGCAGGGCAAGATCCGCGGCGACCTATCGCCGCAAGAAGCCATCCCTGGGATCAACAAGGCGCCGCGCAATGAACGCGGGCGCGTCGACTACGCGGCGAAGGTCATTCTCATGATGCCGGCGGCTCCGCGCGGGGAAAACGGCGCGTTGCTGGTAGACGTACCCAACCGCGGGCAAGTCTGGGCCGAGGCGATCTACAACTCGCCACGCGACGTGCGGTTTCTCCCGGGCACGCTGGAGCAGGGCACCGGCTTTCTTCAAGACCATGGTTTCGCGGTTGCGGAGGTATTTTGGGAGCTTGGACAGAGTGCGGACCTGCCTTCGTTCGCTGACGCCGATGGCAAGACACGGTTCGTCGAGGGAGTGGGCTTTGCGATCGTCCGCGATGCCGCGGATTTCTTCGCGCATGCAGCTTCTGACAAGGGTGGAACGCCCAACCCGCTCAAGGGAGCGATCAACCGCGTGCTCGCGAGCGGCAGGTCGCAGGATGGACGATTCCTGAAGACCTTTCTCCTGAACGGCTTCAACATGATGGGCAACCGGCGCGTCTTCGACGGAATGCATGTGTTCGTCTCGGCCGCTGGCCTTCTACCGATCCTGCAGACGGGCCTTGGACCAATGTCGAGCGCCGAGGGGGCTCCAACATTCGACAACCCGGATTTTCCCGGCGTGAATGACGGACCGCTCACGATCGGGGAGATCACGGCCAAGGTCGAGGCGCGCGGCGAGGTGCCTCCGAGGATGATACTCGTGAGCTCCACCACGGACTACTATTCGCTGCGCGCTTCGCTTGGCCGCACGGGCGCGTCCGGAACCGCGGATCAGCCACTGCCCGCCAATGTGCGGATGTACGATATCGCGGGAGGCCCGCATATACCCGCCCCCAAGGCACCGGCCTGCACACTGACGCCAGGCCGCCTCGATTGGTCGCCGCTGTCGCGGGCCCTCCTGCTGCACCTTGATGCCTGGGTAAGCCGCGGCACCAAGCCGCCCGCCAGCGAGCTGATGTCGCTTGAAGCCGCGGGCGGCGAGCCACCTGCGCTGCGCGCCCCGACTCGGCTTTCCGCCGCAGTGATACAAGTGCCAAAGCGCGATCAGGACGGCAATGCGCTCGGCGGCGTGCGGCTGCCGGATGTCGCGGTGCCGACCGGCACCAATGGCGCCCAGAACCAGCCGCAGACATTCACCTGCATGCTGATCGGGTCCTTCTCGCCATTCGCAGCGACGAAAGCGGAACGAGAGCGTACCGGTGACGCCCGCCCGTCGATCGAAGAGCGCTATCACGGCCGCGACGATTACGTGAACCGGATCCGGATCGCCGCCCAGGATCTGCTAGCGCGTGGGTTTCTGCTGCCGGAAGACGCGGCAGTGATCGTTCAGGAAGCCGCGTCGACTAACCTGTTCGCGCCCGCACCAACGAATGCCGAGCCACGTTGAGTGAGCCAAGCCGGAGCCTAGGCCTACCACCGAACTGGTGGATGGAGTGAGAGGGTTTCCGCCACCTGCAGAACGCCGCATCACGGGCAGTTTGCTTCTTCTAGACGATCGGTCTATTACGATTTGCATGAGCAAGACGCTGCCTCGCCGCCGTCGCGGGCGACCTCCTAAGGAACTTGCCGGCACCAGCGCGACCCGTGACGCGCTTGTCCGTGCAGGTGTCGTTATGCTGACGGAGAAGGGCTATTCCGCGACGGGGATCGAGGAAGTCTTGCGGAGCGTCGACGTGCCAAAGGGGTCGTTCTACCACTACTTTCCGAGCAAAGAGGCATTTGGAGCGGAGCTGATCGACAGCTACGCTGGCTACTTTTCGCGAAAGCTCGACAGCTTCTTCCTGAACGAGCAGCATTCCCCGCTCGAAAGGCTCAGAAGTTTTACCGACGATGCTACGTCCGCCATGAAGCGCTTCCGTTATGCGCGAGGCTGTTTGGTGGGCAATCTTGGGCAGGAGATGAGCGTACTTCCACAATCATTTCGCCAGCAGCTGTTCGATGTGTTCATCGACTGGCAGCAGCGCACTGCCAAGTGCTTGAGAGCTGCCCAGGCTACTGGTGCAATCTCTTCCAACCAAGATTGCGACTGGCTTGCCGAGTTCTTCTGGATCGGTTGGGAGGGCGCGGTTCTTCGCGCCAAACTCGAACGCCGTTCCGAACCGCTTCATTCCTTCTCGAAGGGCTTTTTCAAGCTCCTCGGTGAATGAGTCGTTTTTCGTGTAGATGGCCGAAGGCACAATCCACCACACTATCTCCGCGCTGTCATTTCAACCGACTTGATCAGCCGCTCGCGCTCGGCCGCGAGAGCCTGCCGATCTAGAGCATCCCGTTGAGCTGATCGATCTCATGCTCGTGGCAAACGGCGCTAAGGTTGCGATTCTTGGTTTTGCAAGTGCATCCCCGAGTTGATCTGAATAAATGTCGCCTTCTGGCCCATCGCGACCTCTTGCCTTGCCGCACGAACCTGGTCGCTATTGGGGCAACGCAGACGTAGCCTTCGCATCACGCCGCGGGGTTTATGGGCACACGGCCTAGCCCAGCTCCTGCAGCAGCTTCCGCGTCTCGCCCAGCAACGCCCGTATCGCCCTTCGTTCTGCGATCCGGTCCTGCGTGAATAGCCCATGCTTCCGCGCATTTTGATTTCCCTTCGGTGCGCCTGATCTCGCGGCGCTGCCATGCATGCGGCAGCGGGTCTTGCCGTGCACCGCCGGCGCGAGGCAGGCGCTGCCGCTGCGTGTCCTGGCGCCGCAGCGCGGACTCGCCAGCATCGCAGCCATGTTGCGGGGGTGATCGCCGCTCATGCGGTGGCACCTTGTGCGGCATCGACCAGTTCATGTTCGCCTTCGCCGGCTTCGCGAGGCGAGACCGATCCTGCTCCCATCGGCGTGTCCGCGACGCTTTGCTCCGTTACGATCATGCCCGTGTGCTGGACGGGGTGGCTCGCGATGGCTCCTGCGCCATCCTGCACCGTCAGACTCTCCACCGTGATCGCCCGCTCGCCATTGTTGCGGTACCGGTTGAGCGCCTCGACCTGGGCCGGAAAGATTCGCGCCAGCTTGGCGAGCGCGCGTGACGCGCTGTCCTGCCGCGGGATGTCGTCAGCGAAGGCGAGGCGATGGGCGCAGCGCATCGCCAGGACGTGAATGGAGACCATCTGTGCCGCCAGCATGGCCTCGATGGAGTCCCGCGGCGCGATGCTCTTCATCATCGAGATCATGAAGGCGAGATTGGCCTCGTCCGGCTTCTGCGCAGTCACGCTGGCCTTCACCAATTGCTTCAGGATGCCTTGCAACGCGTCACGGTCGACGGCACCGAGCGCGTCGGCTAGCAGCCGTTCGCCGGTTCTCGGGTCGGGATGATCGATGGCAATGCGCCGCCTGTAGAGTTTGACGCGCGGGCTCGCAGCCGGGTCGCTGCGATCGTTTGCCGCAACCGGCGGCGTGGTGTGGCGATCGGGGGATGTCGTCATGTGTCGTGTCCTTTACCGGCGCAGGTGCGCGAACGACCGCTCGCGTGCTGCGCGGCTACGAATTTTGAGATGTCGATGAGAGGCTTGCGCGCGATCGCGGCGAGTCGCCCGAGGAGCGGGCGGCCTGGACGCTGGCGATTGTTGCGATGATGCCATCATGCCGGTGTTTTGCCCGACGTGTCAAACTGCATTTCGTGGTATCCGAAGGTTCTTGTCCTGCGCAAGTCCTTGTCCTGACAGGGGCCGGCTACTGTGCATGGGGTTGTTTTCGCATTTTTTGTTTGGATGCGGCTCTCGCGTGCCGCACGACGGAATGCCGGCGTGCAAACGCGATTGCGAAATCCGGCGCGACCGCTAATCATGATCTCCAGAGGCGCCGCACCATGCAAAAGCGGCAGCGCGGGTCCGGGGAGAGAACGAATGCAACGAACGCTTCGCCTGCTGGCGATTGTCGCCGGATTGTGCGTGACGACCGAGGCTCTCGCGCAGAAATATCCGACGCGTCCGGTCAAGATCATGGTCGGCTTCAGCGCGGGCGGCCCGGTCGATGTGGTCGCGCGCATCGTCGGCGACCGGCTGAGCAACAAGCTCGGCCAACCCTTCGTGGTCGAGAACCGCGCCGGCGCCAACGGCATGATCGCAGCCGAGGGCGTGGCGCGCGCGGACGCGGACGGCTACACCATCCTCGCCTGTAACTCGTCCACGATCACGCTCAACAAGACGCTGTTCAAGGACGCCCGCTACGATCCGCAAGGCGATTTTGCGCCGCTCACCACCGTCATCTCGGCGCCGCTCGTTCTGGTGGTCAATCCCGAGAATCCCAAAACGGCCAACATCAACACCGTCGCCGATCTGGTCGCGGCGGCGAAGGCCGCGCCCGGCGCGCTCGCCTACGGCTCGGGCGGCAACGGCAACCTTGCCCATCTCGCCATGGAGCTGCTCAGCCAGAAGGCCGGCATCAAGCTGATTCACGTGCCCTATCGCGGCGGCGCGGCATCCGAGGTCGGCATCCTCGCGCAGGAGGTCCTGGCGGTGTTCGATCCCTTGTCCGCCGTCCCGCTGGTGAAGGCCGGCAAGCTGCGCGCGCTTGCGGTGTCATCGGCCGAGCGGCTGCCGGCGCTGCCTGACGTGCCGACCGTCGCGGAGGCCGGCTATCCCGGCTTCGATATCTCGTTCTGGGTCGGCTTCTTCATGCCGAAGGCCGTGCCCGCGCCGATCCGCGAGACGCTGCACCGTGAGATCGTCGCCGCCGCCAGGGATCCGGCGTTGCAGGAGCGCCTGGAGTCGCAAGGCGTCGTCAGCGTGCTCAGCCCGGCCGACTACGCCGCGAAGATCGCCAAGGAGACGACGGATCTTGCCGAGGTCGTCGCGGCCGCGAACATCAAGGCGGAGTAGGGGGCGTCACGCGAGAGGATCTGCTTGCGGTAGCGGATCAGGGCTCGCTCGATGCGAGGCGCACGGCGCGGGCCTTCGCGCCGGTCGTCTTCCTCGATGCGCCGACGGAATCCTCATTAAAGCAGCAGGGAAAACCGGCCGCGAAGCGGGCTTCGAGCTAGTCCTTGGGAAAATCCTTGCGCATCGCGATCTCGGCGGCGTCGCCGGGCGACAGCACCGTTTGCTCAAAAGCCGGCTGCGGCTTCGTCATGATGTCATAGAGCGAAATGCCCTTGATCGGCTTATCCATGAGCACGCGAACGCAGTCGGCGAGCGTGCCGTTGTAGACGAGATAGGGCGGACCCCGGTCCTTCTGTCTCTCGCCTTTCAGCGACGGCCACTTCTTCAGTTCGGCCGGCGCGTCATAGGCGATCGGCGATTCCTCTTTGAACATGCGCTTGGCCTCGGGCGGCGTGAAAAGCCCGAAAAGCCTAGGCTTGCCCGGTAAACGCTTGTTAAAGAATTAGTTCAAATCAGCCGGCAACGAAGGCGAGCAGGGTGCCGTTGGCCTTGGCCGGTGGCACGCAGATCGCGGCCCCGCTGCGCAACGCAGCCGGACCCAACGCCTTCTCGGTGGCTGCGAGATCGCCGCTGACGAGGACCAGGGCGGCGCCACCGCGCGCGGAAAGGCCGGTGAGCGGCACGCCGGGATAGCGTCTGCCGAGCTGGTCCAGCGTCAGATAGACGAAGTCGGCGCGGTCGCCGCCGGACGGCACGGCGACTGCACCGTCGGCTTCCGCCTTCGGTTCGCGGTCGATTAGGCGGCCGAGATGCGCCGCATCCTGCGCGGGCTCGGGCGTTGCGATCAGCGTCTGCCTGATCCGCTTCGCCGCATTGGCGTGCTTCATCAATTCAGGAATCCACACCGTCTCGCGGGTCTTGTGCTGGCAGGCGAAGATGCGCACGCCGCCGGGCGCCTCAGCGGTCGGCCACATGAAGGTGCGGAATTTTGCAGCCGAGATCGTGCCATCGGGCAGCGTCACCGGCCGTTCGAAATCGGTCGGGCCGATCGGCGTCAGGCCGCGCGCACGGATCTCCTCGGCGCCGGCTGCGCTGTCGATCGCCGTGAAGGCGATGCGCTCGATGCCCTCGCCGTGCCTGTCGACGAAGGCGCGGGCCGGTGCGTTGTGCTCAGTCGCCACCAGCACGCCGAGCAGCTCCATATAGTCGGGGTCGAACATGATGGTGTAGTTGCCGGTGCCCATATGCGCGCTGTGGGTGCCGCGCGGCGACAGGGTGAAACCGAGCTGCCTGTAGTTTTCGGCGGCCTTGTCGAGGTCCCGAACCATGACCACGGCGTGGTCGATACCGATGATGTTCTTGAGGGCCACTGTTCTTTCCCCGCAGCAAATGCAAATTTCGATCTGGACCGCGCCAGCGGCCGCTGGCCCTGTCTACGCCGGATAGGCGATCAAGTCATTTTCAAATCGGCGCTAGATGCGGAATTTCATTTCGCGAAATGCGGTATCGACGCGCGATGGCGTCACTGCGCCTGCTCGATATAGGCGGCGAGAATGGCGCGCTCCTCGCTGGTCATGTCGGTGATGTTGCCCGGCGGCATCGCATTGGACCACGCCGCCACGCGGCCGATCAGGCGGATGTTGCGATGGATGTGCTCGGGCGCGTCGAGCAAGATGCCTTTGGGCGCGGTCACGATGCCGGCCCAGACCGGCTCTGCCGCGTGGCACATGCTGCAACGGGACATCACGATCTCCTCGACATTGGCGCGCGTCGGCTGTGCCGACAGCGCGCCCGTCTTGACCTCGCGCGGGCCTGCGGCGGAGAGCAAGAGGATCGCAATCACGCCCAATGCGGCGACACCCCACACCCACCACGGCGATTTGTGCCCCGCGTGCCGCTCGTTGAAGAAGTGGCGGATCACGGGGCCGAGCGCCAGAATGATCGCGACGATGATCCAGTTGAAGCGCGTCGCGTAGAGCAGAGGATAGTGATTGCTGATCATCAGCACGACGACGGGCAAGGTCAGGTAGTTGTTGTGAACCGAGCGCTCCTTGCTGGCCTTGCCGAGCTTCGGATCGGGCGCCTGTCCCGCGATCAGGCTGGCCACGATCTTCTTCTGGTTCGGGATGATCAATGCGAACACGTTGGCGACCATGATGGTGCCGATGATCGCCCCAATCTGGTTGAAGGCGCCGCGCCCGCTCAGGACGTGGGTGAAGGCGTAAGTGAGCGCGACCAGGAACAGATAGCCGCCGATGGCAAAGGGCAGCTCGCGCTGCGCAAGCCCGGTGCGGCAGGCCGCCTCATAGAGCAGCCATGCCAGCGCCAGGCTGCAGAAGCTGAACAGCCCGGCCTGGATCGGTGTGAGGTCGAGAATCGACTTGTCGACCAGGAACAGGTCGGCATCGAGATAGTACACCACCACCATCAGCGCGAAGCCGGACAGCCAGGTGGTGTAGGCCTCCCATTTGAACCAGGTCAGCTCCTCCGGCATCTGGCTCGGAGCCACCAGATATTTCATGATCCGGTAGAAGCCGCCGCCATGGACCTGCCAGGCTTCGCCCTGCACGCCGTCCGGCAGGTCAGTCTTCGGCTTCAGGCTGAGATCGAGGGCGATGAAGTAGAAGGAACTGCCGATCCAGGCGATCGCCGCCACCACGTGCAGCCAGCGCAGCAGCAGGCTCGCCCATTCCGATATGATGGATCCCCACATGATCACCCCATCAATTGCGACCTGGATGCCGCAGCTTTGATGACCGCAACCGGCGGTCGCGCCCTTACAATGTGTCGCACCGATCTGCCGCATTTTCCAGTACGATGGGCCGTGGCCGATGCACATCGTGCGGGCATGAGCTGACGTGGGATTCGGCAGGTGTTTGAACTGCCGTAGAACATTTGCGGACCTATAAGCGTCGACGTTCAGGACGCGCAGGCTGGGAGGAAGACGACGTGAAAAGCAGGATTTCGTCCGCAGCAACGGCTGCGGGATTGCTGGTCGCGGTTGCTGCCAGCGCGCAGGCCGAGCCGGTTCTGCAAGGCAAGGACGCCTATGGCGATTGGCAGGCCGACAAGCCCGGCACGGTCAGGTTGATCCGGCCGCAGGACCTCGTCAGGCCCGGCGCGACACGGTCGGTTGCGAGCACCGCGCGTGTGGCGTCGCGACCGCCGGAGGCCACGCCACGTGTGCCGGCGGGTTTCAAGATCGAGCTGTTCGCCGAAGGCTTGCGCGCGCCGCGCATTGTGAGGGTCGCGCCGAACGGCGATGTCTTCGTCGCGGAGACGCGGGCCGACGCCATCCGCGTGCTGCGCGCCGGGGATGGCGGCAAGGCCGCGACCAACGAGGTGTTTGCCAGCGGATTGAGACGGCCGTTCGGCATCGCCTTCTTTCCGAACGGCGACAATCCGCAATGGGTCTATATCGCCAACACCGACAGCGTCGTCCGGTTTCCCTATCAGGCCGGCGATCTCAAGGCGCGCGGCAGGGCGGAGACGATCGTGGCAAGCCTGCCGCAGGACGGCAGCCATTCCACCCGCGACATCGTCTTCACGCCCGACAACAAGCGCATGCTGGTCTCGGTCGGCTCGCTCAGCAACGTCGCCGAGGGCATGGGGACGCCGCCGGGCGGATTGGATGGCTGGTCGAAGACGCAGCCGCTCGGCGCGGCCTGGGCCAGTGAGCTCGAGCGCGCCACCGTGATGGCATTCACGCCTGACGGCAAGGACCGGAAGATTTATGCCACCGGCATCCGCAATTGCGTCGGTCTTGCGATCGAGCCGCAGAGCGGGCTGCCCTGGTGCTCGACCAATGAGCGCGACGGGCTCGGCGACGATCTCGTGCCCGATTACGTCACCAGCGTGAAGGAGGGCGCGTTCTACGGCTGGCCGTGGTTCTATATCGGCGGCAACGAAGATCCGCGCCACGCCGGCGCGCGGCCGGATCTCAAGGACAAGGTGACGGTGCCCGACGTGCTGATCCAGCCGCACTCGGCTTCGCTCGGCATGACTTTCTATCAGGGCACGCAGTTTCCGTCCGACTATCAAGGCGATGCCTTCGCCGCTGAGCACGGCTCCTGGAACCGCTCCAAGCGCACCGGCTACAAGGTGATCCGTATCAGGATGAAGGACGGCAAGCCCACCGGCGAGTACGAGGATTTCGTCACGGGGTTTGTCGTGAGTGACACGGAGGTCTGGGGAAGGCCGGTTGGTGTCGCCGTGGCGAAGGATGGATCGCTGCTGGTGTCGGAGGACGGCAATGGCACCATCTGGCGGGCGACGCGCGCACCGCAGTGACGCTGTTTCCCTCCCCCTCCAGGGGAGGGTAAGCAGCGCGCTCGAATTACCCCCGTCTCACACTCGCGCCACCGTCCACCGGCAGCGTCACGCCCGTGATGAAATTCGCTTCGTCCGACGCCAAAAACAGCGCGGCGTTCGCGACGTCCCAGCCGGTGCCCATCTTCTTGCGCAGCGGCACCTTGCTGTCGCGCTCGGCTTCGACCTCGGCGCGGGTCTTGTGCCACTCGCGGGCGCGGGTGTCGACGGCCATCGGCGTGTTCATCAGGCCGGGCAGGATGACGTTGGCACGGATGCCGTATTCGGCGTTCTGGTAGGCGAGCTGCTCGGTGAAGGCGATCATCGCCGACTTCGTCGCCTTGTAGGCGACGTAAGGATAGGTCGTAATCGCGGCCATCGAGGAGATGTTGATGATGGCGCCGCTTCCTTGCGCGCGCATGATCGGGATCACTTCCTTCGCGGCGAGAATGCAGCTCTTCAGATTGATGGCGACGACACGGTCGAACGCCTCCTCGGTGATTTGAAGCAGCTCGGCATCGCCCCCGGACAGGCTGACGCCGACATTGTTGTGCAGCACGTCGATGCGGCCCCAGCGCGCCTGCGCGTCCACGACCATCGCCTTGATGTCCGCGGATTTGGTCACGTCGGCCTTGAAGGCCGCAGCGGTGCCTTGCTCCGCTGCGATCAGATCGACGGTTTCCTGCGCCGATTCCAGGTGGTGGTCGACGCACAGCACTTTGGCACCCTCGCGCGCGAAGGTCAGCGCGGTGGCGCGGCCGTTGCCCATGCCTTCACCGGGGCTCTGGCCGGCGCCGACGACGATCGCGACCTTGTCCTTCAAGCGCATGTCACTTCACTCCCGGGATCGGGTACTGCTGGAGTACCTCTTTGTAATACGGTTCGTTGTCGATCTTCATGGTGGCGAGCGCCCGCACCACACCACAATAGAAGGCGATGGTGAGTACGAGGTCGACCATGTGCTCGTCGGAGAGATGCTGCCTGATCTCGGCGAAGGTGGCATCCGACATCGCGAGCTGGCGCACCATCTCGCGGGCGCCTTTCAGGATCGCTTTTGCGAGCGGCTCCAGCTTCGACGGCTTGCCCTCGGTCTCCGCCATCAGGCCTGTGATGTCCTCGTCGGTGACGCCAAACTCCTTGCCGATCTTCACATGGTGGGTGAATTCGTATTCCGACTTCTCCATCCAGCCGACCTGGAGGATCGCGAGCTCTCGCAGCCGCGGGTCGAGCTTGCTCTTGAAGCGAATATAGCTGCCGATGCCGTTGAAGGCGCGCGCCATCTCCGGCGAGTTGACCAGCAGCTTGTGCAGGTTCGTGTTGCGCTTGAGCATGTCGCGATATTCGGGCGCGACCTGGTCGGCCTCGAGATAGGGTAGGCGGGCCATCCGTGTTCCTTTCAGTGTTCCTGTGATTCACGTTCCGGCGCTTGCAGCGTCACGCCGCCGTCGACCACCAACACCTGGCCGGTGATGTAGCGTGCAAAGTTGCTGAGCAGGAATTTGACGGCGTGGCCGACATCCCAGCCGGTGCCTTCGGTCTTCAGCAGCGAGGCCCTGGCGCGGTTGGCGCGGGCCCGCTCGCTCATGCCGCGGGCATAGACCATCGGCGTGTACATCGGGCCGGGGCAGATGCAGTTGACGCGGATGTTGTCGCGGCCGTGATCGACAGCCATGGCGCGCGTCAGACCGATGATGGCGGCCTTCGATGTCGTGTAGGTCGTGAGCCCGCGCGGCCGCAGCGCCGAGATCGAGGAGATATTGACGATCGCGCCGCCCTTGGCGGTCTTGATCATCGCGGGGATCGCGTGCTTGGAGAGCAGGAACATCGTCTCGACGTTGACCTGCATGACACGGCGATACTGCTCGGGTGTCTCGTCGACCACGCTGCCACGGCTGCCGATGCCGACATTGTTGTCGAGGAAATCTAGCCGGCCCCAGCGGTCGAGTGTAGCTTCGACCAGTGTCTTGCAATCGGCTTCGCTGGTGACGTCGCCGCCATGCGCCGCTGCCGTGCCACCCTCGTCCCGGATCATCTCCACGGTGCGCTCGGCGAGCTTGAGGTCGCGATCGGCCACCAGCACTTTTGCTCCGGCGCGGGCCAACAGAATTGCTGCAGCGCGGCCGTTACCGATGCCGTCGCCAGCGGCGCCACCGCCGCTGATCAGCGCCACCTTGCCGGCGAGGCCGGCATCGTCCTCGGGGCCCTGCATGTCGTTTCATCCCAATTATTTTCGTGCAGATTAGCAATCGCCCTGACAGGAGAGAAGGCCGATGGTCCCGCGCAGATGTCATTGACATCGCATGGAATTGCATGCCGCCGGGCGGCACGGCGCGCGATTAAGCGGGCATGTCGCGGAACCGTTCTGCCGAGCTTGCGTTTGTTGCGGGGGCTTTTCCGCGCTAGGCTCTCGCCTGGGGTTTCCCAATCGTCAGTGGCTTGCCGATGAATCTGCTCGATCCACAAGGGCCGGTGGCTGTCGCCAACAGCACCATCCTGGTCGATTCCGTCTTCATCATGCTCGTGATCGTGGTGCCGACCATTTTCGCGATTTTGGCCTTTGCGTTCTGGTTTCGCGCGTCCAATCCGAGAGCACGTTACCAGCCTGACTTCGTCTATTCCGGCCGCGTCGAGATGGTGGTGTGGGCGATCCCCGCGCTCACCGTGATCCTGCTCGGCGGCGTCGCCTGGATCGGCTCGCACCAGCTCGATCCCGCCGCGCCCGTGCCGGGCACCGGCAGTCCAGTCCGCATCCAGGCGGTCTCGCTCGACTGGAAATGGCTCTTCATCTATCCGGACCAGCGCATCGCCACCGTCAACACGCTGACGGTGCCGGCCGGTGCCGAGCTGAATTTCCAGCTGACGTCGTCGAGCGTGATGAACGTGTTCTTCATCCCGCAGCTCGGCAGCATGATCTACACCATGAACGGCATGGTGACGAAGCTGAACCTGCGCGCCGACAATGAGGGCAAGTTGCAGGGCCTGTCGGCGCATTTCTCCGGCGACGGCTTTCCCGACATGATGTTCGACGTCAACGTGATCTCGCCGCTCGCCTTCCCAGACTGGGTCGCGACCACGGCGAAGACCGATGCCGTGCTGAACGAGGACAGCTACAAGAAGCTGATGCAGCAGGGCATCGAGAAGAACAGGCTGACCTTTCGCCTGGCGGATCCCCGTCTGTTCGACCTGATCGCAACCCAGCACATTCCGCCAGGGCCCGGCCCGGAGCTGCTCTCCGATGCCGGCAGGCCGCACAGTGGAGGCCACGATGCTCGGTAAGCTCGATTGGTCGGCGATCCCGTTCGACCAGCCGATACCCCTCATTGCGGGTGCCGTGGTGCTGGTCGCGATCCTCGGCGTGCTGATCTGGGTCGTCGTTAAGGGACATCTGCCGTATCTCTGGCACGAGTGGATCACCAGCGTCGACCACAAGCGCATTGGCGTCATGTATATCCTGCTGGCCTCGGTCATGCTGCTGCGCGGCGGCAGCGACGCCATCATGATGCGGCTCCAGCAGGCGGTCGCTTACCAGTCACAAGGCTATCTCCCGCCGGAGCACTACAACCAGATCTTCTCGGCGCACGGCACCATCATGATCTTCTTCACGGCGATGCCGTTCGTGATCGGGCTGATGAACCTGATCGTGCCGCTTCAACTCGGTGTGCGCGACGTTGCTTTCCCAACGCTGAATTCGGTCGGCTTCTGGCTGACAGCGACCGGCGCTCTGCTGGTCAATATCTCGCTCGTGGTCGGCGAGTTCGCGCGCACCGGCTGGCTGGCTTTTCCGCCGCTGTCGGAACTGTCCTATTCGCCGGGCGTCGGCGTCGACTACTACGCCTGGTCTCTCCAGATCTCCGGCGTCGGCACCCTGGTCGCCGGCATCAATCTCGTGACCACCGTGCTGAAGCTGCGCACCAAGGGAATGAACTATCTGCGCATGCCGATGTTCTGCTGGACCACGCTGGCCTCCAACCTGCTCATCGTCGCCGCCTTTCCGATCCTCACCGCCACGCTCGCGATGCTGCTGCTCGACCGTTACCTCGGCTTCCACTTCTTCACCAATGAAGCCGGCGGCAACGTCATGATGTTCATGAACCTGATCTGGGCCTGGGGGCACCCGGAGGTCTATATCCTCGTATTGCCGGCCTTCGGCATCTTCTCCGAGGTGGTGTCGACCTTCTCGGGCAAGGCGCTGTTCGGCTACCGCTCGATGGTGCTCGCGACCATGGCGATCTGCGTCATCTCCTTCATGGTCTGGCTGCACCATTTCTTCACGATGGGCGCTGGCCCCGACGTCAACGCCATCTTCGGCATCGCCAGCATGATCATTGCGATACCGACGGGGGTGAAGATCTACAATTGGCTTTTCACGATGTATGGCGGCCGCATCCGCTTTGCGACGCCGATGCTGTGGGCGGTCGGCTTCATGGTCACCTTCATCATCGGCGGATTGACGGGCGTGCTGGTCGCGGTGCCCCCGGCCGACTTCATGCTCCACAACAGCATGTTCCTGGTGGCGCACTTCCATAACGTCATCATCGGCGGCGTGCTGTTCGGCGCCTTCGCCGGCTTCGAATACTGGTTCCCGAAGGCGTTCGGCTTTCGTCTCGACGAGCGCTGGGGCAAGGCCGCGTTCTGGTTCACGTTCCTCGGCTTCTACGTCACCTTCATTCCGCTCTATATCGCCGGCATGCTCGGCATGACCCGGCGCATGCAGCACTACGACGTCGCGGCCTGGCGGCCATGGATGTTCGTGGCGGCCGCCGGCATGGCGGTGCTGACGATCGGCGTGATCTGCCAGATCGTGCAGCTCGTGGTCAGCATCCGCAACCGCGAGGCCCTGCGCGACCGCACCGGCGATCCCTGGGACGGGCGCTCGCTGGAATGGGCGACCTCGTCGCCGCCGCCCGTGTTCAACTTCGCCTTCTATCCGGATGTGCGCGGCGAGGATGCTTATTGGGATCAGAAGGCCCATGCCAAGCAGCAGCAGCTCGAGCATGATCGGCCGGAGTATCAGGATATCGAGATGCCCAGGAATTCACCGACCGGTTTCATCTGCGCGTTCTTCGCCACCATCATGGGCTTCGCGCTGATCTGGCACATCTGGTGGATGGTGATCCTGGGCGGCATCGGCGCATTCGCGACCTTCGTCGTGTTCGCCTGGCGCGATCATGACGAATACGTCATTCCGGCCGACGAGGTCGCAGCGATCGATCGTATCAATCTCGAGGAACGGCGCAGCCTCGTCAGCATGGCGGGAGCGCTCTGATGTCGATGACGGCGACAGCCGGCCGCGCGCATGCCGACCCCCACCACATCGGGCTCGTCGTCGAGCATCCAGGCCCGGCATCGAAGCGCATCGTGACCGCCTACGGCTTCTGGGTCTTCCTGCTCTCCGATATCGTAATGTTCTCCTGCTTCTTCGCGGCCTATGCGGTGCTGTCCGGCCAGACCGCGGGTGGCCCCAGCGGCTCGGAGATCTTCGAGCAGCGCAACGTCGCGATCGAGACGGTCTGCCTGCTGCTGTCGAGCTTCACCTGCGGCATGGCCAGCATTGCCGCCGACGTGCGCAACCGGTTCTGGTTCTATCTCGGCATGACCGTGACCTGCGTGCTCGGACTGATCTTTCTCACCATCGAGTTCCGCGAGTTCGCCGACCTCGTTGCACGCGGCTATGGCCCGTCGCGCAGTGCGTTCCTGACGTCGTTCTTCTCGCTGGTGGGCTGCCACGGCCTGCACGTCTCGGCCGGCATATTGTGGCTGCTCACCATGATGGCCCAGGTCTTTGCAAAAGGCTTTCGCGCCGACGTCCTGCGCCGGATGATGTGCTTTGCGCTGTTCTGGCATGCGCTCGACATCGTCTGGGTCGGGGTCTTCTCCGTCGTCTACCTGCTTGGGAGTGCCGTATGAGCGATCAGACGCATGTGCGGACCGGACACGATCTCGCACCGGGCGAGGAAGAGCAACACAGCGTCGGCGAGCGGGTGCTCGGCTACGTCGTTGGTCTCGGCCTCGCGCTGCTGCTCACGGCAACGTCATTCTTCATCGCCGGAACCGACCTGGTCTGGCAGCCATCCATCCCCGTCGCTCTGATCGTGCTGGCGATCGCGCAGATGGGCGTGCACCTCGTGTTCTTCCTGCACATCACGACGGGGCCTGACAACACCAACAACGTGCTGGCGCTCGCCTTCGGCCTTCTGGTCGTCTTCCTGGTCGTCGGCGGCACCGTCTGGATCATGGGGCATCTCAATGCGAACATGCCGCCGATGGACCAGATCATGCCGATGCGGAAATAGGGCGCACAAGAAAGAAGAGCCGCTTGTTGTGACAAGCGGCCCAAGTCTAGGGAGGAAACGCCCGAGCAAAGCAATCGGACCGAAGCCGGATTGCTGCCAAGGAACGCTCGCGCAAAGCGCTTGCGTACATATTAGATGTAGCAACCACCGAGAGAGTTCAATTCCGGATCAATACTGTCTCCGGCTACCGCTCACATGCTCGTGACGGGCTTCCTCATTTCGGTCGGCGGCAATTGTAGGCCTTGCGGAAGCCGGCGGCCTGCGCGTCGTCCTCCGAGCAGAACCAGCGGTCCGGCTTGGTGGTCGCGGGATAGCTCGGGCAGCCCCTTAAGTGATAGATGCCGATATTGCCGGTGACGCGTGCGCGCACGGCGAGCTTGCCCTTGATGCTGCAACTCGGCGGCATGGTCAGCTCCTCCGGAAACAGCGCCGCGCGGATTTCCTTGTCGCGGTCGGCGCGGCAGGCGGCGCCGAGCAGCGCGCCGTCCTTCTTGCCCATGCGGAATTCTTGCGGTGCAACAAAGCAGCCCTTCCAGATGCCGGCTGACGCGGTTTTGGCATCGGCCGCGGCAGCCTTGACGTTCGCCTTGATCGGCTCGCGGGCGATGGCATAGCCAAGCTTGACCAGCTGCTCGTTCAACGAGACCTTGTCGCCCTCGGCGGTGCAGATCGCCCGGTGCCGTTTGCCGAAGCTCTTTTCCGGCCCGACATCGTCACAGCGCACGCTGCGTTTGTTGATCAGCTTCGCCAGCTGGTCGCGGGCCTCGATGCCGCAGGTCCAGGGATCGGCGTGATCGTCGATGCAGACCTGGTCCAATTCGGGCGCGTCGACGCCGTCGAGGCGGTAGGTGACGTCGCCGAGCTGGATCGAATTGGCGTCCCGGACGGTCGCGGCCGCCGTCAGCGCGGAGGCCGGCCCGGACGAGGCCAGAAACCCGGACAGAGCGAGACACGAAACAAGCGCGAAGGCGCGGGCGGCGGCAAATGAATTCCTAAAGGACATAACGTCTCGCTATCGATTGCTCTGGCGCCTCGTTCCTAGCATCCGGAAGTCGCGATACCAATGGTCTGCGCCCTGCGAAGTGCGACATTCGCGTGCCAGCCTTTACTGACCGGCCGGTCTGCCCCTATCGTTCGGCACGATCAAAAACCTGCGTAGACCGGATCGCCCTTGAAGCGGCGAGGGCGGGAGGAAGAAAGTTCGATGAAAGACCCCGTGGACGTCCTGATCATCGGCGCCGGCGCTTCAGGCGCCGCGATCGCGTGGTCGCTGGCCGAGACCAAGATGCACATTCTCTGCCTGGAGCAGGGCGGCTGGATGAACCCAGCGGAATATCCCAGCACGGGCCGCGACTGGGAGGCCAAGTTCTACGGGGAGTGGTCGTCGAGCCCGAATGTCCGCGGCCGGCCCGAGGACTATCCGATCAACGACGACAATTCGCCGATCAAGGTCGTCAACTACAACGCGGTCGGCGGCTCGACGGTGATGTACACCGCGCACTGGCCGCGGCTGCATCCCTCCGATTTCAAGGTCAAGACGCTCGACGGCGTCGCCGATGACTGGCCGATCGACTACGACGCGCTGACGCCGTTCTTCGAAGAGAACGATCGCATCATGGGCACGTCAGGCTTGTCGGGCGATCCGCTGTCGCCGCTGACGCATCCGCCGATGCCGCAGCAGCCGATGGGATTGTCCGGCGCCATCATCGGCAAGGCCATGAACACGCTCGGCTGGCACTGGTGGCCGTCGGACACGACGGTCGCGACCACAGACTATGAGGGCCGCGCGCGCTGCATCAATCTCGGCCATTGCACGCCGGCCTGCGCCCAAGGTGCAAAATCCTCGACCGACATTACCTATTGGCCGCACGCGATCCGCGCCGGCGTCGAGCTTCGCACGCATTGCCGGGTGCGCGAGATCACCACCGACGAGAACGGCATGGCCTCGGGCGTGGTCTATTATGACAAGGACGGCGTCGAGCAGTTCCAGCCGGCGCATGTCGTCATCATCGCCTGCAACGGCGTCGGCACGCCCCGGCTGCTGCTCAACTCGGCATCCAACCGCTTCCCGCACGGTCTTGCCAATTCGTCGGGCCTCGTCGGCAAGAACCTGATGTTCCATCCCTATGCGCAGATCTACGGCTATGTGAAGGAGCCGACCGACAGCAACCGCGCGCCGCCGACCTGCCTGTGGAGCAAGGAATGGTATGACACCGACCTGTCGCGCGGTTTCGTACGCGGCTACGGCGTCCAGTTCGTGCGCGGGGCAGGGCCCGTGTTCGAGGCTGTCGTGAGCGAGCAGAGGGGCATTTTACCGTGGGGCGCGGATCATCACCGCGTCTTCCGCAAGCTCAATGGCCATCGGCTGGGATTCTCCGCGATCTGCGAGGACCTGCCGGAGGAGCACAATCGCGTCACGCTCGATCCTGTCCTGAAGGACAGCCACGGCATTCCCGCGCCGAGGATCGACTACACCATCAGCGAGAACAGCCGGAAGATGATGGAGCATGCGCTCGCGCGCGGCCGCGAGGTTCTGGAAATGGCGGGGGCGACCGACATCTGCGTCAACTCGCCGATCCCGTGGGGCGGCTGGCATCTGCTCGGCACCGTGCGGATGGGCACCGACCCCGAACGCTCCGTCGTCAACGAATGGGGCCGCACGCACGACGTGAAAAATCTCTTCATCGTCGACGGCAGCATCTTCGTCACCTCGGGCGGCGTCAATCCGACGTCCACCATCCAGGCCCTCGCGCTCTACATCGCCGACCAGATGAAGCAGCGCCTCGCAAACTTGTTCGACTGAGGCCGCCATGTCCGCAGACAATCAACTCACCCGCGCCCAACGCGATGACCTCCGTACCATCGCTGCGATGATCGTTCCCGCCAGCGACGAGTACAAGGTGCCCGGCGCCGACGACCCCGCGATCCAGGCCGATATTCTGACGACGCTGGGCCGCGACACCAAATTGGTGGCGGCGGCGCTGGACCATCTGGCCCGGCTCGCAGGGCAACCGTTCGCCGAGCTCGATGCCGCCAGGCGCGATGCGGTGGCGCAGGAGTTCCGCAGCTCCGGCGGCGGCGCCGCCGCAACGCTCGTCCGCGTCGTCCTGCAATGCTATTACCGCGACGACCGGGTGCTGCGCTCGCTCGGGATCGAGCTGCGCGCGCCGTTCCCCAAGGGTTACGTGCTCCCGGACGGCGACTGGTCGCTGCTCGACCCGGTTAAGGCGAGGGCGGGCACGCTGCGGCGCGCGCCCTAGCCACCTTGGTAGGTCAAGTCCTGACAGCCCAGCCTTGCGCCCCAGGCGGGTCCCTTGCGCTGGCAGGAACAGGCCACCATTTGTGTGAGCCTCAAGGACTCTTGCCATGCTGGATTTTACCTCAGACATCGTCGATGACGCCGCGTCATCGCGAGCGACAGCGTCTGCCCCGGTCGATGACCGAGCCCTGCTGGACGCCTATTCCAACGCCGTGATCGACGTGACCGACCGTGTCGGTCCCGCCGTCGTGCGCGTCGAGACCGGGCCAAAGGTGCCGAACGGTCGCGAGCGCGGCGGGCTCGGCTCCGGCATCGTGATCTCGCCGGACGGGCTCGTGCTCACCAACAGCCACGTGGTCGGTTCCTCCAGGGAGATCCGGCTGCGGGACGTCGAGGGTAACGTCGGTGAGGCCCGCGTACTCGGCGTCGATCCCGACACCGATCTGGCGCTGCTCCGCGCCAACGGCGTGCGCGACTTGCCCTATGCCGCGCTCGGCAACTCCAAGACCCTGCGCCGCGGCCAGCTCGTGATCGCGATCGGCAATCCGCTCGGCTTCGAATCGACCGTGACCGCCGGCGTGGTCTCGGCGCTGGGGCGCTCGATCCGCTCGGTGAGCGGGCGCACCATCGAGGACGTGATCCAGACCGATGCTGCGCTCAACCCCGGCAATTCCGGCGGTCCGCTGGTGTCGTCGAATGCCGAGGTGATCGGCATCAACACGGCCATCATCAACGGCGCGCAAGGCATCTGTTTCGCGGTCGCCAGCAACACCGCGCAGTTCGTGTTGTCGGAGATCATCCGCCACGGCTATGTCCGCCGCGCCTTTATCGGCGTCGCCGGGCAGACTGCACCGGTCCCGCGGCGGCACGCGGTACTGGCCGGCGTCGACAACAAGATGGGCGCGCTCTTGATGCAGATCGAGCCGGACGGACCGGCGGCGAAGGCGGGCCTGTTGCCCGGCGACGTCGTCATCAAGCTCGATGGTGTCGATATCAACGGCGTCGACGATCTGATCCGCGTGCTCGACCGCGACCGGATCGGCCGGCGGCTCGCCATGGACGTGCTGCGGCTCGGCCGCTTGCGGGCGATCGATATCGACCCGATCGAGCGCAAGCCGGCGCGCTAGCGTTGGTGCCTCCGGGCGAGGTATGACGGTGTCATGCCTCGTTCCCGGACCCTTGCCGCATGATGCCTGCGCATGAGATCTACGATGTCATTGTCGTCGGCGCCGGCGCCGGGGGCATGACGGCCGCGGCGGTGGCCGCCGCTGAAGGCTTGCGCGTGCTGGTGATCGAGAAGACGGCGTTCGTCGGCGGCACCACCGCCTGGTGCGACGGCATGGTTTGGATCCCCGCCAATCCCAAGATGAAGGATGTAGGGCTGTCCGACAGCATCACGGACGCGGTCCGGTATCTGTCGAGCACGGTGCCGGAGCCTGCCAATGCCGGCTTGCGCGCCGCCTTCCTCGCGCGCGGGCCGGAGGCGGTCGCCTATCTCGAAGCCAACACGGAAGTGCGCCTCCAGCCGGTGAAAGCCTGTCCGGACTGTTATCCGGAGCGACTGGGCGCGACATCAGGCGGGCGCGTGCTGGAGCCGGTCGCGTTCGACGGCACCCGGCTCGGCGCGCCTTTCGCGCGGCTGCGCGCGCCGCTGCCGGAGTTCACGCTGTTCGGCGGGATGATGGTCAACCGCCTCGACGTCCCGCATCTGCGGCGGGCCGGAAAATCGTTGCGTTCGACCCTGCGCGCGGCGCGGCTCGTTTCGGAATACGCGTTGCAGCGGCTGCGCAATCGGCGCGGCACGACGCTGCATCTCGGCAACGCGCTCGCGGCGCGGCTCTATGCCTCGCTGCTGGCGCGGCAGGTCGAGATTCTCTTCTGCGCCGATGTCGAGGACCTGTCGATGCAGGGCGATCGCGTCGGCGGCGTTGTCATCCGCCACGGCTCCCGTGACCGCCTGATCGCCGCGCGTCGCGGCGTGGTGGTTGCGACCGGCGGCTTTTCGCACGACGCTGTGTTGCGCAAACGCTTCTTCCCGGCCGCGGCTGGTTTCGTCTCGGCGGCCAGCACCGCTGGCACTGGCGACGGGCTCCGGCTTGCGGCCACGGCCGGTGCCGCGCTCAACACGGAGGCGACGAGTCCGGCCTATTGGGTGCCGGCCTCGCTGTTCCGTCGCGACGATGGCAGCCGAGGCGTTTTTCCGCATACGGTGACCGACCGCGCCAAGCCCGGCGTGATCGCCATCAACGCGGCCGGCCGTCGCTTCGTCAACGAGGCGCTGTCCCACCATGAGTTCGTGCTGGCGATGTTGCGCGACTGCAATGGCGAGCCGGACCGGCCGTTTTATCTCGTCTGCGACCGTCAGTTCCTGTGGAGCTACGGCCTCGGTCACATCAAGCCGTTTACGCTCAACCTCCGGCGCTATGTGGCGGGCGGCGAGTTGCTCAAGGCTCCCGACATCGCGCAGCTCGCGGCGAAGATCGGCGTCAATCCGTCCGTGCTCACGGCGACGATCGCAGGTTACAACGTTGATGCGAAGCAGGGCCGCGATCCCGAATTCGGTCGCGGCAGCACCATCTATCAGCGCCACCTCGGCGATGCCACCCACAAGCCCAATCCCTGTGTCGCACCGATCCTCCGCGCGCCGTTCTTCGCGATGCGTATCTATCCGGCCGATCTCGGCACGGCCATCGGCATGAAGGTGGATGCCCAGGCGCGCGTGCTGCGCGAGGACGGCACGCCGGTTGCGGGTCTGTACGCCTGCGGCAACGACATGGGGTCGATCATGAATGGGAATTATCCGGGACCGGGGATCACGCTCGGGCCGGCGCTGACGTTCGGGTATATCGCGGGGCGGCATCTGGCGGAGGGGAGTGTTGTGACGGCGACGTCTGCGGTTGCAGGGACTCCCGTCTAGCCATCTCCACCGCTGTCATTCCCCGCGACCCGGCTACGCCAAGGCTTCGCCGGGGTTGAGGTCCAGGGGCGCCGAAGCTTTAGCGTAGGCGGCAAGCGGGGAATCCAGTACGCCGCGGCCCATCCGTTCAATCACAGCCGCCTCGGAGTACTGGATCGCCCGGTCAAGCCGGGCGATGACGCTGAGTGTGTGGCGAGCTCGTCCCACAATCTCCGTCATTGCGAGCGCAGCGAAGCAATCCAGGCTGCCTCCGCGGAGGGACTCTGGATTGCTTCGTCGCTTCGCTCCTCGCAATGACGTGGAGAGAGTTTGCGTCCTAACCGCTACTCCGCCGCCGCCGCAAAGCGGCTGTTCTCCAGCTCGGCTTCCAGCCGGGCTGTCTCGGCCGCTGCGAGCTTGATGTTGGCTTCCTTGACGTGGCCGAAGCCGCGGATCGTCTCGGGCACGCGGGCGAGCCGCGCCAGCAGCGGGATCTGCTCCGCCTTCAGCCCGGCCATCCGCTGGTCGATCATGCCGAGATAATCCGCGACCAGCTTACGTTCGGTCCGGCGCTCCTCGGTGCGGCCGAACGGGTCGAACGCGCCGCCCCGCAGGAACTTCAGCTTGGCGAGAACGCGGAAGGCGTGGACCATCCAGCCGCCGAATTCCTTCTTCTGAAGGTGCCCGGTCGTCTTGTCGCGCTGCGCGAAGATCGGCGGGGCGAGGTGGTATTTCAGCGTGAAGTCGCCATCGAACTTCTCCGACACCTTCTTGGCAAAGCTGCCGTCGGTGTAGAGCCGCGCCACCTCGTACTCGTCCTTGTAGGCCATCAGCTTGAACAGGTTTTTCGCGACCGCCTCGGTCAACTCGGTGGAGGCGGGCGAGACTGTGCTCTCCGCCTTGCGCACCTTGGCGACGGCCGCGAGGTAACGGTCGGCGTAGGCAGTGTCCTGATAGCCGGTCAGAAACTCCGCGCGGGTCGCGATCACGTCGTCGAGCGACTTCGTCGGCGCGGAAGCGCGGCTCTTGAACTGCAGTACGCTGCGCACGCGCGACATGTCGTGGGCGGCCAGCCGTCCCCATGTGAAGGCGAGCTTGTTCATCTCGATCGCCGCGCCGTTGATCTCGATGGCGCGGAGGAGAGCCTCCAGCGACAGTGGGATCGCGCCCTTCTGGAAGGCGAAGCCGAGCATGAAGGGATTGGTCGCGATCGAGTCGCCCATCAGGGCTGAGGCAATGCCTGTCGCGTCGATGATGTCGAGGTTCGTGTCGCCGACGGCGTCACGCAGCACGGTCTGCATCGTGCCCATCTCGAAGTCGAGATCGGGGTTTTGCACGAAGCTCGCAGTCGGCTGCAGGTCGGTGTTGATGTAGGCCTTGGTCACGCCGCGCTCGGCGCGGCTGAGCGCGGAGGGACCTGCCGAGACGATCATGTCGCAGCCGAGGATGACGTCGGCGCCGCCGGTGGTGATGCGGACCGCGGAGATATCCTCCGGCCTCCGCGCGATGCGGACATGGCTCATCACCGCGCCGTTCTTCTGCGACAGGCCGGTGAAGTCGAGCGCCGAGCAGCCGCGGCCGTCGACATGGGCGGCCATGCCGAGCAGCGCGCCGATGGTGATGACGCCGGTGCCGCCGATGCCGGTGACGAGGATGTTGTACGGCGCCTCGAGCTCGCGGGCAGGAGGCAGCGGCAGGTCGGCGAACAACTGTCCGGAATCGACCGCCGACGTCTTCAACCGCTTCAGGCTGCCGCCATGCACGGTGACAAAGCTCGGGCAGAAACCTTCGACGCAGGAAAAGTCCTTGTTGCAGTTCGACTGGTCGATCTGTCGCTTGCGGCCGAACTCGGTCTCCAGCGGCTGCACCGAGACGCAGTTGGAGGCCTGCGAGCAATCGCCGCAGCCTTCGCAGACGAGCTCGTTGATGAAGGCACGCTTGGCGGGATCGGGATAGAGCCCGCGCTTGCGGCGGCGGCGCTTTTCGGCGGCGCAGGTCTGGTCGTAGATCACGACCGTGAGGCCCTTGATGTCACGCAGCTCGCGCTGCACGGCGTCGAGCTCGCGGCGGTGATGGATGGTCGCCCCCTGCGGGAAGTAGTTGCCTTCCGGATACTTCGTCGGATCGTCCGATACGATCGCGAGTCGCTTGACCCCCTCGGCCCAGACCTGGTGCGCAATCTGCGCGACGTTGAAGGCGCCTTCGGCCGGCTGGCCGCCGGTCATCGCGACGGCGTCGTTGTAGAGGATCTTGTAGGTGATGTTGATGCCCGCGGCCGATGCCGCGCGAAGGGCGAGAAGTCCGGAATGGGTGTAGGTGCCGTCGCCGAGATTCTGAAAAATGTGCTTCTCGGTGGTGAAGGGCGACTGGCCGATCCAGTTCACGCCCTCGGCACCCATATGCGAGATTAGATCGGTGCGGCGGGTCGGCATGCTCAGGGCCATGCCGTGGCAGCCGATGCCGGCCATGGCACGGCTGCCCTCGGGCACGCGCGTCGAGGAGTTGTGCGGGCAGCCCGAGCAGAAGAACGGCGTGCGCGCGAGCTTGATCTGCGTGCTTGATGTGACGGGATTGTCGAAGGCCTCGAGCCGGGCGAGGCGTTGCTCCAGCACCGGGCTGTGATGCCCGAGCTTGCGCAAGCGTGCCACCAGCGCCCCTGCGACAATGGTCGGCGTCAGCTCGCCCTCGCTCGGCAACAGCGGTGCTCCGCGCTCGTCGCGCTTGCCGGTGACGGTCGGGCGCCTGGACGCAGCGATATTGTAGAGGGTGCGCATCAGCTGGTCTTCGATGAAGCCGCGCTTCTCCTCGACCACGAGCACGTCCTGAAGACCTTCGGCGAAGCGCCTGGCGCCGCTTTCCTCCAGCGGCCAGGTCAGTGCGACCTTGTAGATGCGCAGGCCGAGGTCCTGCGCGTCCTTGTCGGTGATGCCCAAATCGGCCAGCGCCTGGCGCAGATCGAGATAGGCCTTGCCGGTCGCGAGAATGCCGAGCCGTGCCGGCTTGGAATCGAGCACGATGCGGTCGAGCTGGTTGGCGCGGGCAAAGGCTTGCACGGCGGCCATCTTCGGGCCGAACAGACGTCGCTCGGCCTCCAGCGGCGGATCGGGCCAGCGGATGTTGAGGCCGCCAGGCGGCATCTCGAAATCGTCTGGAAGTACGATCTTGATACGCTCAGGATCGCTGTCAATCGAGGCCGAACTCTCGACGGTCTCGCTGATCGCCTTGAAGCCGACCCAGCAGCCGGAGAAGCGCGACAGCGCAAAACCATAGAGGCCGAGGTCGAGATAATCCTGGAGCGTCGCCGGATTGATCACGGGGATCAGCGCCGCCGCGAACACCTGCTCGCTCTGATGCGCCAGCGTCGAGGACTGGCAGCCATGGTCGTCGCCGGCAAGCGCGAGCACGCCGCCATTGAGCGAGGTGCCGGCCGCATTCGCATGTTTGAGCGCGTCGACCGAGCGGTCGACGCCGGGGCCCTTGCCGTACCAGATGCCGAACACGCCATCGACCTTGGCGCCGGGGAACAGGCCGACCTGCTGGCTGCCCCAGACGGCGGTCGCAGCCAGGTCCTCGTTCAGGCCGGGGACGAAGGCGATGTCGTGCTGCTGGAGGTGCGACTTCGCGCGCCACAGCGCGTGGTCGTACATGCCGAGCGGGGAACCGCGATAGCCCGAGATGAAACCGCCTGTGTTGAGCCCCTGGAGCCGGTCGCGTTCGCGCTGCAACATGGGCAACCGAACCAGTGCCTGCGTGCCGGACAGGAAGATCCGCTTCGATTCGAGCCGGTATTTGTCGTCCAGCTCGACCTGCATCAGCGTCATTTCAGGAGTCCTCGTCTCTCGTTCGGCGTGGGGGTTTGCGCTGCGGGAGGGATAGCGGCGGCGCGACGCGAATTGTGACAGTCAAGAGCATGGGCCGGCGAAGTCAATACGGCTAGCCGCATCCGTGGCGCTCCTGCTAGTCATGGCTGCCTGTGGAGGACACCATGGCTGCAAACGCATTCGACACCGAGATTACAGAGACGGCCGAGGCGCTGATCGGGCCGTGGCGCCAGCCGCGCCAGATGCTGCACGCGCAAGTCTATGACGCGCACGCCTCGATCCACGACGATGCCACCGCGCAGAAGCTCGGCTTCAAGGGCGGCACCATCGAAGGCCCGACGCATTTCAGCCAGTTCGCCCCGCTCGGCGCGCGGCTGTGGGGGCAGGCCTGGTTCGAGAGCGGTTGCCTGTCCGCGCATTACCGCAACGCCTGCTTCGAAGGCGAGGAGGTGCAGGCGATGCTATCGAAGCCGCTGCCCGGCACGAGCCAGTGCCAGATCCAGATGGTCAAGCGCGACGGCACCGAGGTGCTGCGGGGCACGGCCTCGGTCGGCGAACCGCATGCGGCGACCGCGCTCGAGGCGCGCCTCACCGAGCTCAAGCCGCTCGCCGATCCCGTGATCCTGCGCGATGTGAAGGTGGCGCAGACGAGCAAACGGCAGGCGGTGCGGATGGCGTTCGACCAGAACATGGGCGACCTCTATCCGTTCTCCCTCAGGCAAAAGCTCGCCGTCATCACCGAGAACTCGCCGTGTTATTCCGGCGCCGACAATCCTTGGGGCAGAGCGATCATCCCGATGGAGATGCTGAGCGTGTTGTTCCAGTACCGCTCCAAGGACGACCCGCTGCCGGCCAAGGGGCCGGCGGTCGGCCTGTTCGCGGATCAGGAGATCAGGCTGATCAAGGGGCCGCTCTTCGTCGACGAAGAGTACGAAATCGAGCGTGAGGTTGTCGCACTCTCCGGCAGCCGCCGCACCGAGAGTGCCTGGATTAAAACGCGCGTGTTCGGCAAGACGGGCGCGGTGGTGGCCACCATGCTGCTCAACATGGCGACGCTGAAGGATTCGTATGCGCCGTATGAGATGGAGTATCGGCAGCTGTACGGCACGGGGCGGTAGCGCTACGGCCTCCGCCGTCATTCCGGGGCGCGCGCAGCGCGAACCCGGAATCCACTTTCCTCGCGTACTGCGGCCCGATGGATTCCGGGCTCGACGCTGTCGCGTCGCCACGGAATGACGGCGAGCGAGTCCGTCGCCGCCCGCTCATCCTTTAAGCAACTGCACGTCGCAAAGCCGTCGCACAGGGAATAAGCAGGCGCCGATCGCCGGCGTAACCTTCTGAGTACGCAGCAAATTCTCTCGCGGCCTGTGCCCCACCGCTATTGTACACAATGGCACGGCGTTTGCAGAACTCCTGGCAAAGAGAGTTCTCGCGGGGGCCTTGAGTCATGTTGAGCTCGACCAAGCCGACACTGGGCGTCATCAGCGCCGAGCCCGAGCCGATCAGGCTCGACTGGCCTGCCACCGCGCTTCTCATCATCGACATGCAGCGGGATTTCATGGAGCCGGGCGGCTTCGGCGAGACGTTGGGCAACGATGTCAGCCAGCTCGCGCGCGCGGTAAAGCCGATCGGCGCGGTGCTGAAGGCGGCACGTGACACCGGCATGCTGGTGATCCACACGCGCGAGGGGCATCTGCCTGATCTGTCCGACGCGCCGCCCGCAAAAGTCGAGCGCGGCGCCCCGTCCTTGCGCATCGGCGATCCCGGCCCGATGGGGCGCATTCTCATTCGCGGCGAGGCCGGCCACGACATCATTCCCGAGCTTTATCCGCTCGACAGCGAAGTCGTGATCGACAAACCCGGCAAGGGTGCGTTCTACGCCACCGAGCTCACGGACGTGCTGGAGAAATACGGCATTGAGAACTTGCTCGTCTGCGGCGTCACCACGGAAGTGTGCGTCAACACCACCGTGCGAGAGGCCAATGACCGCGGCTATCGCTGCGTCGTCATCTCCGACGGCTGCGCATCCTACTTCCCCGAATTTCACGAGATGGGCCTGAAGATGATCAAGGCCCAAGGCGGCATCTTCGGCTGGGTCGCGGACTCAGCCGCAGTCTTGGAGGCAATGAAGACTTCGACCACACAGGGGTAGCATCATGAGCACATTGACGGGGACGGCCGGCAAATCTGATCTGAGCAAGTCCGAGTTCAAGCCGGCACTATGGACATCGGGCGACTGGAACGCGTTCTTCGGCTTCGGCACCAACATCCTCGTCAACATGCTGGTGCTCACGGGCCTGCTGCGCTTCGTTTTGAAGATGCCTGATAGTCTCGTGTTCGGCCGCATCCTGCCCGCGCTCGGGCTGATGATGTGCCTCTCCACCTTCTACTATGCGTATCTCGCCTATCGGCTGGCGCAGAAGACGGGCCGCAACGATGTCTGCGCACTGCCCTCGGGCGTCAGCGTACCGCACATGTTCATCGTCACCTTCGTGATCATGCTGCCGATCACGATCAAGACCGGTGATCCGCTCAAGGGCTGGTCGGCTGGCCTCGTCTGGGTGTTCTTCCAGAGCTTTATCCTGATGATCGGGGGCTTCATCGCGCCGTTCATCCGCAAGATCACGCCGCGCGCGGCGTTGCTCGGCACGCTCGCCGGCGTCTCCGTCACCTTCATCTCGATGCGTCCGGCGTTAGAGATGTACATGACGCCGCAGATTGGTCTCGTCTGCTTCGCCATCATCCTGGTGAGCTGGTTCGGCGGCGTGAAATACTGGCGCGGCATTCCCGCGGGCCTCGTCGCGATCGCGGTCGGCATGGTCATCGCCTGGGGCTCAAACCTGTTCGGCCTCGGTCTCGGTGGGCTGAGCGTCAAGGGAGTCGGCGACGCTTTCGCGAACTTCGGCTTCTCGGTGCCGATCCCGGCGGTGGGCTACGTCTTCTCGGGCTTCGAATTCCTCGGCATCATCCTGGTTACCGCCATTCCCTTCGGCATCTACGACCTCGTCGAGGCCATGGACAATGTCGAGAGCGCGGAAGCGGCGGGCGACGAATATCCGACCACGCGGGCGCTCACCGCCGACGGCGTCGTCAGCCTGATCGGCTGCCTGATGGGCAACCCCTTCATCAACGCCGTCTATATCGGTCATCCCGGCTGGAAGGCGATGGGCGGCCGCATCGGCTATTCGGCTGCGACCGGCATCATGGTGGTGGTGCTGGCCTGGTTCGGCATCATCTCGGTGCTGCTGGCACTCGTGCCCGTCGTCGCGATCTCGCCGATCCTGCTCTATATCGGCATGCTGATCGGTGCGCAGGCGTTCCAGACCACGCCGGTCAAGCACGCGCCCGCGATCGTGCTGGCGCTGACGCCGCATCTTGCCGCCTGGGCCAAGCTCCAGATCGACACGATGCTCGGCTCGACCATGATGGCGGCGACCTCTGTCGGCGGTCTCGCCGCCGACAAGGCCGACGCGGTCAAGGCCGCGGCGATTGCCGCGCTGCCGCAGCAGGGCGTGTTCTATCACGGCTTGGAGGTGATGGGCGGCGGTTCCATCCTCGGCGGCCTCATCCTCGGTGCGATCGGTGTCTTCATCATCGAGCGCGACTTCGAGAAGGCCTCGGCCTTCGCGCTGGTCGGTGCCGTGCTCACCTACTTCGGCTTCATGCATGGCGAAGCCGTCGGTATCGGCGGCGGCTTCGGCGTCACGCCCGCGGTGGCGTTCGCCTACGCGGTGATGGCGGCGGGACTGTTCGCGGCCAGCAGGCTCGGCGCCACCGAGCATTATGCCACCCATCCGGAGATGCACGCCGCGCCGGCGGAGTAGGCATCGGAAAACATGAAACGCAGCCGGGCGATGTCGTGTCGCCCGGCTGCTTCATTTGCTACCCGCCCTTGACCGCGCCCGCGGTCAGCCCGGCCACGATCTGCCGCTGGGCGAACACTGTGAGCAGCAGCACCGGGAGGGTGACGATCAGCGCGGCGGCGGCGAGCGGGCCCCAGCTCAACTGGTCGAACGAGATCATGTTGTAGACGGCGACGGGCAGGGTGCGCGTCTCGCGTCCGGCCAGCACGATGCCGAACACAAAATTGTTCCAGGAGAAGATCACGGCGAGGATGAAGGCGACCGCGATCCCGGGCTTGGCGATCGGCAGGGCGACGTGCCGAAAGACCTGCCACCGCGTGGCGCCGTCGATCAGCGCGGCTTCCTCCAGCTCCAGCGGCGTGGTCTCGAAATAGCCGATCATGATCCAGATCACGATCGGCACCGTCACGACGAGATGGATGATGATCTGCGGCACCAGCGTGCCGAGCAATCCGAGCCACTGGAACAGCAGGAACAGCGGGATCAAATAGGACAGGCCGGGCGTGATGCGCGCGATCAGGATCACGATCGCGGATTTGTGCGCGGCCATGCGCGCGATGCCGTAGCCGGCGGGAACGCCGACGAGCAGGGCCAGCGTGGTCGCGCCGCCGGTGACGATCAGGCTGTTGACGAAATAGGTCAGGAAGCGGTTGGAAGCGAGCACGTCGGCATAGTTCTTCCAGGCGATGCGATCGGGGAAGAACACCGGCGGGTAGGCGGCATTGTCGACCTCGAACTTGAGCGATAGCGACGCCATCCAGAGGAAGAACAGGATCGCCGGCGACACGATGACGAACACCGACAGCCACAGACCGATCCTGCCAATGACCTGACGTAGGTTGATTCGACTTGGGTTGACTTGACTTGGGCTCATGCGCCGCTCGCAATTTCGGTCCACAGCATGCGCTGGCGGGCATAGAGCATCACGGCCGCGAGGGCGACGATGAGGAGGAAGAACACCACCGCGATCGCCGAGCCGTAGCCGAGGTCGTAATAGGTGAAGGCGACGCTGTAGAGATAGATGTTGATCGTCTCCGACGCCGAGCCCGGTCCTCCCTGCGTGATCGCGAAGATGATGTCGAAACTCTTCACGGCGTCGATCATGCGGATCATGCCGGCGATGAACAGGAACGGCATGATCAACGGCAGGGTGATGAAGCGGAACACCTGCCAGAAGCTGGCGCCGTCGATCTGCGCGCTTTCATAAGGCTCGGTCGGGATGGCGGCGAGGCCGCCGAGCACGATCAGCATGACCAGCGGCGTCCATTGCCAGGTCTCGACCAGCACGAGCGAGGGAATGACGGTCGCGGGGTGGAAGACCCAGAGCTGCGCAGGTATCCCGACCAGCGACAAGAGGTAGTTCAGCACGCCGAGCTGCGGGTGGAACATCATGGTCCAGACCAGCGCGATCGCGACGGGGGTCGCCATCATCGGCATGATGAAGATACCGCGCAGAAAGCCGCGGCCGGCGAATTTCTGGTGAAACACGACGGCCGCGAACGTGCCGAGGATCAGCGGCAGCAGCACCGACAGCAAAGTGTAGACCATGGTGTGGCCCACCGCCTCGATGAAGCGGGGATCGCTCGTCAGCCGCAGATAGTTGGAGAACCCGACGAAGGTGGTCGGTGAGCCGACCTTCCACTCGTTCAGGCTCATCCAGATCGTGAAGACCCACGGGAAGATGATGATCGCGAGCACGACGACCAGCGCCGGCACCACGAACGGCCAGTAGGACGGCGGCCGCAATTCCTTCTCCGGCGCGGCATCGGACCGTGCCGCGGCCGGAGTCGATTGTGTCAACGCACTCACGCTTTTTCGCTGCGCTCCAGGATCGGCCGGTACTGATCGTGAGCCTTCTTCAACTCGGTCGCGGGATCGGCGCCCGATAGTGTCGAGGTGAGGGCCGCGCCGACGAGATCGCGGAATTCGGCGACCGGGATCACGACGGGAAGGCCGAGCTTGCTGATCTTGGCGGAATCGATCACCGACTGCAGCCACTCCTTGGGCATCTTCACGCCGTTCTGGACCTCGGGATCGCCGAGGATCGAGTTGCGGAACGGGACGCCGCCGCCGGCCTGCAACAGCCGCGCGCCCTGCTGCTTCGAGACCGCCCACTGGCAGAGCAGATAGGCGGCTTCCTTGTTCTTGCTCGCCGCGGCAATGCCGATGCCGTCGCCATAGGTGGCCGAATATTGCCCCTTCGGTCCGGCCGGCACGACGGTGTAGCCGACCTTGCCGACGACGCGCGAGGCGGCGGGGTCCTCCAGTGGCGGCGCCCAGCCGACGCCGTCGATCCACATCGCCGAACGTCCTTGCGTGAACGAGGCCATCGACTCCATCCAGTTGAAGCCGGCGACGCCTGGCGGGGCGACCTTCGTGAGGAGCGTCTGGTAGAGCTTGGTCGCGGCTACAGCCTCTGGACCGTCGGTCAGGATGTTGCCCTTGGCGTCGAGGAATTCGCCGCCATAGTTGAGGAAGAAGTTGGTCCACAACGTCATGTTGGCGTTGCGCAGGCCCCGTCCGACAAAACCGTAGGTGCCTTCCTTGGTGTCGGTCAGTTTTTCGGCGGCCGCGACCATCTCGTCGAGGGTCTTGGGGACGGCGACGCCCTTCTTCTGGAACAGCTCCTTGTTGTAGTAGAGGATGAAGTAATCGACCGACCAGGGCAGCGACAGCATCTGGCCCTTGTCGTTCTTGGCGTATTGCAGGCCGGCGGCCGAGAAATCGCTCTCGACGAGATCGGGTGCCGTCAGCGTCGGATCCTTCATGAAGGGCGTCAGGTCGGCGAGCCAGCCCCCCTTTTCGAACTGCCGCTTCTGGACGTGATAGCTGAGATGGACGACGTCGAAGCTCGGCCGGCCCGAGGTCAGCTCGATCACCACTTTCTGGCGCTGCTGCTGCTCCGGGATCTGTTCGGATTCCACCTGGATGCCGGTGAGCTCGGTGAACTCCTTGATGTTTTTTTGCAGGTTGTCGCCGCGCGGACCCTTGGCGAGGATCACCTCCAGCTTGGTCCCGGCGTATTTCTTCCAGTTGACCTCGGCGCGTGCCGGTAGTCCGGTCAGGCTGAGCGCGCCAGCCGCGGCGGTCCCCGTCAACAGCGTGCGGCGCGAGATGTTATGGTTGGCCACGTCAAATCCCTCCCTCTGATTCATTTTCTTTGGGAGGGATACTAACGGCCGTGCCACGCCTACCTAGTCCTAATCTGGGGACTCAGGGACGCACGGCAGGCGTCTCCATCGGCAGGCCGCGCGCCCGCGACATCAGGTAGAGTTCAAGCGCGACCAGCTCGGGCGCGCCGTAATCATAGGCCTGGGCGCGTACGCCGGTCATGCAACTGCGCAACCTTCGCTCGATCGACCCCAGCGTCTGCCACTCCAGGCGGTAGAGCGGATAGCCGGTCGGCTGCCCTTGCGTGATCGGCGCGCCCGCAAGACGCTTGTCGAAATTGTCGTCGTGGCAATTGGTGCAGGCGAGGTTGAGCTGGCCCTCGCGCCGCATGAAGAGGTCGCGGCCCTGCGCCACGAAAGGCTTCAGTTCCGGATCATCGCCAGCCGTGATCGCGACGCCACGGGACTGGTGTGCGACGAAGGCGGACAGCGCCAGGAGGTCGCGGCTCTCGTAGGGCAGCGCCGGCGCCTGCTGATGATTGGCACGGCAGAGGTTGATGCGCTGGTCGAGGGTGACGGGGCGCGCCAGCGCCTTGTCGAAGGCCGGATAGCGCGCCGCGATACCCTTCATGCTGGTCGTTGCATCGCCATGGCAGTCCGCACAGGCCTTGTCGGCGCTGCCGGCCTTCTTCGCCCAGAGCGCCTCGCCGTCGAGCACGAAAAGCATGCCCGGATTGGACGTGTCGTCATCCTGCATCGCGCGCGTGTCCGGCCCCATGAACGAATAGCCGGAGCGGCGCGCGTCCGGCGGAATTTCGCCGGCGAGCAGGGCAGGGGCCGCGGCCAACAATGTTGCCGCCGCTATCGCGCGCCAAAAGATCATTCGACCGTGATCGAGGCCGATGCGGTCGACGAATAGCCGTTGTCGCCGATCCATTCGAATTCGAACTTGCCGCTCTCCTTCGCGACCGTGAAGAAGGAGAGGTATGGGTTGGCCGCGATCGCCGGAAACAGGTCGGCGCGGAAAACTTCGGTGCCATTGTAGCGGCACGTAAAACTCGTGATGATGTCGCGCGGCACCAGCGCGCCGTCCGCGGTGTGGCGGAAGCCGGTCTCCATGATGTGCGAGGTCAGCGTGCGGATCTCGATGACATCGCCGCGTTTGGCCTTTGCCGGAACGTTGATGAGCGCGGCCATCAGTTCATCTCCTCGGTACAGGCGGCCAGCGTCACGACGATGTCGGCGGCGACCTGCCAGAACGTGTCATCGGACATGCGTGCGATTGCCACCACCTTCTGGGTGTCGGCCAGCCGCATGCGGGTCGAGACCTGGGCGCGGCCGGAGGAGGGGTTGAGATAGAAATTACCGATGTTCGGCTGCGGGTTCTTCTCGTTGAAGACGTGGATGCTCTTGACGTAATCGGTCGCCGTCATCGGGCTTGCGACGCTCACCGTCACCGGCACGGTGTTGCCGTTCTCGACCAGCGGCGGAATGTCGAGCTTGACTTTGCCGGTGTGAATCTGGGCTTCGCCGACGACGTTGCGGATCGCGGTGCTGAGCATCGCCGGCGTCGCTTCCAGCGGTCGCAACGTGACGATCGGGATCGTCCCGGCGACCGTCGCGCCGCCTGCAATACTCAGGAATTGTCGTCGCGTGGTTGGCATGAAGCTAGTTCCGAAGCGTTACAAGAAAGGCCACGATGTCTTCGATCTCCGCGGCGGATAATATCGGCTTGCCGGCAAAATTGCGCCCGACCCGGACCAGCCCGTCGTTGCGATAATAGGACGGCATGATGGTCTGCGGGTTGTAGCGCGATGCATCGACCAGCCGCAGCCGCAACTGGCCAGCCGACCACCAGTTCCCGGTGCCGGTGAGATCGGGTGCGAGGTCACCCTGGAACCGCGCCTCCGGGAACGGACCGGAATGGCAGAGGATGCAGGTCGTGGAACGCACCACCACCAGCGCGCGTCCGCGCGCGGGATCGGCCGGCGCGCCCGTGAGCGGCTCGGGGATGGTGTCACCGATGATTTTGTAGCGCACGAGCTCGTCGGCTCTTGCGCCGCAAGCCAGGGCAAGGCCGGCGGCGATCAGCGCCGCGATATGAAGGAATGCTCTAGCCAAAGGTGTCTGCCGTGATGGTTTGAAACCAGCGCTCGGCTTCAGCCGCCTCGCGGGCGCGGAGCTCGCGTGGTGCATCGACCGGGCTGGTCGCGCCGCCTTCGACCTCGGCAAAGATGTCACCCCTGGGCTGGTAGTTGCCGGCGAGCGAGAAGCCGTAGCCGGGCGCGGCGGTTGTATAGCAGACGCCGGTCAGCCGCGGCGTCTCCGGCGCGCGGCCCACGAACAGGTTGACGATGGCGGCGGCGCAGGCCTTGCCCTGTGCGCTCGCGGCCGAGGCCGATTTGGGAATGCCGCCGCCGAGGCAGGCATCGCCGATGACGTGGATGTTCGGGACGAGCTTCGACTCGAAGGTCACGGGATCGATCGGGCACCAGCCGGTCGCATCCGCCGCGCCCGCGATCTCGGCGATGCGGCCGGCGCGTTGCGGCGGGATGACGTTGGCGACATCAGGCGTGTAGTTGCCGAACTCGGTGATGATGGTCCTTGTCGAAGGATCGACCGAGGTGACGCGACCGCCCTGCGACAGCGCGATGCGCTCGATCATGTCGCCATAGAGCTCCTTCCACGCCTTCTCGAACAGCCGCTGCTGCGAAAAATTGTCCTTGGCATCGAGGACCAGCACCTTCGAGCGCGGCTTCTTCGTCTTCAGGTAATGCGCGATCAGGCTGGCGCGTTCGTAGGGCGCCGGCGGGCAGCGCGAGGGATTGGCCGGGATCGCGATGGCGACCGTGCCGCCGTCCGCCATTGCCTCCAGCTGCCTGCGCAGCAGCAGAGTCTGCGCCCCGGCCTTCCAGGCGTGCGGCATTTTTTCGGATGCCGCTTCGTCATAGCCGGGCAGGGCCTCGAAATGGAAGTCGATGCCAGGGGAGAGCACGAGACGGTCATAGGGCAGCGCGACGCCGTCGGTCGTCACGACGCTGCGCCGCTGCGGCTCGATTGTGGTCACGGCCTCGCCGATCACGGTGATGCCCTCGGCGGCGAGCTTGTCATAGTCGAATTGCTGCGCGTCGATCTCACGCAGGCCCGCAATCACCTCGTTGCTGAAGGGGCAGGAGGTGAAGACCGCGTTCGGTTCGATCAGGATGATTTGCAGGTTTTCCTGCGCGCGTTTCAGCGCGCGGGCGCAGGCCGCGCCGCCAAAGCCGCCGCCGACCACGACGATACGTGCTGCCGATTGCGCACGCAGGACCGATGGCCGCGCCAGCGTTGCGGCGGCCGCGGTGATGCCGAGCACGGCATTCCGCCGTGTCACCGGGCGCGTGGTCATCAGGATCATCCAGGCAAAAATGCCGCGGCGGCCGTTGCAGCCGCCGCGGCGTTTCTCAGGCGAAGGTGATGTTCTGGTCGCGCAGCGGCACCGAGCGGATGCGCTTGCCCGTCGCCGCGAAATAGGCGTTGAGCACCGCCGGCGCCGCGACGCCGATGGTTGGCTCGCCGACGCCGCCCCAGAACCCGCCGCTCGGCACCATCACCGATTCCACCTTCGGCATCTCGTTGATGCGCATCGAGTTGTAGGTGTCGAAGTTGGTTTGCTCGATCTTGCCGTCCTTGACGGTGCAGCCGCCGTAGAACAACGCGGACAGGCCATAGACGAAGGAGCCGGCGATCTGCCGCTCCACCTGCGCCGGATTGACGACGTAGCCGGGATCGGTGGAGGCGACGATGCGATGCACCTTGATCTTGTTGCCGTCGGTCACCGAGATTTCGGCGGCGCCGGCGACATAGCTGCCATAGCCCATGACCTGCGCAATGCCGCGATAGACGCCCTGCGGTGCCGGCTTGTCCCAGCCGATCTTCTCGGCCACGGCATTGAGCACCGCCAGATGCTTGGGATGATTGCCCATCAGCTTGCGGCGGAATTCGAGCGGGTCCTGGCCTGCGGCCTGGGCCAGCTCGTCCATGAAGCATTCCATGTAGATCGCGTTGTGATTGACGTTCACGCCGCGCCAGAAGCCGGGCGGAACGTGCGGGTTGCGCATCGCATGCTCGATCAGGAGGTTCGGCACCGAATAGCCGAACGCGGCTTCGCCGGACTGGGCGACGCCCTGGAATGCGGCCGGATCCATACCGTTCTGCAGCGCTTCGGGGCGCAGCGAGAACAGGATTGACTGCCCGGACAGGCGGTAGTGCAGCGCGACCAGATTGTTGTTGGCGTCGAACGCGCCGGTCATCTTGCACTGGGTGATCGGGTGATACCTGCCGTGCGCCATGTCTTCTTCGCGCGACCACAACAGCTTGATCGGCGTGCCCGGCATCTGCTTGGCGATCATGACCGCCTGGCGGACGTAGTCGGTCTGGCCGCGCCGGCCGAAGCCGCCGCCGGGCATCACCTTGTACATGTCGCACTTCTCAGCCGGCAGGCCGGAGGCCTCCAGCACCGCCGCGAAGACGGCCTCGCCGTTCTGCGTGCCGCACCAGACCTCGCATTTGTCGGCCGTGTAGAGCGCGGTGGCGTTCATCGGCTCCATCGTGGCGTGGTTCTGGTAAGGGTAGTTGTAGACCGCTTCGACCTTCTTCGCTGCGCCGGCAATCGCGGCTTTGACGTCGCCGTTCTTGTTGCCGACATAGGCCGGCTGCGAATCGTCGAGGCCCTCGGCCAGCCACTTCGCGATCGACTCGCTCGAGACCTTGGCATTCTCGCCCTCGTCCCAGACGATCGGCAGCGCTTCCAGCGCGGTCTTGGCGTGCCACCAGGTGTCGGCAACGACCGCAACCGCGGTGTCGCCGACCTTGACGACCTTCTTGACGCCTTTCATGCCGGTGATCTTGGCTTCGTCATAGCTCTTCAGCTTGCCGCCAAACACCGGGCAGTCCTTGATCGCGGCGTTCAGCATGCCCGGCAGCTTGACGTCGATGCCGTAGATCATCGTGCCGGTGGTCTTGTCGGCGGTATCGAGCCGCAACAGGCCCTTGCCTGCGATGGTCCAGTCCTTGGGATCCTTGAGCTTCACGTCGGCCGGCGGCGTCAGCTTGGCGGCGGCTTCGGCGACCTTGCCGTAAGTTGTCGTCTTGCCCGACGCCTTGTGGGTGATGACCCCCTTGGCGACGGTGCATTCGGAGGCCGGCACCTTCCACTCATTCGCGGCGGCCTCGATCAGCATCACGCGCGCGGTGGCGCCGCCCTTGCGGACATAGTCTTGCGAGCTGCGGATGCCGCGGCTGCCGCCGGTCGAGAAATCACCCCAGACGCGCTTGCGGGCGACGCTCTGGCCGGGAGTCGGGTATTCGGTCGTGACCTTCGACCAGTCGCATTCGAGTTCCTCGGCGACCAGCTGGGCGAGGCCGGTGAGCGAGCCCTGGCCCATCTCGGAGCGGGCGATGCGGATCACGACGGTGTCGTCGGGCCTGACCACGACCCAGGCGTTGACTTCCGGCGAGCCGTCGGCCGCGCGGACCGCGGCGGGGCCACCGAAGGGGAGATCGAGCCCGATGGCGAGGCCGGCGCCGACAGCGGCGGTGCCGATGACGAAGGCGCGACGGTTCATCTTGGGAGAAACATGCTTGTTCATGGGGCGGCTCCTCAGGCGCTGGCGATCGTGTGGATCGCTTCGCGCACCTGCTGGAAGGTGCCGCAGCGGCAGATATTGGTGATGGCTTCGTCGATATCGGCGTCGGTCGGCTTCGGCTTTTCGGCGAGGAGTGCGGCCACCGCCATGATCATGCCGCTCTGGCAATAGCCACATTGCGGAACGTCCTTGGCGATCCAGGCTGCCTGCACCTTGTGCAGCGTGTCGCCGGATGCGAGCCCCTCGATCGTGGTGATCTTCTTGCCTTCGGCCTCGCTGACCGAAATCCCGCAGGAACGGATGGCGACGCCGTCCATGTGAACGGTGCAGGCGCCGCATTGCGCAATGCCGCAGCCATATTTGGTGCCGGTCAGGCCGGCATTCTCACGGATCGCCCAGAGCAGCGGCGTATCCGGCTCGACGTCGAGCGTGAAGGTTTTTCCGTTGATTGTTAGGTTTGCCATCGCAAGTCCCCTGATTGGCCCAATCCACCGATCGGACTCAGGGCGCAATGTGTCTGGCAAATTGGAACTGTTCAAATCAATAGTCCGAGGGGTGGCCAACAGCGAGGCTGGCATGCGCGGGGAAGAATGTCGGGAGCGCGGTGTTGCGTTGTGAACGGCGGTGCAAATCCGCAGCCTTTGGTCGCATCGAATTCGTTTGACTATCTGAGGGTATTGTACAACCTTTGGTTTGATGGATCATTAGTCCATCCTAAGGGAGAATCGCCATGGGCCGCATCGTCACGATCGATCTCGAAAAAGTTCTCGCGTCAGGTAACGATCTCAAAGCCAAGTCACCGTCCGGACTCACTACCCACGCCGATCTGCTCAGCCTCGCCAGCGACGTCAGCAAGGACCCGGTCTCCTATCTGAGCAGCGTTGGCGTACAGCTCGACGACCAGACGGCGTCGATGCTGCGGAACAAGCTGGCCACGCGTAGCGGCGGCGTACAGGCCGGTACGATCCATATCGACATCCTCTGATCCCGCATCTGCAGATCACGATGGCCGGCTGACCGGTTCGCCGGGCAGCCGGGATATGGGGTCGTCGGCCATGGCGTTCGGCGCACAATTTTTATCCGATTTCCGCGCGGCCAGGGTGACGCCTACCAATCTCGTTCTGAACGTCACTCTGAAATGCCCGCTCAAATGTTCGCATTGCTGCTTTTCATCTGACATGTTTCACGGCGGGCACCTGTCCGCCGCGGACGTTCATCGTTGTATTCAGCAGGCCGCACAGATCCCGTCGATGGAGATCATCCATTTCGTCGGGGGTGATCCGATGCTGCATGCGGATATCGTTGCCGACGCCGTGGCACTGGCCGCGTCGCTGGGCTTGCGCGCGGGCATCACCACGAGCGCGTTCTGGGCCAAGTCGCCCGCGCGCGCAACGGCGGCTGTTCGGCAATTGCGCGCGGCCGGGCTCACCGAAATGACGTTGTCTTACGACGATCCCCACGCCGAGTTCGTGCCGCTGAATTTCATTGCCAACGCGGTCGCCGCTGCGCGCGAATGCGGCCTGCTGCTTCGGATCGCCGTGGTGGTCGAGGCGGGTTCGAAGATCACCGCCGCCAGCCTGCGCGCCGATCTCGGTCTTCAGGACGAGCCCGGCATCAACATCTATGAGACCGTCGCCAACTCGACCGGTCGCGGCGACGGCACGGACGAGGACACGCAGGCGGGCCGCGTTCACCACGCCTCCGCCTATCGCGGTCCCTGCGAGTCCGTTCTCCACACCGTCACGGTCGATCACGAGGGCGGCATCCGGCCCTGCTGCGGCGTGCTTCCCCATTACGACTCGCTGAAGGTGGGCCACATCGCGAAGGAAGGGATCGAAGCCGCGATGCAGGCGGCCGCGGACGATCCGCTCTACAGATGGATCAGGCTGGAGGGACCCGTCGCCATCCTCGCCGCAGTCACGGCCGCCGATCCCGTGCCGATGCGCGTTGAGGATTTCGACGGCATCTGCACCGCCTGCGACCGCATCTTCCGCTCGCCAGAGCTGCTGGCGCGCGTGCGCGAAGCCGCCGAGGCGCGCCACGGCCAGATCGAGACCTGCGAGATCCTGCTGGACGGACAAGCCGCATCTGCCAACCTCGTGGCCGCACAATGAGCGTCGATGTCCTCTTCTGCTCGGCGCCGGTGATGTCGGTGGTGCGGCCGTCGGCGGCGCTCGGCCTGTTGCAGGCCTTGCTGCGGCAGAAGGGCATTCGGGCCGAGACGCTCTATCTGAACCTGCTCTTCGCCGACCGCATCGGGCTCGATCTGAACGAGCAGCTTGCGGAGAAGTTGCCGAGCCATCTCCTCGCCGGCGATTGGCTGTTCGGCGATTGCCTGGGCACGCGGCCCGGACGGCCGCAGGCGCAGCGCCACCTCAGCGAGCTCAGCGCCGCCATAGAGCGCAAGGGGCTGGACCAGCTCTACGAGATCCGCCGCAACCTGATCCCGTCCTTCGTGGCGGAAGCGGCCGACCGGCTGCTCGAACGCACCCCCAAGATCATCGGCTTCACCTCGATGTTCGAGCAGACGGCCGCTTCGCTGGCGATCGCGGCCGCGGTCAAGGCGCGTGATCCGTCCGTCGTCGTCTGCTTCGGCGGCGCCAATTGCCATGGGCCGATGGGCGCGGTGCTGCTGAAGAACTTTGCGCAGATCGACTATGTCTTCAACGGCGAGGCCGATACCGTGTTCGGGCCGGCCGTCGAGGCAATCCTGCGCGGCGAAGAGCCTCGCGGCCTACCGGGATGCCTGTCCCGCGACCAGCCGGCTGCTGGCGCAGCAGCCGGTCCGACCGCGATGGATGCGCTGCCGATCCCCGACTACGCCGACTATTTCGCGCAACTGCCCTGGATGTCTGAAGCTGCGCGCGTGCGTCCCTCGATTCCGTTCGAGTCCTCGCGCGGCTGCTGGTGGGGGCAGAAGCACCATTGCACGTTCTGCGGCCTCAACGGCGAGGGCATGGCGTTCCGGGCCAAGTCGGCGCCGCGCGTGCTCAGCGAGATCGAGACCCTGCATGCGGAGTTCGGCATCGGCCGCTTTGCCGCGACCGACAACATCCTGGGCATGTCCCATATCGAGGGCGTGCTGGGCAGGCTCGCCGAACGCCCGGCGCACGGCTTTCGCTTCTTCTACGAGATCAAGGCCAATATGGACGAGGCGCAGCTCGAGAAGCTGGCGCTTGCCGGGACGGTCTGGTTGCAGCCCGGCATCGAGAGCCTGTCGGATCCGGTGCTGCATCTCATGCGCAAGGGTGTGAGCGCCTTGCTCAACCTGCGCCTGCTGCGCAATTGCCGCGAGCTCGGCGTCGGGCTGGTCTGGTCGATCCTGTACGGATTTCCCGGCGAGCCACGCGACGCCTACGACGCCGTCGCCAAGATGGTCCCGCTGCTCGAACACCTTCAGCCGCCGGTCGGCTGCGGCCGGATCCGGCTCGACCGGTTCAGCCCCAATTTCGAGCGCGCCGCCGAGATCGGATTCCGCAACGTCACGCCGATGCCGGCCTATGGCGCGATCTACGATGTCCCTGACGAGGATCTCTTCGATCTCGCTTATTTCTTCGAGGGCGACGCACCCGATGCCGCGCGCGAGCAGGATCTGGTGTCGCTCAAGGCCGCGAGTGCGGCCTGGCGTGCGCGCTGGTTCGATCAGCCCTTTGCGCCGCAATTGACGATGACGGCGGTCGGCACGGCGCATCTCGTCAGCGACACCCGGGCATGCGCGCTCCAGCCGTTCTATTGTCCGACACCGGCCGAGATCGCCGTGCTCAATCTGCTGCGCAATCCCTGCACGCGACTGAGCGTCATTGAACAGCTTGCCGATCGTTTGGATGCGGCATCAGTCGAGGCCGCACTGGATGCGATTCTGGCGCGACGGTTTGCGATCGAGATCGACGGCAGAGTGTTGTCGCTCGTCACCGAGGCCGGCCGCGAGATTTTTGACGCCGACGCCCGTGCCGAATTTCCGCTTGGATTCGTTTTGCCACGCGAGCGTATCGCCCCGCCGGAAGAAAACGGGTTGCACGTGGCCCTGATGAACGCCAGCGATGAACCGGCAGGCCTCGAACGGGTGCAGCCATGACCGTCGAAGTCCGCCCCCTCGGCGACAAGTGCAACATCAAGTGCCGCTACTGCTATCAGGAGGGCATCCGCACCGCCGGCAACGTGCCGACGCGTTACGATCTCGACGCGATCATGGCGACGCTGGACAGATTGGCGGAACCCTTCAGCCTGTTCGGCGGCGAGATCATGCTGACCCGCCGGCCCGATCTCGAACGCCTGATGCAGCTGGGCTTCGACCGCCATGGCGGCGTCGGCATGCAGACCAACGGCACGCTGATCGAGGAGCGCGACATCGAGCTCTTCAGGAAATACCACGTGCGCGTCGGCATCTCGATCGACGGGCCGGGACCGCTCAACGATGCTCGCTGGGCCGGCAGCCTGGCGGCGACGCGGCGTGCGACGGCGCGCATCGAGGCGGCGATCGAGACGCTGTGCCGGGAGGGCATGCCGCCAAACGTGATCGTGACGCTCAACCGGATGAATGCCGCGCCGGCTCGGCTCGGCGTGCTGTGCGAGTGGATCGGGTTTCTCGGTAGCCTCGGCGTGCGCAAGCTGCGCCTGCACCTGCTGGAGCAGGACGAAACGGAAGGGGGCGAGGGTCTCGCGCTCACCGCGCAGGAGAACCTTGCGGCCTTGAGGCGACTGCGCCGGCTCGAACAGGAGCTGCTGTCAGTCCAGTTCGACATCTTCGCCGAGATGGCCGCGATGCTTAGGGGCGATGACGCGCAGACCTCATGCGTCTTCCACGCCTGCGATCCCTATGCAACGCGCGCCGTGGTGGGCGTCGAGAGCGATGGCCGGCTCGGCAATTGCGGCCGCACCAACAAGGATGGCGTGACCCATCTGCGTGCCGGCCGCGAGGCCTTCGAGCGCCAGCTCTCGCTTTACCGGACGCCGCAGGCCGATGGCGGATGCGAGGGGTGCCGGTTCTTCCTGGCGTGCAAGGGCAATTGTCCGGGCACCGCGATCGACGGCGACTGGCGGATGCGCTCGATCGATTGCCCGGTGTGGTTCGGCCTGTTCGAGGACATCGAGACCGAGCTTCAGGCGAACGATGAGGTCGCGATCAGCCGGTTGGAGCGCCGGTCCGATCTCGAAGCGAAGATGATCGCCGCCTGGTCGATCGGCGACAATCCGACCCTGCATTCGTTGCTCCAGCAGGCGGACGCACCATGACGTCCGCCTGGCCGACCTGCTGGCTGACCTGGCCCCGTCCTCCGCTCGCGGCCGCGCCGCGGGAGCCAGCCGTCGCCAAGGCAGCGACTCAGCGCATCAGCTTCACCGGACCGCAGGCGCGCGCGCTCTGGCAGCCGCGTCTGGATCGCCTCAGGCATGCGGCGCTAGCGATCGAATTCGAGATGGTGCGCCGGAAGCGCATCCCGGCCACGCTGGTGTGGACTGGCTATGATGGCATCGACGCCCTGACCGAGCGGGCGCGCGCGATTGGCCTGGAGGCCAAGCCGGTCAAGGCGTCGCTTGGCTATGCCGTCGACTGGCCGCTTGAGGCATCGATCGCCGAACCGAAGCGGCTGCTCGACTATGCGTTCCTGATCGGCGCCGCGCCGCTCGACACATCGATCGCCGAGCCGGCGGCGGACGGCCAGGAGCAGGCGGCGATACGGTTCGGCTATCCCGCATGCTGCGCAAGATCCTGGGCGGACCATCTTCGGCGTGGCGGAAGCGATCCGTTGGCCGGCATCCTCGCGCGCGAGGAGAAAGCGGCCGTGCCTGCCCATGTCGCGCTCGCGGTTCTGGGACTGGGGCCGGTGAGACACGGGCCTTGTTCTGCGGACTGTTCCGCTACGCGCGATCGTTCGCGTGAGTTCATCGATCTCGGCCGCCAGCTGGGATTGGCCGCGGAAATGAGTTGGCTCGAAGAGATGGCGGATTGGACGGTGTGTGCGTCGTTTGTCAATGGCGTTGCCGAGATTGCGACGGCCACCTTCCGCTGCACATGGCTGTCCGATGAGGGCACACCGTCGCATCGGCGGCCTCGTCAACGCGCGGCGGCGACGCACCTGGACAAGCGAAAGGCCGCAGCGGTCGAGCCCGCGGACAGCGCCGATATCCTCACCGAACTCGGCGGCGGATTTGAAGCGGCCGGTTTCGAAAACCCCTTCGCCATGCGCTCGCGCTTCAGCACGGTGGTCTGGGAGCAGACCGCTGCGCTGCGCCGCGCGGGATCGGCCGTGCATGTCGGATGCGGCGATGGATTGCTGCTGGAATTGATCGCGCAGACGAGGCCAAAGCTGAGATTATACGGTGCCGAGGAAGATGCCGCGCTAGCTGAAGCCGCGCGCCGGCGCCTCGGTGCGTCATTGCCGGTACTCGGCGGGACCAGCATCGCGGCGATTGCGGCGCTGTCGCGTCTTGCACCTGATGGCGTCGACCTCGCTTTCGTCGATGCGGAACGGCTTGGCGGCCGCGAACCGCTTGCCGCTGTCCGCGCGATCGCGAAATCGGTGATCGTGATCGGCACCGACCGATCGCTGCACCGGCTTGGGGATATGGACACCCTTGCGGCATCGATGGGATTTGCCTTGCTGCCTGGACGCGCAGGGCGCGTCTCCGCGGCCCTCTCGACGACGAGTGGTCGTCCGCACTGACCGGTTCGAAGGAGAGATCGCCATGGACGCGACGTCGATTGACTGGGAACGCACGGCACGACCGCAGGCCGACGGCCACGATACCGCCGTCGCCCTCGGCCTGATCGACACCGAGCCGACGCCGTGGCGGCCGCTGCCGCCGCAGCGTCCCCCGGTGAACGGTGCGCCGGCCATTGCGGATGGCAGGGTTGCCCTGCGCACGGAGGATCCGCTGCTGCCGGCGCCGCGGTTTGTCCCCGACGCGCAAGCCATCCGGGCGCTGGAGCAGGCGCTGCACTACGTCCGCCGCTGGCCGCTCGCTGCGAAACAATGGCCTGATATCGTGCACACCATCCAGTGCTATCACGACACCGAGCAGCCGACCGAGGGGCCCGGTCGGCTCGGCTCGGCCAGCCACTCGGTCGACGCGCGGTTCGGCGTCATCGGCCTCACGGTCAATTGCCCGCTCGCGACCGCGCAGGCGATCGTCCATGAAATGGCCCATCACAAGCTGAGGGCATTCGGCGTCGCCAACGAGAATGCGATCCGGATCATCAGCAATCCGCAGGACGAGCTCTATCCCAGCCCGATCGTGGTCGACCGGCCGCGTCCAATGACCGCAGTGCTGCACGCACAATATTCGTTCATCCACGTCACCCAGCTCGACGTGCACATGCTGGAGCAGGAAGACGACCCGCAGGTTCGCAGCGACATCCGCGCGCTGCTCGCGCGCAATGCGTCGCGGATGGAGCAGGGGTTCGAGACGCTGCGGCAGCACGCCCGCACCGATGCGGCCGGCCGGGCGTTTCTCGGCGCGTTCTTCGCCTGGTGCAGCGACGTCCTGGCGAGCAGCCGGAAGATGCTTGCCAGCGAGCGCGGCTGATTGCCCGCTCTGCCCAGGACCGGGTTCCAGCCCTAAACGCCAGATACGCGGTTTGAGACGACTTTCGGCTGTGATTGCCGGTTCCAGGCCCCGTCGGCGCTGCATTGCGGCGACAGTTTGTCCTTTTTACCGGGGTGCAAGACGAACGCGCTCTGGTACACTGGGACGAAGCAAAAAGGGATTCCATGAACGTACCGCAGCGTTGCAACGTATTGATGCTCTATCCGCTGTTCTTGGCGGAGTCGTTCTGGAGCTTTGGCGAATCCTGCGAGCTGATGGGTGTGAAGCGACCCGCGGCCCCCCTCGGCCTGATCACGGTGGCCGCGATGCTGCCGAAGGACTGGACGGTCCGGCTGATCGACTGCAACACCCAGCCCCTTGGTGACGAGGATCTCGCCTGGGCCGATGTCGTGTTCACCGGCGGCATGCTGCCGCAGCAGGCCGATACGCTGCGCCTGATCGAACTCTGCCGCGCCGCCGGCAAGCCGGTGGTCGTCGGCGGACCCGATCCGACGTCGAGCCCCCATGTCTACGAACGGGCCGACTTCCGGGTGCTCGGCGAGGCCGAAAGCGTCATCGACGAGTTCATCGCGGCCTGGGAAAGCGGGGCCCGCGCCGGCGTCTTCACTGCGCCGAAATTCCAGGCCGACGTAACAAAGACGCCGGTGCCACGCTTCGATCTCCTGAAGTTCGAGGACTATCTCTACCTCGGTGTGCAATATTCGCGTGGCTGTCCGTTCACCTGCGAGTTCTGCGACATCATCGAGCTCTACGGCCGTGTGCCGCGCACCAAGACGGTCGAGCAGATGTTTGTCGAGCTCGAGACGCTCTACCGGATGGGCTACCGCGGCCATCTCGACTTCGTCGACGACAATTTCATCGGCAACAAGAAGTCGCTGCGGCAGTTCCTGCCCCAGCTCGCCGAATGGCAGCGCGCGCACGGCTATCCCTTCGAATTGTCCACCGAGGCCTCGGTCAACCTGGCCGACGATCCCGAGCTATTGGAGCTGATGGGCGCGGCCAATTTCTTCGGCATCTTCGTTGGCATCGAAAGTCCGGACCCTGCAACGCTGGTCGCGATGCGGAAGAAGCAGAACACGCGGCGCAACATCGCCGAGAGCATCCACAAGATCTATGCCGCCGGCATGCTCGTCACCGCGGGTTTCATCGTCGGCTTCGACACCGAGAAGGTCTCGATGGCGGAAGCGATGATCGATTTCATCGAGGAGGCCGCGATTCCCGTCGCCATGGTCGGCCTGCTCTATGCGTTGCCGAACACGCAGCTCACGCGCCGACTCGAGCGTGAAGGCCGGCTGCATCCGGGCCACGATCTGGCGCCGACCATCGGCGCCGATCAGTGCACGGACGGCATCAACTTCGATCCGGTCCGCCCGTTGCGCGACATCCTGACGGACTACAAGCGGGTGCTGGAGCACATCTACAGCCCCGCCGCCTACGCAGGACGCGTCGACCGCCTGATGACGCTGCTCGACCGATCCAGGCAGCGCCCCGAGCTCGCCGAGGGCGACATCCGCTCGCGGGTCGGGGCGATGGAGACGGTGCACCGCGTTGTCACCGCCCTTCCCGAAGCGCGCGGGCCGCTGTGGCAGACCTTCATGAACTGCGCCAAGCGCGACACGTCATCGGCACGGATCGCGGTGCAGATGATTGCCGCCTATGCGCATCTCGGGCCGTTCTCGCGCAAGGTCATCGAAGCCATCGACGGGCGCCTCGCTGCGCTCGATGACGAGACGGTCATCCCGACCGCTGCGACGCTCGACACCACCGCAGCCCGGCACCTGGCCTGAAGGCTTACTTCACCGCCAGCCGCAGGAAGCTCATCACGCTGCCGAGCGCGGCAAAGCCGGCGCCGAGGGCCAGCGCGACGGTTGCGCCGTCGTGGCCGGCAAGCGCAAAGCAGAGGGCGGCTAGCGCCGCGCCCGTGGTCTGGCCCGTCAGGCGTGCGGTCGCGACGATGCCGGAGGCGCTGCCGCTGCGGTGCGGCGGCGCGCTCGACATCACCGCCTTCATGTTCGGTGCCTGGAAAAAGCCGAACCCCATGCCGCAGATCACCATCCGCCAGATGATGTCGGGAATGGCAGGATTGGACGGGAGCATCGCGAGCAATGCCATGCCGAGGCCGAGCAGCACGAGCCCGATGCCGCCGAGCAGGCCGACCGCGTGCCGGTCGGAGAGGCGCCCTGCGATCGGCGCCATGATGCCGACCACCAGCGGCCAGGGTGTCATGAAGAAGCCGGTCTCGACCTGCGAACGCCCGAGCACGTCCTCGAAATAGAACGGCAGCGAGACGAAGGCGAGGCCCTGCACGGCGAACGAGCACACCGCGGTCGCTGCCGACAGCGCGAACATCGGCCGGCTGAACAGGTCGATCGGCAGCATCGGCGCGGGATGGTCGGCATGCCGGCGCGTCAGGATGAAGCCGAGTGCGAGGGCCGTGATCAGCTCGATGCCCACGACAACAGGCGACAGATTGTGCGCGGCGCTGCCGATTCCCGTGATGAACAGGCCGAGGCAGGCGGACGCAAGGACTGCGCCGAGGAAGTCGAAGCCATGATCGGCGCGCGGCGTCTTCGGCAGCATTGCAAAGCCGATCCCGATCGCGACGAGGCCGAAAGGAATGTTGACGGCGAACAGCCAGGGCCATGGGCCGACTGCGAGAATGGCGGAGGCGATCGATGGACCGATGGTGAAGGCGGTCGCGACCACGAGCGCGTTGTGGCCAAAACCGCGGCCGAGCATCCGGCCGGGATAGACGAAGCGCACCAGCGCCGTATTGACGCTCATGATGCCGCTGGCCCCCAGGCCCTGCAGCGTGCGCGCGACCAGCAGGCTGTCCAGCGACCACGCCACCGCGCAGAACAGCGAGGCGATGGTGAACAGGATCAGGCCGCCGAGATAGATCCGCTGGTGCCCGACGATCTCGCCGAGCGCACCGAGCGGCAGCAAAGTGGCCACCAGCGCGATCTGGTAGACATTGACCACCCAGACCGATTGCTCCGGCGTGACGTGCAAATCGGCGGCAATGGCTGGCAGCGCGATATTCGCGATCGCGGTGTCGAGGGAGGCCATCGCCAGCGCGGTGAAGATGGCGGCGATCGCCCAGCGCCGCTGCGTGGCCGGAAGGCCGTCGGCAATGGGATGATCGGGCTCGCGCGCGGCGGCAGGTAACGTGATTGTCATTGCCTGGCGCGTTGCTCCGGCGGCGTGGTGAAAGGGGACTTTCGGCATGTACTACGCCGAAGGCCGCTTCCACAGGCATATGCTTGCATGCTGTGTATGCGCGAAGGTGAGGCGATGCGGCCGGCGGCTGGCGTATGATTGCGCCAGCTGCTGCAATCTTGGGGGATCACCATGCAAATCGTCGTTCTGCCCGGTGACGGCATCGGACCGGAGATCACGGCCGCGACATCGGGCGTGCTGCGTGCGGCCTCCGAGCGCTTCCAGCTCAATCTGCGGCTCGAGGAGCACGCGGTCGGGCATGCGAGCCTGAAGCTATCAGGCACGACGGTACGCCCCGAGCTGCTCGACATCGTCCGCGCCGCCGACGGCCTGATCCTGGGGCCAACCGCGACCTTTGACTTCAAGGACGAGGCGCATGGCGAGATCAACCCGTCCAGGCACTTTCGCAAGAGTCTCGACCTCTACGCCAATGTCCGGCCCGCGCGCACCTATGCGGGGCGGCCCGGCCGGCTCGGCGAGTTCGACCTCGTCGTCGTGCGCGAGAACACCGAAGGGTTTTACGCCGACCGCAACATGGAGCAGGGCAATGGCGAGATGCTGGTCACGCCTGACGTCGTGATCTCGCTGCGCCGGATCACGCGCCTCTGCTGCGAGCGTATCGCGCACGCCGCCTGTCGTCTGGCGATGAAGCGGCGGAAGCATCTGACCATCGTGCACAAGGCCAATGTGCTGAAACTCGGCGACGGCATGTTCCTCGACATCTGCCGCACGGCGGCGAAGGGCTATCCCGGCCTCGAAGTCGACGACATCCTGGTCGACGCCATGATGGCGCATGTCGTGCGCAACCCCGATCGCTTCGACGTCATCGTCGCCACCAACATGTTCGGCGACATCCTGTCCGATCTCACGGCCGAGCTCTCCGGCAGCCTCGGCCTCGGCGGCTCGCTGAATGTCGGTGATCGCTTCGCCATGGCGCAGGCCGCGCACGGCTCGGCGCCTGACATCGCGGGGCAGGACGTTGCCAATCCGGTCTCGCTGATCCTGTCGACCGCGTTGCTGCTGGCCTGGCACGGCGAGAAGAGCGGCGCCGTCCGCTACGAGGAAGCGGCGCGTGCGATCGAAGCCGCGGTGGCGAAAGCGATCGGCGAGGGCAGAGCGACGCGCGACGTCGGCGGCAAGCTCGGCACCATCGCGGCAGGTGCTGCGATCGCGGAGATCTTGCAGGCGGAGTGAGCCATCGTCGCGGATGCCTGCGATTTTTTTGGGGGCCAACACAAAAACTCGAAAAACAACCCCATGCACAGTAGCAGGCTCCTTGATCGATAAGGGATTTTCGGAGCGCGTCGCGACGACCTTCGTGACAGTGATCACGTTGACCCGTCGGGCAAAACACTGGCATGATGCTATCGTGCCAGCGGTCGGGGACAAGGGCGCATTCTCATCATGCGCGACGTCCGTTTCCTGACGTCCAGTGGCCCGTCTCCTCTGGCCCGCTTGAGCCAGATCAAGACTCACCCCGCGGCGCCGCCGGACCTTTCCATCAACGCATCCATGGAAAGGGCGGCCCATATGACAACCCTGCTCAGGGAAATCCGGGATACACCTCTGCTCTGGATGCTGGTCTTCGTGCCCATCGTGCTGGTGGCGGACGCGGTCGCCCCGCATTCCCACACGCTGCTGTTCGTGCTCGCCGTGCTTGCGATCGTGCCGCTGGCGGCGCTGCTCAGCCACGCCACCGAAGCGGTCGCCGCCAGAACCGGCGATGCCGTGGGTGGACTGCTCAACGCAACGCTCGGCAATCTGACGGAGCTGATCATCGCCATCACGGCGCTGCGGGCAGGCGAGTACATGCTGGTGAAGGCCTCGATTGCCGGCGCCATCGTCACCAACGCGACATTCATGCTCGGCGCCTGCCTGCTGCTCGGCGGCCTGCGCTACCACGTGCAGGAGTACAACCGTGCCGGCGCGCGCCTGTCGTCCGGCCTGTTGCTGATGGCGACAGTCGCCCTGCTGGCCCCCTCGGCAGTCGCCGACCTCGAGCATTTGCCGCAGGACGGAGGCGTCATTCACAAGCTTAGCGTCGGCATTTCAGTCCTGCTGATCGCGGCTTACGCGCTTGGCCTGTGGTTCTCGCTCGGGACGCACAAGGAATTGTTCGCAAGCGCCGATCACGGCGAGCAGGAGGAAGCGCACTGGCCGATCGGGCTAGCCGTTGGGACGCTGCTGGCCGTCACCGTGCTGGTGGCGCTGGTGAGCGAGATCTTCGTGGAATCGGTGCAGAAGGCGGCGGAGACCTTCGGCATGAGTCCGGCTTTCGTCGGGTTCATCATCGTTTCGCTGGTTGGCGCCGCTGCCGAATTTGCAGTTGCCCTTGCCGCTGCGCGCAAGGACCGCCTCGACATGGTCGTCAGCATTGCGCTCGGCAGCGCCTCCCAGATCGCGCTGTTCGTTGCACCCGCGCTCGTGCTGCTCAGCTATGTCGTGGGACCGACGCCAATGAACCTTCAGTTCTGGCCTGGCGCCGTCACCATGGTGATGATCGCAACAGTCACGGCGACCTTCATCACCACCAGTGGACGCTCGGCATGGTTCGTCGGCGCCCTGATGATCTTCATTTATGCGGTGTTTGCGCTGACGCTGTATGTCGTCCCGCCGGCGGGCGAGGGATGAGGTGCACTCGCCCGCGGGCACAGGGGTGAATTGGCTCATCGGAGAATGGCGGCCCGTGGCGAGCCATCCTCCGAAGCGGCGAATACGTTTCCCGCTAGTAGGCCCAGTAGCTGCCGGTGGGCGGGCAATTGTCGCCGCCGTAGCCATAGCCGTAGTTGCCGCCGCCATAACCGTAATACGATGCGGCCGGGTAGCCATAGCCATAGGCGGGATAACCGCCAGAGTAGCCACCGTAGTACCCGCCATAGCCGCCGTAATAGGCGCTCCGCGCGATTGCGCCGCCGACGACCGCGCCGGCGACCACACCGTAACCGAGGCCGCGATAGCCGTAGCCGCGATAACCCCAGCCGCCGCGGTAGCCCCAGCCGACGCCGCGATAGCCGTAGCCGCCGCCGCGCCAGCCGCCGACCCAGCGCACTTCGGTGGTGGTCTGATCGACCATCGATTTCATCGTCGAAAGATGCGTCGGGATCGGCCCGGCCTGAGCGATTGTGCCTGATAGCAGGGCGCCGGCTCCGGCGAGAACGAAGGTACGCAGGGAATTCGAGGATGTCATGATCGATCATCTCCTTGGCTTACGGGCGGCGCTTTCTGCGCGGCCGTACCCATTCCGGGATGGCAATGCCGCGGCGGGTTTGATCCAGATCAAGCGTCGACGGCGTATCCGGCCTGGACCTCGACGGGATCAATGTGCGATGCCGTCGGTAAGCACGCGCAGGCTCGTGGCGGGCGACTACTTCAAGTCGACCGTATCTTCCGCGATGATTTCTTCGTCGAATCCGGTCGTCCGCAACACGCGTACCGCGGCACGTTTGGCGCCGGCGAACTGATTGCGATCGACGTCCACCTCCGGGGTGGGACGACTCACTGCGATCGTGTCCCACGTCGACTTGTTGTCCGGCTTGACCTGGACCGAGTAGGTTACGCCCGCGACGGGCTGCAAACCGCCGAGTTGGTCGATCCTCAATGGCCGCCGGCTGGCTGCTGCAGCCCCGGCAAGCTCAAGTCCGAAGGTGGCGCCTGCGGTCGGCCCGGAGGGTGCCGCCCCGGCCTCGTACCGGCTGATCTCCTTCCCCTTGAGCTGGAGGCTTACCGACTTCATGCCGCTCACCCGCGGAAGGTCCGCCTGAATCAGACCGACTTCGTTCGGCCGGTCGGGTTCAGCAGATGACCGGCGGATCACGACTGGCTCACGGTAGACTTCCTTGCCGGTGCCGTCGTAGGCTACGAGTTCCACGTCCTTGTCGGTGGCGGCGTCCGACGCGATGGTGGAGACCGACGGGTTCACATACATGATCTTGCCGTCACCAGCGGTCTTGTTGATGGTGGCGACGACGTGAACGAATGATCCGGTCTTGATTTCGGTCTTCATCGGATCCTCCTAGGCGACCGGCGGACCGAGGGCGTCCTCTTCCAAAAGCCGGGTCATTATCGCCTGGTAAGTGTACGCCGATAGCCACTGGTTGTCTGCATAGGTCATCACGTCGTGATATGTGAGCCCCGGCAACGCAGCGGCCGGCAGGCCGAGTTCGTGATCCCCGGTGTCGACACCGACATATTTGTTGTCCGGCTTGCTGATACAGCCGTTCTCATAAGGGAATGTCGGATCGCTCGCGTCCTGCGCGGCGGGGGGAAATCCCGGATGAAACCGGCCGAACGTATGTCCGAGTTCGTGAGCACCGTACCAGTCGGCGTACGACGCGTCGCGATCGCCGGCAAATCCGTTCGGCACGCCCGCGGGTCCGGAAGCGACGGTGTCCGGCTGGGGCGTGCCCGGAATCGCGAACGCCTTTCCTCGCATGAAGTTGTTGGACGCGTTATCGTCGACGAGACCGTAATAGTGCGTGCGCGGGTCGACGCCGCTGCTCACCTCGCGGCTTCGCAGCGCGGCGATCTGGGCATTGGCGAGATCGACCGTCGAGTCGTCGAACGGTGCGGCAAAATCCGCGTCCACCACCATGTGGGACCATTCGAGCGCGGCGACAGGATAGGCGCGATTGAGAAACGACCTGAGATACGAAAAGTGGACCGCAGCGGGTGTGACGGTCGTCGTGCCCGCTTTGTATCGAAGGCCGATCACCCGGATGCGCAGCGGCGGCGCCGCCGCGAATGTGACGGGCGCGATGTTGAACGCCGCCGCCGGAAGGTCGCCGCCTCCGGGCTGAAAGATGCGGCTGATGCGCAAGTTGAGTGTGCCCGCGCCGATGGCCGCGGCCGGCAGGCGGAAGTTCAGGCTCTTGTCGATGTCTTCCCGCTGTTCGCGGAGACTGAAGGGCGAGCCCGGGTCTACCCGAAGCGAGTTGAGGGCCGGGAGGAACGTGTCGCCTCCGCCGCTCCGGCTCCACGCAATTTCCGCGGTGATCTGACCGGGCTGCGACACCGAAGTCGGCTCAAGATAGAGGCGAACGAGCGTCGCCTTATCGGCGACCAGCGGCACCGAATTCGTCACGTCCTGAACGCACTGGACGATCTCGACGCCGCGCACCTGCACGCCGGTCTGCGGCTGAGCGAGGCCGAGCGGGCGGCGCTTGCGAGGTTTGAGTCTGGGAACGCCCGAGCCGCGATGCACGCACATCATGCACATGGTGTTGTTCCGGCTTTGATGACCCGTAACGCGAGCTTCGCTTTGTCGCGTGGACTTTAGGTCTACATTGATACTATACTACTCGCTATAATTGAACAAAGCCAACCCTGCGGATCGGTCATTTGGACGCAGCGCGGTTGACATAGCCTGTTGTCGGAGCCGGTTGCGAAAGGCCCCCGCACAGCAAGTTCTGCGGCGAATTATTTGCGCGGAGGACGTTCGATGCTGCATCGCTTTCAGTCGCGTGGGCTCGGCGCGGCAGCTGCTCCGCAGAGCACCGCGCCGCCACGTTCGGAGTTCGAGCCGATCGAGGACATCCGCGCCTCGTTCATCGACAAATTCCAGAGGCGGCGGATCGAGGCCGGCGAGAAGCCCGCCGCCCTGAGGCGCAGCCTGAACGGACAGCCGATCGACGAGCCGGACCATCCGCGCTGATGGCCTCGCGGCAAGTCTCGTGCGACGCCTCCGTTTTTGGACAATCCCTTTTGATATCGAGGTCAGACGATGATCGATCCAAACGCAATTGCAGCGTTGAAAGTCTATCCGCCCATCGGCGTCGCCCGCGTTGGCAACGCGCAAGGCGCCGGCGACTACGTCATCGGCCCCGAGATGATCGGCGGTGCGTCGACCTTGCCCGGCACGACGCCGGAACAGCCGGCTCGCTTTGTCGAGGACTTTCGCACCGCGAACGGAGAGATCAAGCGGCAAGCCGCGCGCTTCCGCATCTACGCCCACATGAAGGACGGCAGCGTGCAGGAGGTGACCGCTGCATCCGCGAAGATCGAGTGGCGCGTCTGCATCGCAAACCTCAAGGCCGGCTGGTACGAGTTCAACCAGGCAATGGACCTCGGCCCGCTGAGCCAGAACGCGTTGCAGCGAAATCGCGAGCTGGTTTTGCCGGACGCCAGGTGGAAGCTCGACATCACGCCAACCCCGCGAAGCATCGCGGGGCAGGGGGCTGGCCCGATCAGGCTGGACGATGGCGCGTTCTGGGCTTCGCCGGTCTATCTCGGCGAGCTTCGTACCGATGAGGAGGGGCGGCTGATCTTCCTCGGCGGCAATGGAGTTTCGCGGCCTTTCCGCAAAGGGACCCGGCCCCTGACTTTCGCCAACAATCCAGGTTGGCACGATGACGTCAGCGACGGGCCGGTGCGGGCGCAAGTGACATTTGCGGGGCATGCACCGATCGATGCGGAGCCCGGCTATGTCTGCGTTACGCCGCCGAATTACGCGCCGGGGCTGTTCGGTCTCGTCACGATGGACGACGTGGTGCGGGAAGTGTTCTACGACAAGGGCTGGATTCCACGACCGGTCAAGACCTCGTTCGTCAACGACGTGCAACCAATCTTTCAGCGCCTGACCGGACTGCAATGGGTCAACCACGGGCTCTTCGTCGTTCATGGTTTTGGCTCGCCGCTCGACGCGCAGAATGCGCAAGTCCTCGCCAAGCTCAACGACGCGTCTGCTGCGAATGCGGCGTGGCGCGCGGCCGTGCTGGCGTTGTTTCGCGATCCAGGCGCGAGCGGCGCACTGATCGAAGATCAGATAGCGCAGGTGTTCGGCGATGCGGTCGACCAATTCTTCGAAGGTCCGCCGAAGCCTTCGAATTCGCTGCTTGCCGTGACGAAGACCCAGTACGCGCACCTCAAGCGCTGGGCTGCTGGAACATTCGACGCCGACGGGCCGTCGCACCAGCCGCCGCAGGCGCAGGACTTCGATGCCCTGCCTCCCGAGGTCCAGGTCAAGCATCTCGAGCGCGCATCCTTGCACGATTGTCTCGGCGGCCCATTCCATCCCGCGATGGAGATGACATGGGTGATGCGGATTCCGCTGATGTGGGCATCGGCGTATCGGCTGAAGGTCCTGGCCGGTGAGCAACCAGCGCGGCAGGACTTCGGGGGTACTCTCACTCCGGCGGTCTGCACCGGCGCGAATGGTCCGCACGATGGTGTCGCAGCCGGCTGCCTCACCCGCTTCCTTGGCGTGCCGTGGCAGACTGATCATACCTCGTGCAATTCGGCGGCCGACTACTTCCCGTCGACGTTCCTGTCGATGCCGACGTTCTGGGGACCGCGTGCCCCGGATCAGGTTCTGGCAGACGGAAACTATCTGCGTGCGGCCGCCATCGCGCCTCTCGGCCAGGCGACGCAACAGCAGACCTTCAAGCACCTGATGAACCGGGTCGACTGGTTGCGCGACATCCGCGGCAACGATTACTATGACCGCCTGTCGAACATGATTGCGGAATGGTCCGAGCTCGGCATGGTGTTGCCGGTGAAGAACGCGCCTGCATCTCTGCCGGTGCAGGATCTGCGGGTCGAGCAGGGACGCCGCGACAGCAGCGGGCCGATCGATGTCACGGCCGATCCGAAGTACCACGCGGTCGAAGACATGGAGAGCCTTTTCTTGCCGCAGACGACGGCAGGCCTGGCGCAGCGGCGCGGTGCACGCAAGACGGCTCCCCCGCCGAAGCGGACCTATCGCCCGGGCGAGATCTGACCTTGGACGTGCTGCGCACCGACTGTCTCGTGGTCGGCGCGGGGCCTGCCGGCTTGACCGCCGCACGCCTGCTGGCCCTTTGGGGCCGCACGGTCATTGTCGCAGATTCCGGCGTCACGCCGACGACGCGGCTTGAGCTGCTTGCTCCGGCCTCGCTCGTCACTGTCGCGGCGGTGGGACTTGAACATCTGCTCGACGATCCGGCGATCGCCCGAGCCTGTCTCGGGATTCGACGAACACACCGTTCGGGCGCGTCGGACTACGAGGACTTTCTGCGTCATCCCTGCCGCGTCGGGTATGTGGTCGATCGCGGCCGTTTCGACCAGCGCCTTCGCGACGAGGCTGTCGCCGTCGGGGTTACATTTTACGGGCTGCGCGCAATCGGCGTCACGCCGGACCGCGGCGTTATCTGTCGTGCGAGCGATAGCGCTCGGACGAAGCTCGTCCTTGCGGAGATCGTTGTCGATGCAACGGGGCGCGCCGCCGCGATTGCGCGGCGCCGGGGCGCGCGCGTGGCCGCCCGGGATCGCATGGTCGCCGAACTGGTCGAGGATGCGGCTGACGGCGCGACGGCCGGTTCCGCATCGTGGCTCGAATACAGCAGCGATGGACCGACCTGGTCTTACCGCATCAGTGGGCCGCGAGGGCGTGTGCAGACTTGGCGCATTCGCAGATCCGGCACACCGGCTGGAGATGCGCTGCTCAGCGTGGACGCGTCGGCTTGCCTCCTCTCGGAGGCCGCGGGCGAAGGTTGGATTGCAGTGGGCGATGCGGCGATGGCGTTCGATCCGATTGCCTCTCAGGGGCTGTTCAACGCATTGTCGTCCGCTTTGGTCGCGACGGGTGCGCTGTTGTCGGCTGATCGGCTGAGCCCGACCTCGGCGCGATTGTATTCCGACGCGGTCGCCACAACATTCCTTCACTGCGAAGCAGGCCGTATCAGCGTCTATGGCACCATGCCTCCGGCGCCGCAGTCATGGGCCGATCCGGCAAAAACGATCGCGCAATGAAGCATGATTTCGCAGGCCGATCGGGCTCCGAAGCCCGCTCCACGCTTTTCGGGATGATCCTCTAACCCTGCAGCCGGGGAACGAGACGTGTCGCGTTCCGATGGCCGATCGCATCGAGATCGTCTGTCGAGAGGCCAAGCTTCTGCAACTGCGCGAACTGGCCAAGGCTGAAGTACGGATAGTCGCTGCCATAGGTGATCTGCGAGGCGGGCACGAGCTTGAGCAGCGCGGCCATGGACGGCGCGAAAGTCGCATTCGCGGTGTCGTAGTGAAGCCGGCGTAGTTCGCCTTCGATTCCGTCCGGCGCAAACTCCTTCAGGTCGGGCCGCGCCCCATAGAATGAATTGATGCGCCCGGCCATCATCGGTATCGTGCCGCCGGCGTGCGAGAATAGCCATTTGATGTCGCGGTGGCGGGCGAATGCGCCGCTGAGCAGAAGGCTCGTCACGGTCCGTGTGGTGTCGTGCGGGACTTCGATCACCGCCGGGAACGTGCCGACACTGAGCGCGCTACAGCAACTCGCGACCAGCGGATGCACATAAACGACCGCCTTGCGACGGTTCAGCTCCTCGAACACCGGCCTGTAAGCGGCATTGCCGAGCCATTTGTCGCCGTAGCTGCTTTGCAGCCCGATCCCGTCCGCCTTCAGCGTGTCGAACGCATATTCGATCTCCCTGAGCGTGGCATCGACGTCCTGCATCGACAAGGTCGCGAACAGGCCGAAATGGCCCGGATGGTCGCGCATCATGTCCGCCGCGTACTCGTTGCAGGCGCGCGCGAGCCGGCCGGCTTCCGCCGGCCCGAGGTCGAACCACACGCCTGGCGTGGAGGCGACCGACAGGATGCCTGTGCGTATGCCATTGCGGTCCATGTCCTCGACGAGCTTCTCGCGGGTCCAGGCCACCTGGCCGGGAAAGTGCGGCTGCTTGCGTGCGTCTTCGTAGCCAAGCCAGAGCTTTTGATACTCAGGCGGATAGAAATGAAGGTGAGTATCGATCAGCGCCGGCTTGGTCTGTCCGTGCACCGCAACGGCGGGGACGGCCGCGGCCAGGCCAAGTGCACCAACGCCCGCGAGGAAGCCGCGGCGCGACGAGGGCGGGCCGTAGCAGGTGGGGCAGGCGTGATGCCCTCGAGATTTTTGATCCCATTTGTTCATGTTGCACGTCTCCCGTGACGAACTGGCAAAGCCAAGGCCTGTGGTGCTTCTATCGGCAGAACGTTTCGTCCCTCCGCTGTCTGTGGTGCGGCCGCAGCGGGGCAATGATTGTTGGGGATTGGAATACGCCGATTTTTCGTCGCCGAACGATGCCTCGCGTCACGCCTGTGCATCGCCGCCGCAACTTTGTGTGAACGCCTCTCCAATTCTCCCGCGAGATGCTCCCTGATGTCGCGAGGTTGACCCGTCGGGCGAAACACTGGCAAAATGCGATGGCGGCGAAGATTTGCGATGACCGCAATCACTTTCAGTGAGTGGATCGATGAAGTCTGACAGGGATGGCATCAACCTCGCGGCCAAGCCAAGCGGAACGGGTTGCGCGGAATGCTCGGCTGCTGGCGGATGGTGGTTTCATCTTCGCAGATGTGTCGAATGCGGTCACATCGGCTGCTGTGATACGTCACCCAATCAGCATGCAACGAAGCATAACGCGGCGACGGGTCACCCGATCATCACGAGCTTCGAGCCGGGCGAACGGTGGTTTTACGACTATCGCACGGGACAGCCCTTCGCGGGCCCGAAGCTGCAAGGCCCGCACGCGCATCCGTTGGACCAGCCGGTGCCCGGGCCGGACGGCGCGGTGCCTCCGGACTGGCAATCGCTGCTGCATGAATAGGTCGCAGCCTCTGGCAACTGGTCCATAGCAGACGAGCGCGTTTAGCAGCGGGGCTGCTTCCGGGCATCGCGCGTGAACTCACGGGCGGACGTCTTGCGCGAACTCTCGGCACCCGTGAATCCCCCATTGGAACCCTCACTGGTGTCCGTGACGCCGGATCAGCGACATTGCAAATGCAACGCGATCCTCGCGAAGATGAAATTCTCACGCAACGTAGCATCGAGATATTGCCCTCCCGACGTTCTGCAGGAGCCTCATTGCGCGTGAGGACTACAGATCGTTTGCATCGATCGCCGCCGCCTCAGCCGGGCCTTCGCGGATATCGAAAGGAGAACGCCTGTGCAGCCTGCTCTCGACCATCCTGCTTCCACGCCATATTGTTCTATGCCTTCACCACCGACCGACATCGAGGTCACGAGAAGGGATGACGGCACCCTGATATTGCGATCGCGGATTATGCTCGCTGGAGTGAGCGGGACGATTTGCGCATACCTTCCCCACTGGGCTCAGGAAACGCCGGACCGCGTCTTTCTCGCGCAACGAACCCGCGACAATGCATGGCAGTCGATCAGCTATGGCGAATTCTGGTCTCGAGTGCGCTCGGTCGGGCAGGCGCTGATTGATCGGGGTGGCGCAGCGGGCGATACGCTGGCCATCCTGTCCGGCAATTCGATCGAGAATGCGGTGATCCAGTTCGCCGCGATGTCGATCGGTCTGCAGGTTGCGCCGATCTCGCCAAGCTACAGTCTTCTGCCAGGTGGCCTCAGCCGCATCGAAGACATCGCGAAGGTCCTCACGCCGAAGTTTGTGTTTGCCCAGAAGGCGGATCCCTTCGTGCAAGCCCGTGCCATCCCCGGCTTTGCGCAGGCCGAATGGATAACGGCGGAAGAGGCGGCGGATACCACGCCGCTGTCGGAGCTATCCGCCGCGACACCGGGTCACGCGTTTGAGGCGGCGTTCGCAGCACTCGGATCGGAGACCGTCGGCAAAATCCTGTTCACGTCGGGATCGACCGGCTCTCCCAAGGGAGTGATCAATACCCATCGCATGATGTCGAGCGTGCTGCAGATGGCCGCTCAGGTCACGCCGGTCTCGCAGCCCCTGGTTCAGATCGAATGGCTGCCCTGGCATCATACCATGGGCTGCAACGTCATACTGAATGGGATTCTGAAGAACGGCGGCTCTCTCTATATCGACGATGGCCGACCGACGCCCGAAGCGTTTCATCGAACAATCGCCAATCTGCACGACGTCTCTCCGACGGCCTCATTCAATGTCCCAACCGGTTACGCGTTGTTATGCGCCGCGCTCGGCGAGGATCCAGACCTGAGGCGGAAGTTCTTCCATCGCATCGACAGAATGATTTTCGGGGGCGCGGCGATCCCGGCGGCCGTAATGGCAACGCTTCAGGAATATGCAATCGAAGTCCGCGGCGAGCGAGTTCCGATTTTGGCCGGATACGGCGCCACGGAAGCCGGGCCGACCATCTGCGTGTCTTATCGACCGTGCGAAGCGCCGGGAGAGATCGGCTTGCCGGCACCCGGCATCGAACTCAAGCTGGTTCCGGCGATGGACGGTTACGAGGCGCGGGTCCGTGGCCCGAACGTCATGCCCGGTTATCTCGGATTACCCGAATTGTCTGCGGCGGCATTCGACGAAGAGGGCTTCTATCGGGTAGGCGACGCGGTCTCGTTCATCGATCCCGCCGATCTCTGCCGCGGCCTGAGGTTTTCCGGGCGTCTCTCGGAGAATTTCAAAATGATGACAGGCACGTGGGTGCTCGTCGGCGAGCTGCGTGCCGCCATCCTGGACCGGATGGGCGGCGTGCTGCAGGATCTGGTCATCGGAGGCGAGGGCCGCGATTCTCTCGTCGCGCTGGTATGGCTCAATCCGGACCGTGCAAGGCGACATGCTAACGGCGCAGCAGGCGCGGATTCCGGTGACACCCTTTCATTGGATTCCGGCGTTCGCGCATACGTCCATCGGGTCTTGACCGAGCATAACCTAGCGGCAGCGACCAACGCGCGGATATCGGCCGTTGCCATCCAGATCCAGCCGCTGTCGCTCGCGGCAGGCGAGACAACGGACAAGGGCTACATCAATCAGCGCGGGGTCCTGAAGAACCGTTCCGCCATTCTCGACAGTCTCTATAGCGGAGCAGCCTCGCCGCACATCATCCGGCTTGCCTCTCATCCACGCGCGTTGTCGACGGCAGGAAATGCAGTCACGTCGACTGATGCATGACCAGAGAGCCCGGCCGCCGACCTTCCGAGCGTGTTTCTTAAAGGGACCGCCTCTGCGTCATTGACGGCGGCGACGCCAGTAGATTTGGACGAGTGTGCGGCGAACGCCGCAACCCCAACGCGCCGCCGCGGCGATGCCGCAGCCGGCCCTGCCTTTCATTCAACCCGCGAAGCCCAAATTCTCACCATTGGCCTCGGCTTGCTCATTTCGGCGGCTTGGAATATGTATAGACATGCGGTCCATCATCGCGGCCGCAACATCACGTCAGTCAACACCGAGGTCGGCCCCGATGTGATCCTGATGGACGAGCCGTTCGGCGCTCTCGATGCCCAGACCCGTATGGTGATGCAAAGCGATCTCCAGACGTTGTCGATGGAAGCCGGCGCCACCGCTAGGTCCAAAGTCAGAGCGCAAAATAGACGGTCATCGCTGTAACGATCAGGCCCAGCACAACGGCGAGCACCAGTTCTGTCTTGATGCCGCCGGCGGAATGAGATTGTGCGTCGTCAATCATTCGGCCAGTCCTGATGAAGCGAAAGAGCGAAATCACGATGATTGCGATCCCGATCGCGATCAGCGCGAGGCCGTCATAGTGACTGAACGCTCCCGTGAAGCGATCGAATTGCAGTCGGGACCCGATCTCCGTCCTGTTGGCTTCAGCGATAGTTCGGACGAAGAGGTTGAATTTCTCGACGACAAAGCCAAACGCGATGATTGCGATGCCCGTCCTGACCCAGGCGAGAAAAGTCCGCTCGTTTGCCGCGTGGTCTGAGTATCTCTCAATCATCGAGACCTCTCTGGTTGCTGTCGATGGGGTTCGTCGCGCGCTATTCCCGCAGGAGCGGAGCGGCGGGGCGCAATGTATGCGAAGCCAGGGCAAGCCCTCAGAACTGATACCGCCGCAGCCCCCCATCCACCGGGATCACCGTCCCCGTGATGTACCGCGCCACCGGCGACGCCAAAAACACCGCGAGCGCTGCCAGATCCTCCGGCTCGCCCCAATAGCCGACCGGGATTTCTTCTTCGGCAAAGCGCTCGCGATAACCCGGCGGATAGTTGCGGCGGATCTGTTCGCTCATGATGCGGCCGGGCGGGATGCAGTTGATGGTGATGCCGTGCTCGCCGATCTCGCGCGACAGGCCCTTGGCCCAGGCGTGCACGGCGGCCTTGGCGGCGAAGGCGGCGTTGAGTCCCTCCGGCTCGGACTTGCCGGTGATGTTGACGATGCGGCCCCATTTGCGTTCGATCATCTGCGGCAGCAGCGCATGCGCGATGCAGCGGTAGCTGGTGAAGTTCAGCGCGATCGCCTCGTCCCATTTGCTGTCGGGCGCATCGACGGGAAGGGGGCGGCTGCCGCCGGCATTGTTGATGAGGATGTCGACATGGCCGAGCTCCTTTTGCGCAAAGGCCGCGATGTTCTCCGCGGCGTCCTTCGCCATCACGTCCTGCTCGAACGACGTGATCAGGCCGGAGCCGACTTCCTTCACCAGCTCGGCAAGGAGATCAGTGCGCCGCGCCACGCCGACGACGCGGACGCCTTCGGCAGCCAGGCCCTTGGCGATGGCGCGGCCGATGCCGATGCTCGCTCCTGTCACGACTGCGGTTTTCGATTTGAGCCCGAGGTCCATGGTCACACGCTCTCTTGTTTGCTTTTTGCTTCTTGTCGTTCGTTTCCTGCCCGTCCCGCCGGCTTCGCGAATTGCCTGAGCGGGACGAGCAGTGGTAACCAAGAGCCTCGACGAAGGAAACACGAAAAAGAAAAGGCGTTGAGCAATGGTCTGGGATCCGCAGCAATACCTGAAATTCTCCGGCCATCGGCTTCGGCCCGCCGTCGACCTCTTGATGCGGATTCCGGATTTCGCCCCGCGCGCGATCGCCGATCTCGGGGCAGGGGCCGGCAACGTGACAAAACTGATCAAGGAGCGCTGGCCGGACGCGACCGTGACCGGTGTCGAGGGCTCGGCCGAGATGGTGGCCGCCGGCCGCAAGGCGGCGCCGGATGTGGAATGGTCGCACGAGGATCTCGGCCATTGGCGCCCCGCCAGGCAATACGATTTGATCTATTCCAATGCCGCACTGCACTGGCTGCCCAATCATGCGGCGCTGTTTCCGTCGGTCATGGAGAAGGTGACGCCCGGCGGCATGCTTGCGGTGCAGATGCCGCGCAACTTCCTCGCGCCATCGCATGTGCTGATCGGCGAGACGGCGCTGAACGGTCCGTGGCGGTCAAAGGTAGAGCATCTCGTTACCCCGCCGCCGGTCGAAGGGCCGGCCTTCTATCATGATTTGCTCGCGCCGCTTTCCCAGAACGTTGACATCTGGGAGACCGAATATCTGCAGGTGCTCGAAGGCGACAATCCCGTGAAGGAATGGACCAAGGGGACCTGGCTGACGCGCTATCTCGACATCCTGCAGGGCGACGAGAAGGCCGCGTTCGAGGCCGCCTATGGCGAGCGGGTGGCGAAGGCCTATCCGAAGAATGCGGCGGGGCAGACGCTGTTTCCGTTCCGGCGTCTGTTCATGGTCGCCCAGCGCAAGGGCTGATCGCACTGCCGCAATGCGACATAAACCGTTCGCAACCCGGGACTGGAAGCGGGTCCCGGGTTGCGCGGACAACAGCCATCAAGCTAGCTTGCCTGCGGCAAATTGGGCTTAGGTCTAGTTGTTCGGGTGGTGGATTGCTGCCACTACTGGGCTGCAAACCGGGCTGCAAAACAAAAAGAACCCGGTTTTAGAGGTTGTTGGGAGGTTACTTCATGCGCAAGCTGCTTCTTGCGGTCGCCGCCGCAGCTATTCTTGTGACCCCAGCGGTGGCACAGGCCCAGAGCCCGATCGTCATCAAGTTCAGCCACGTCGTCGCCAACGACACCCCGAAGGGCAAGGGCGCGCTGAAGTTCAAGGAACTCGCCGAGAAGTACACCGACGGCAAGGTCAAGATCGAAGTCTATCCGAACTCCTCGCTCTACAAGGACAAGGAGGAGATCGAGGCGCTTCAGCTCGGTTCGGTGCAGATGCTGGCGCCCTCGACTGCGAAATTCGCGCCGCTCGGCATCAAGGAGTTCGAGGCGCTCGATCTGCCCTGGCTGTTCAAGGACGACGAGACCTATTCCAGCGCGATGAAGGGCACGATCGGCAAATGGCTGTTCCAGAAGCTCGAGGCCAAGGGCATCACGGGGCTCGCCTATTGGGACAACGGCTTCCACATGGTGTCGTCGAACCGCGCGTTGATGAAGCCTGAGGATTTCAAGGGCCTGAAATTCCGCATCTCCGGATCGAAGATCGCCGACCAGTATTTCCGCCTGATGGGCTCGATCCCGCAGATCATGGCGTTCTCCGAAGTCTACCAGGCGCTCCAGACCGGCGTGGTCGACGGCTGCGAAAACACCGCGTCGAACTACCTGACCCAGAAGTTCTACGAGGTGCAGAAGGACATCACAGTGTCCTATCACGCGCATCTGCAATATGCGGTCATCGTCAACTCGAAATTCTGGTCCGGCCTGCCGCCCGACATCCGCACCCAGCTCGAGAAGGCGATGGTGGATGCAACCGAGTACACCAACCAGATCGCGCACCAGGAGAACGAGGACGCGCTGGCCGAGATCAAGAAGGCGGGCAAGACCAAGCTGCATTATCTGACTGACGCCGACCGCAAGGCGTGGCAGGAATCGATGCGGCCGACTTATACATGGGCAAAGGGTCGGGTCGGGCAGGAGGTGCTCGATCTCGTCGCCAAGGAACTCGACGTCAAGATGAACTGACGCGTTTTCCGCAAGGACAATACGAACGGTCGGGAGTGTGCGCACTTCCGGCCGTTTCGCATCGATAGGGGGACTTTGATTTGCTTCGCGTGCTCAATCAGGCGCTCAACCATCTCGAAGAATGGCTGATCGCGACGCTCATCGCGGCTGCAACCGGGTTGATCTTCATCGCCGTGGTGCACCGTTACGGCGCAGGCGAATCGATCGTCCTCTCCAGATGGGCGGCTGCGCACGGGATGAACTGGCTCGCGACGCTGTCGATGGCGGTGTTCACCTTCCTGTCCGAGCTCGACCTGTCCTGGGCGCAGGAACTCTGCATCTACATGTTCATCTGGATGGCGAAGTTCGGCGCAGCCTATGGCGTGCGCACCGGCATCCATGTCGGCGTCGACCTGCTCGTCAACCGCCTGCCCGAACATTCGCGCAAGCACGTGATCCTGTTCTCGCTGCTGTGCGGCGCGCTGTTCACGGGCATGATCGCGGCCTTCGGCGCCTCCTTCGTCGCCGAGATGTTCAAGACCGGCCAGCAGTCCAATGATTTGGAAGCGCCGATGTGGTTCGTCTATCTGGCGATCCCGCTCGGCTCGGGCCTGATGTGCTTCCGCTTCCTCCAGGTCTCGTGGTCCTACTACTGGACCGGCCATCTGCCGCATCATGACGAGAGTCATGTCGAGGGCGTGGAGGCCGACGTCTCGCCCGCGCTGCATCCGCAGCCCGCCGGCGCGGCGACCAGGGCGGCCGCGCGAAAAGTGTCGCCGCTCGGCGTCATCCTGATCATGGCGCCGATCCTGATCTTCGCGATGTGTCTCGCCGAGAAGTTCGGCGTTGTGGTGCTGCCGCACTGGATGCGTGCCGCGACCGTGTTCGCGCTGCTGATCGCGCTGATGCTGACCGGCATCCCGGTCTCGATCGCGCTCGGCCTCACCGTGATGACGTTCCTGTTCACGCTGACCACAGTGCCGATCGAAGCCGTCTCGATGAAGCTCTTCACGGGCATCGAGGGGTTCGAGATCATGGCGATCCCGTTCTTCATCCTCGCCGGCAATTTCCTCACCCATGGCGGCGTCGCGCGCCGCATGATCAATTTCGCGACCTCGCTGATCGGCCACTGGCACGGCGGTCTCGGCCTTGCCGGCATCGTCGCCTGCGCGATGTTCGCGCTGGTCTGCGGCTCGAGCGTCGCGACCGTTGCCGCGATCGGCGCGATCGTGCTGCCGGAGATGGTCCGCCACGGCTATCCCATGCATTTCGGCGCCGGCATCATCACCGTTGCCGGCTCGCTCGGCATCCTGATGCTGCCGTCGATACCGAAGATCGTCTATGCGGTCTCCACCAATACCTCGATCGGCGCGCTGTTCGTCGCGGGCCTGCTGCCGGGCATCATGCTGACGACGATGCTCTGCATCGTCACCTGGTGGCTCGCACGCAAGCGCGACTATCCACGCCTGCCGAAGGCGAGCTGGGGCGAGACCGTCCGCACCTTCCGCGAGAGCATCTGGGGATTGATGCTGGTCGTCATCATCATCGGCGGCATCTACAGCGGCCTGTTCACCGCCACCGAGGCGGCCGCGATGGCTGCGGTCTACTCCTTTGTCATCGCGGTGTTTGTCTACAAGGCGATCAAGATCGTGGACGTGCCGCGGGTGCTGCTGCGCGCCGCCAACACCAGCGCGATGCTGCTCTACATCGTCACCAACGCGGTGCTGTTCTCCTTCGTGCTCTCCAACGAGAACCTGCCGGCGACCTTGGCCGACTGGATCGCGGCGCAGAACCTCGGCTGGGTCGGCTTCCTCTTGGTCGTCAACATCCTCTTACTGCTCGCCGGCAACTTCATGGAGCCGAACTCGATCATCCTGATCATGGCGCCGATCCTGGCGCCGGCGGCCAAGAAGCTCGGCATCGACCTCGTGCATTTCGGCATCGTGATGGACGTCAACATGGAGGTCGGCCTCTGCCATCCGCCTGTCGGGTTAAATCTCTACGTCGCCTCGATGATAGCGCGCATGCGAATAACCGAGCTCGCGGTCGCCGTGTTGCCGTGGCTCATCACCATGCTCGGCTTCCTCGTCATCGTGACCTACTGGCCCGATCTGACGCTGTGGCTGCCGCGGGTGCTGGGGATGCATTAGCCTATGCACGACCGGGACATGGCTAACGCGCGGTAAACCCGCACACTCAAATGCCATCGCTGTGCTGGGAACCCATTTTACGGGTCTGCGGTAGAAGCATGCCAGCGGATGGGGCTGGCATGTTCTTCAACAGAATGGAATCCGGACGGGCGTCGATTTCGGACGCCGTCTATATGGAAGTCATCACGGGCCTTCACGGCACGACGATGCCCACCATTCTTGCGGCCGCCTGCCAGGCGATGGTCGGTGCGATCACGACCTATGAGACCGGCGACATCGTGACGGCCGGCCTGACGGTTGCCGGTGTGGTGGTGGCCATTGTCCGCCTGTTCGAGATATTCGCTTTCCGTCGCCGCCTCTCATGTCCGCCGCAGCTCGGTCGGGCCGAGGCCGCGCGCTGGGAGCGGCGCTATGTTGCCGGCACCGTTGCAACGGCATCCGTGCTCGGCGTGTTTGCCGCGCGCAGCATCGTGCTGGGTGATGCACTCTGTTCCGTGATGGCGATTGGCATCGGCTTCGGCTTTGGCGCCGGCGTGGTGGCGCGGCTGGCGCTGCGTCCCGTCGCGGCGCTGCTCGATCTCGTCGCAATCGCAGCGCCTGCTGCGATCGTGACCTTCATGCAACCCGATCTGCGCCATGTCGGGCTCGGGCTCCTCATCCTGATGTATGTGGCCGCGAGCTTCGAGATGGTGCGGCTGAGCTTCAATGCCTCGATCAACCAGATCACGCTCAAGCGGCAGTTCGAGCAGCTCTCGCGCCTGGACCCGATGACCGGCGCGTCCAATCGTTCGGTGCTGGCCACGGATGATTGCCGTCCATACGCTCGACCTCGACCGCTTCAAGGAGGCGAACGACCGGTTCGGCCATCCCGTCGGTGACGCACTGCTGAAGCAGGTCGCCGGGCGGCTCAAGGCGCTCGCCGCGCAGGATGACCTCGTGGTCCGGATGGGCGGCGACGAGTTCGTCCTGGTGCAGCGTGCGGCGGCTGATGCGGAAGCGATGGCGCAGCGCATCGTGCAGTCGATCAGCGCGCCCTATGATATCGACGGACAAATGATCGAGCTCGGCGTCAGCGTCGGCGTCGCCGTCGCGCCGGACGACGGGCGCACTGCCGAGGCGCTGTTGTCGCGCTCCGACAAGGCGCTATATCGGGCCAAGCAGGAACGCGGCGGCTATGTGCTGGCGCGGGATTTGCGGATGGCGGATGCGACCGCATCGGGCCAGACCTTGGCGGAAGAGCTCGCTGCGTAAGCCACGCGGACGGTGCACCCTCTCCCCTTGTGGGAGAGGGTGGCTCGCCGCGCAGCGGCGAGGCGGGTGAGGGGTTTCTCTCCGCACAAACAGTCTTGCGGGCGGAGATATACCCCTCATCCGGCGCTTCGCGCCACCTCTCCCACAAGCAAGGGGAGAAGGGAAGAGGCATCTCGCTCGATTTCGGCAGTCTCCTCCGATAGCAATCACCCGCGAGATGCGGTTAGATGTTCGCACAGGCCGGGAGGAAACAAGAATGACCAGCAACGAGCCGAAGGACGCAACACCCTCCGTCACCGCGCAGCATGATGCGATGCTGAATGCGCTGCCGTTTTCCGACACGCGGGATTTCGACGATGCCGCACGTGGCTTCCTTGGTACGATCGAGAATGCGGAGATCGCCAACCCGCAGGGGCGGACGGTGTGGAGCCTGAAGCCCTATGGCTTCCTCTCCAGCGAGACGGCGCCGCCGACCGTCAATCCGAGCTTGTGGCGACAGGCGCGGCTCAACATGCATCACGGCCTGTTCGAGGTGGTGCCCGGCGTCTACCAGGTGCGCGGGCTCGACATCGCCAACATGACGCTGATCGAGGGCGACAGCGGCGTCATCGTCGTGGACACGCTGACGTCGATCGAGGGCGCACGTGCCGCGCTCGATCTCTATTACAGGCATCGTGGCCAGAAGCCGGTGGCCGCCGTCATTTTCACCCACACCCATACCGACCATTGGGGTGGCGCGCGCGGCGTGCTGGAGGAGGACGCGCTGGCAACCGGCGCCGTGCCGATCATCGCGCCGAACCTGTTCATGGAGCATGCCGTCTCCGAGAACATCATCGCGGGGCCGGCGATGCTGCGGCGGGCACAATACCAGTTCGGGCCGTTCCTCGCCAAAGGCGTGCGGGGGCAGGTCGACAACGGGCTCGGCAAGTCGATGGCGGCGGGCGCCGTGGCACTGCTGCGTCCGACCGACCTGATCATGGCGACCGGCGACAGGCGCGTGATCGACGGCGTCGAATTCGAATTCCAGATGGCGCCGAACAGCGAAGCGCCGGCGGAGATGCACTTCTTCATCCCGCGCTACAGACTGTTGAACCTCGCCGAGAACTGTACGCACAATTTCCACAATCTGCTGCCGTTCCGCGGCGCCGACGTGCGCGATGCGCTGGCGTGGTCGAAGTACCTCAACGAGGCCTTGCGGCTCTGGGACGGCAAGGCCGAGGCGATGTGCGGCCAGCATCACTGGCCGGTGTGGGGGCGCGAGCGGATCGGCACGATGATCCGCCAGCAGCGCGATCTCTACAAGTTCGCGCATGACCAGACCATCCGCCTGATGAACCACGGCCTCACCGCCGCCGAGATCGCCGAGACGATCCAGTTGCCGAAGAGCCTGGAGGGCGCCTGGCACGGCCGCGGCTATTACGGCCACATCCGGCACAACGTGAAGGCGATCTACCAGAAATATCTCGGCTGGTACGATGCCAACCCGGTCAATCTCGATCCGCTGCCGCCGGTGGAATCCGGCAAGAAGTATGTCGAGTACATGGGCGGCGCCGAGGCCATCCTCGCGCGCGCACGCAAGGACTTCGACAAAGGCGAGTTCCGCTTTGTCGCGCAGGCGCTCGGCCATCTCGTCTTCGCGGAGCCGGAGAATGAAGCGGCGCGTCTGTTGCTCGCGGATACGCTCGAGCAGCTCGGTTATGCCGCCGAGAGCTCGACCTGGCGCAACGCCTATCTGTTCGGCGCGCAGGAGCTGCGTCAGGGCATGCCCAAGACCCCGCCGCGTCCGCCAATGCCGCGCGAGACGCTGGCCGCGCTACGCACCGAGCAGCTCTGGGACGTGCTCGGCATTCGGCTCAACGGCCCCAAGGCCGAGGGCAAGCACATCGTGCTGAATTGGAGCTTTTCCGATACCGGCGAGATCTTCGTGCTCAACCTGGAGAATTGCGCGCTGACTTATACGGAGGGCGTGCAGGCGGAAGGCGCGGACGCCAGTTTCACGCTCGCGCGCGCAACGCTCGATGAGGTCATCGCGAAACTGACGAGCTTTCCGGAAGCGGTCGCCGCCGGCAAGATCAAGCTCGCGGGCAACCCGATGCGGCTTGCCGAGCTGATGGGCCTGATGGACGAATTCCCGCGCATGTTCGAGATCGTCGAGCCGAAGCGGGCGGTGGTGAGTTAGGGCGCCGCCGCCGCCACGTTCTTGCTGGCATCGCCCTCCGCACGCTCGCTGTCATCGCCCGGCTTGACCGGGCGATGACAGTATTCCTGAGACCGCAGTGCTTGAGCCGAGAAGTCGCGGAGTACTGGATGCCCCGGTCAAGCCGGGGCATGACAGTGTGTCGTGAGGTGAAAGCGGCCCTTACTCCGCGCTGCTCACCAGCTTGATCCGCGGCGCCTGCGCTTCCGTCAGGCTGCGATAGGCCGCGAGATAATCCAGCGCCATCCGCCGCGCCGTGAAGCGCTTCTCGAACTGCTTGCGGATGGCCGCGCGATCGAGTTGCGGCAGGCGCTTGACGACGCCGGCAGCGCTGATGATGTCCTCGACCACGAAGCCGGTGAGGCCCTCATCGATGATCTCGGGCACCGAGCCGCGGTTGAAAGCGACGACCGGTGTGCCGCAGGCCATGGCTTCGATCATCACGAGGCCAAACGGCTCCGGCCAGTCGATCGGCAGCAGGAGGCCGAGCGCGCCGCTCAGGAAGTCGGATTTCTCGTGGTCACCGATCTCGCCGATGAAGTCGACCAGCGGATTGTTCTGGATCATCGGCTTGATCAGCTCGTCGTAATAGTCCTGGTCGGCGCGATCGACCTTGGCCGCGATCTTCAGCGGGATGCCGCAATGCATCGCGATCTTGATGGCGCGGTCGACGCCCTTCTCGGGCGCGATGCGGCCGAGCACGGCGAGATATTCCTGCTTCGCCGGCTTCGGCGTCAGCAAGTTCTCCGGCAGGCCGTGGTGGATCGTCGTCACCCAGTTCGCCTGCGGCACCGGCCTGCGCTGCGCGTTCGAGATCGAGATGACAGGCATTTTCGAGAAGGTGTTGAACACGGGCTGATGCTCCGGCAGGTCGAGCCGGCCGTGCAGCGTGGTCACGAACGGGGTCGGCTGCCGGTGGAACAGGGACCACGGATAGTAATCGAGATGGAAGTGGAGGAAGTCGAACTCCTCGTCGTCACATTTCTGCCGCACGCGCTCCAGGAGCACCATATGCAGCGCGTTGGGATCGCGCACGGAACCGTCGAGACGAAGCGCCCGCGGCCAAAGTGCGTCGAGCTTCGCCGACGTCTGCGAGTCGCCGCTGGCGAACAGGGTTACATCGTGTCCAAGGGCAACCAACTCCTCCGTCAACCAGTGCACCACCCGCTCGGTGCCGCCATACAGCTTGGGTGGAACAGCCTCAGTCAACGGAGCTACCTGCGCGATGCGCATCTCGCCATCTCCTCTGTGATCATAGAAGTTAAACCCCCGCCGTGTCTCGGCACCGGCATGCCAGACGAGGGAACGTTCTCGCAATTGCGAAGTTCCTTCAACGAACGTTACTTCTTCGACACACTTCAGTCGGCCGCGATGCTGCCATCTCCTCTTCTCACATCGTCCGCATCCGCATGTCGTGATGGCCCGGCCCGGGAACCGAGGCGAAGCGGTCGATGTTCAATCGGCTAACAGAAAAATCGAAATCAATACGACGGGGTCGCAGTCACATGGATCATCTTTCTGGTTACGCGCGCAGGCCATTTGCCTTTGTCTTGCGCTATCTGCGACGACGGCCGGCATCGCATCTCGTGATCCTGACCGCTGTCGTTGCAGCCGTTGCCTGTTCCGTGGGCACGCAGTACGGCGTCAAATCCCTGGTCGACAGCCTGTCCGCTGGAACTTCGCACGGTGGCAGCGTATGGCTGGCATTCATTTTACTCATGTCGCTGATCGCGGCGGACAATTTCCTGTGGCGGATCGCGAGCTGGACCGCGAGCTTCACCTTCGTTCGTGTCACGGGTGATTTACGCCGTGACATATTTCGTCATCTGACCGGACACGCGCCGAGCTATTTCTCGGATCGCATGCCGGGCATGCTGACGAGCCGTATCACCGCGACCTCAAACGCGGTGTTCACGGTCGAGAACATGTTCGTCTGGAATGTGTTGCCGCCGTGCATCGCCACAATTGCGGCCATCGGGCTGATTGGAACCGTCAGTCCCTATATGGCACTCGGCCTGATCGTGGTCGCGGGCGGTATGGTGATAGCGATGTTCCATCTGGCCGCGGCCGGCAAGCCGCTGCATGACGACTTTGCCGACAAGGCCGCCGTCGTCGACGGCGAGATGATCGATGTCATCAGCAACATGCCGCTGGTCCGCGCCTTCTGCGGCATCAGCCATGAGCACGAGCGGTTCGACGCGACGGTGAACCGGGAACTGACCGCGCGCGGCCGTAGCCTGCGTTATCTGGAAAAGCTGCGGCTCACGCATGCCGGCATAACGGTCGTCCTGACGGTGGCGCTGATGGCCTGGGCAATCACGCTCTGGCAGCAGGGCGAGGCGACCACCGGCGATGTCGTGCTGGTCTGTACGCTCGGCCTCTCCATTCTCAACGCGACGCGCGACCTCGCGGTGGCGCTGGTCGATGTCACCCAGCACGTCGCGCGCCTGACCGAGGCGATCGCGACCCTGCTCATGCCGCATGAATTGCGCGATCATCCCGAGGCCGAGCCGCTGATGAAGAGCGGCGCCGCGATCGCATACAACAACGTCACCTTCGGCTATCCCGGTGGCGAGAAGATTTTTGAACGGTTCAGCCTGCGGCTTCAGCCCGGCCAGCGCGTCGGCCTGGTCGGCCAGTCGGGCGGAGGGAAATCGACCCTGTTCACGTTGCTGCAGCGGTTCTACGATGTCGATGAAGGCAGCGTGACCATCGACGGCCAGGATATTTCCAAGGTGACCCAGCTAAGCCTGCGTGAAGCCATCTCGGTCGTGCCGCAGGATATATCGTTGTTCCATCGCTCGATCCGCGAGAACATCCGCTACGGCCGTCCGAACGCGACCGACGACGAGGTGCTGCGCGCGGCGATCGCGGCGCGCTGCGATTTCATCGATAGCCTGCCGGAGGGCCTCGACACCATGGTCGGCGACCGCGGCGTGAAAATGTCCGGCGGCCAGCGCCAGCGCATCGCGATCGCGCGGGCCTTCCTGAAGGACGCGCCGATCCTGCTGCTCGATGAGGCCACCGCCGCGCTCGACAGCGAATCCGAGGAGGCGATCCGCGAGGCGCTGTTGCGCCTGATGCGCGGCCGCACCGTGATCGCGATCGCGCACCGGCTGGCGACGCTGCGCAATTTCGATCGCGTCCTGGTGCTGAAGAATGGCAAGATCATCGAGGACGGCGCGCCCGACCGCCTGATGCAGGGCCACGGTCCCTACCGTGAGCTGGTGACGCAGGAGATGAGCCGGCTGGCGAAGTTCGCCGCGTAAGTCCAACAGTTGCGTTTGCGTTGGTCGCGTTCGAAAAATAGGCCGCAGGGGAGCAGCTCATGGCAGCCGAAGCCGTAACCCAGATCATCTCGGTAGCGCAGACGGAGGAGGCCGTCGCGGAGCAGGCGTTCTACATTCCGATGACGGGGCCCGCCGCGCGGCCCCGTCGGTCGCTCAAGCACGACGACACCTTCATCGTTCTGGACAGCCATGGCGATATCGGCGCCTCCGCGGGCGGGCCGGACGGCCTGTTCAACCACGACACGCGCTATCTGGCGCGGCTGGAGCTCGTGCTGGACGACCTCCAGCCGCTGCTGCTCGGCTCGAATCTGCGCGACGACAATTCGGCCCTGACCGTCGATCTCACCAATCCCGATATCTATCGGCAGGGCCGCATCGTGCTCCAGAAGGACCTGCTGCACATCGTGCGCACGATCTTCCTGTGGCGCGGCACGGCCTATCAGCGCATCGGCGTGCAGAACCATGGCGACCGTCGCGCCAGCCTGGAGCTGACGCTGCTGTTCGACTGCGATTTTGCCGATCTGTTCGAGGTGCGCGGCGAGCGGCGCCCGCACCGCGGGACCGGCACCAGCAAGTTGCTCGGGCCGACCGACGTGCTGTTCCACTATCGCGGCCTTGACGATGCCGTGCGTACCACCGGCCTGCATTTCGACCCGCGTCCGACGCGGCTGTCGGTGAATGCCGCGACCTGGCAGCTCGATCTGGACCCGCACCAGTCGAAATCCCTGTTCGTGGCGGTGTCCTGCAACCGGCCGATCGCGGAGAAGCCCGCGCGCTTTTTCAGGGGCCTGCTCGCCCATCGCCGCGAGATGCGCCGGTCGACGATGGGCATGGCCAACATCGAGACGTCGAACAACATCTTCAACCAGGTGCTGTGCCAGGCCATGGCCGACCTCAACATGCTGATGACGGAGACGCCGCAGGGGCGTTATCCCTATGCCGGCATTCCCTGGTACTCGACGACGTTCGGCCGCGACGGCCTGATCACCGCGCTCCAGATGCTGTGGATCGATCCGCGGGTCGCGAAGGGCGTGCTGCGGCGGCTCGCGCATTTTCAGGCAGAGACGGTCGATCCGCTGAACGATGCGGCGCCCGGAAAAATCCTGCACGAGATGCGTGGCGGCGAGATGGCTGCGCTCCGCGAGGTGCCGTTCGCGCAATATTACGGCAGCGTGGATTCGACCGCCTTGTTCGTGCTGCTCGCCGGAAGCTATTTCGAGCGCACCGGCGACGAAAAGACCCTGACCGAGCTGTGGCCGGCGATCGAGGCGGGGCTGGCCTGGATCGACGGCCCGGGCGACCCCGACAGGGACGGCTTCGTCGAATACCAGCGCGCCACCGAAAAGGGCCTCGCCAACCAGGGCTGGAAAGACTCTTATGACGCGATCTTCCATGCCGATGGCCAGCTTGCGGAAGGCAATCTCGCCCTTGCCGAGGTGCAGGGCTACGTCTTTGCTGCCAAGCAGCTCGCCGCACGTTGTGCGCTGCGGCTCGGCAAGCCGGACCTCGCCAGAAAGCTCGAGACCGAGGCCAAGGCGCTGGCCGAGCGGTTCGAGAAGGCATTCTGGTGCGAGGAGCTCGGTACCTATGCGCTCGCGCTCGACGGCAGGAAGCGGCCCTGCAAGGTGCGGACGTCCAATGCCGGGCAGGTGCTGTTCAGCGGCATGATCCGCGAGGACCGCGCACGTCTCGTCGCCGCCGATCTGATGGCGCCGCACTTCTTCTCGGGCTGGGGCATCCGCACGGTCGCGCAAGGCGAGGTGCGCTACAATCCGATGTCCTATCATGACGGCTCGATCTGGCCGCACGACAATGCGCTGATCGCGCTCGGGCTCGCGCGCTACGGGCTCAAGCATTCGGTGGCACATCTCTTCAAGGGTTTGTTCGACGCGGCGACCTACATGGACCTGCGGCGGCTGCCCGAATTGTTCTGCGGCTTCCGGCGCGAGAAGCGGCGCGGCCCGACGCTCTATCCGGTCGCCTGCGCGCCGCAGGCCTGGGCCAGCGCGACGCCATTCACGCTGCTGGAGGCCGCGCTCGGCATCGAGTTCGACGTCGCGCGCGGCGAGATTCGCCTGCGCAATCCGCATCTGCCGGCGTTCCTGAACGAGGTGATCCTGCGCGATCTGCGCCTGGGCAGTTCCAGCGTGGATCTGCGCGTCAGCCGTCACGGCGACGACGTCGCGCTGGAGGTCTTGCGCACGCGCGGCCAGATCCAGGTCTCGATCGTGCTGGCGCGCTAGCGGCGCGCCGGGAGGAGGGTTCATGCGTACCGCCGGATGGTTGGTTCTGAGCGCGGCGATCGTCGCGGGATTGACGGTCGCCGCATCGCGTGCCGCGGAGGAGCCGCCCGCGGGCCCAACGACGCCCCCCAGCGAAGCGAACGCGCCGGCCACGGTGCAGCCGCCGGCTTCAACCGTGCCGGTCACGCCGAAGGACGCCGCTCCGCCGCCGTCCGTGACCATCATCGGTGCGAGCGACGCCCATGGCGTGCTCGGCCGTGACGTGCGCAGCGCCGCCGACGAGGATATGGGCCGCATTGTCGACATCATCGTCGACCGCGCCGGCCGTGTGCGCGCCGCCGTGATTGATTTCGGCGGTTTCCTCGGCGTCGGCAGCCGCAAGATCGTGGTGGACTGGAACGCGATGCGGTTCGGCAAGATTGCCAACAAGAAGGACAGCATCACGCTGGAATTGACCAAGGCGCAGGTCGCAGCCGCGCCGGAATACAAGGAAGACACGCCGATGGTGGTGCTCGGCGCGTCCGGCAGCCTGCAGCCGCTGCAAGCGATTCAGTGAGGCGCGGGGAGGGATGGCCGCCGGTGCTGTTGTCGAGGAAGCGGAACCACGCAGATCGCGATAGCCGCGTTGAACGGTACAAGGTTGCCGCGCCGCCGCCTGCGGGCCTTCCGGCGCCGTCGCGCCAGAGCCTGCGCGGCCTCGACTGGTTCATCTTCTTCCTCGCCGACGTTCAGACCGGGTTCGGTCCCTTCATCGCGGTCTACCTCACGACGCAGAAATGGACTCAGGTCGAGATCGGCCTCGTGCTGTCGATCGGTGGCATCGTCGCGCTGATCGGACAGATGCCCGGTGGCGCGATCATCGATGCCGCGAAGTCCGAGCGGCTGGTCGCAGCGCTTGCGATAGCGACCATCGGCTTCTGCGCGCTCGCCTATGCGGCGATGCCGATCTTCCCCGTGGTGGTTGCTGCGGCCACGCTGCATGCGGCGGCGAGCTGCGTGCTGGGGCCGGCGATCGCGGCGATCAGCCTCGGCCTGGTCGGTCCGCTTGCGATCGGCGAACGGCTCGGCCGCAATGCGCGCTTTGCGTCCCTCGGCAACGGCGTCGCCGCCGCCGTGATGGGCACGGCCGGCTATCTCCTGTCGAGCCGCTCGGTGTTCCTCGTCACCTTCCTGCTCGCGATTCCGACCCTGATCGCGCTGTCGCGCATCCGCGAGGAGGAAGTCGACATCGCGCGCTGTCACGGCGAGATGCCGCGCGAGGCGCCGGTTCCAGGCGACACCAATCTCTGGCACCTGATCCGGCAACGCCCGCTCATCGTCTTCGCGCTGAGCGTGCTGCTGCTGCAATTGGCGAACGCCGCGATGATGCCGCTGATGGCGAGCGCGGTGACGGCGCGGTCGAGCCAGTGGGCAACCGTGCTTGTCGCCTTCTGCATCGTCGTGCCGCAGGCGATTGTGGCGCTGCTGTCGCCGACGGTCGGGCGCAAGGCCCAGCTCTGGGGCCGGCGCCCGCTGCTGCTGATCGGATTCGCTGCGCTGACGATCCGGGGCCTTCTGTTTGCGACCGTGCGCGATCCCTATCTGCTGGTCGCGGTGCAGGTGTTCGACGGCATCACGGCGGCGGTGTTCGCGGTGATGATCCCGCTGATCGTGGCCGACGTCGCCTTCGGCAGCGGCCATTTCAATCTGGCGCAAGGCATTGTCGGGACGGCGACCGGCATCGGGGCGTCCTTGAGCACGGCGCTTGGCGGCTATGTCAGCGACAAGTTCGGCAATGCCACCGCCTTCATCGGGCTGTCCGGCGTCGCCGCGACCGGGCTTTTGCTGATCCTCTTTGTGATGCCGGAAACCCGGCGCACCGGCATGATCGCGCCGAAAAGAATGGCCGGCTGAACGAATTCAGCCGGCCAAATTGGGTGGGGAAGACAGAAATCAGGCGTCGAGATTGTGCAGGCGCTGGCGGTTGCGCAGCACGATCTGGCGGGCGCCGGAAAATCCCAAAATGCCCTGGGCGTGAAGCTGCGACAGCGCGCGCGACACGGTCTCCAGCGTGAGGCCGAGATAGTCGCCGATGTCGCGGCGGCACATCGGCAGTGCCATCATGCCGGCTACCGCAAGGCGGCGGTCCATCTCGAGCAGGAAGGTTGCAACGCGCTCCATCGCGGTCTTGCGTCCGAGCAGCAGCATGTGGTCCTCGGCGTGACGTAGTTCGCCGGCGGTCATGGCCCAGAGCTTGCGCGCGACCTGCACATCGGTGCCGGCGGCCTTCTCCAGGCTCGCGCGCTTCACCAGGCGCACGGTCGTGTCGATGATGGCTTCAGCGGCGAGGCGGTGGCTGGGACCGGATTCGAGGCCGAACACGTCACCGGGAAGATGGAAGGAGCCGATCTGGCGGCGGCCGTCGGAGAGCAGCTTGTAGCTGCGCACCGCGCCGGTGATGACCTGGTAGACATATTCGGCCGGCTCGTCCTCGCCGTAGATCTCCTCGTCCTTGCGGTAGGAGAACTCCGTGGCGACGAGGCCGGCGATCGCGCCGAACTGGTCGGAGACGGGATGGGCAGGGGCAATCTTGGCACGAACTTGGGTGTTGATCGCCTGGGTGTTGAGTGTCTCGGTCAGCATCTGCGCCATCTCCGTTGTGATGACGCTTTGGTACGCGGGTTCGGGCGCTTCGAAAATTTCGCGAGATATCTTAAGGGAGGTTACCTACGTAGAACCCCGTAGGTCAGTTGCCGCGGCCGCCCTGGATGGCGTGGCGGATGGACTTGACCAGGGTTTCGTCGAGAAGCGGCTTCAAAATCACGTCCTTGACGCCTGCGGCTGCCGCCCGGGCCGAGATATTCCCATCGGGATAGCCGGTGATCAGGATCACGGGCGTGCCCTCGTCGGACTGGCGCAACCGGCCGGCCAGCTCGATGCCGTTGATGTCGGGCATCTTGTAGTCGATCACGTAACAGTCCGCGCCGGGCGCGCCGCTGGCATTCAGCAGGGCCGTGGCATTCCTGAAGGTCCGCACGGCAAAGCCGTCGGTTTCCAGCAGGAATTGCAGGGATCCCAGCACGGCGGCATCATCGTCGACCACGTAGACGGTGGGCTTTGCGGATGACGTCACTGGAAGCCGCTGATGGTGCGAGCCGATCTCGATCATCCCATCTGGCTAGCACGGCCCGGGAGAATGATTTTGACTTGCCTCAATCCGATTTGCCTCAATCCTTCAACATCCCGGCGCGCATCGCTAGCCGGACCAGCTCCGAGAGGCTATTGGCCTGCATCTTGGTCATGACGTTGGCCCGGTAGACCTCGATGGTGCGGGGGCTGATGTCGTATTCACGGGCGATCAGCTTGTTGGAGAGGCCCGCGATCAGCCCTTCCATGACCTGGCGCTCGCGCGGGCTGAGGGAGGCGACGCGGGCGGCGATGTCCTGCGAGATCGCCTCGTTCTTCGCCGCCGGCTCGGCCTGGCGGATCGCCGTCTCGATCATGGTGGTGAGGCGGTCGTCCTCGAACGGCTTCTCGAGAAAGTCGACCGCCCCCAACTTCATCGCCTCGACCGCGAGCGGCACGTCGCCATGGCCGGTCATGATCAGGATCGGGAACGGGCTTTGCTGCGCCTTCATCCGCTTCAACAGCTCGATCCCGTCGATACCAGGCATGCGCACGTCCGAGACGACGCAGCCGAAGGCAAGGCCGGGCAGGACATCGAGGAAGGCTTGCGCATCGTCAAACAGGGTGACGCCGAAGCCGGAGGAATCCAGCAGGAAGTTCAGCGAGTCCCGCATCGCCTCGTCGTCATCGATGACGTAGACATGTCCCTTGGTCGTCATGGATCAATTCTCATCGGCTGCCGGGAGAGTGAAGCGGAATGTCGCGCCGCCCGATGGGTTGCTCTCGGCCCACATGCGTCCGCCGTGAGCCTCGATGATCGAGCGGCTGATGGACAGTCCCACGCCCATGCCGGTTTCCTTGGTGGTAAAGAAGGTCTGGAACAGGTTGGGAATGACGTCGCCCTGAAATCCGGAGCCGGTGTCGGACACTTCGACCTCGATCATGTCGTCATCGACGCGGGTGTTGGCGACGACGAGCTCGCGCTGCGGCGACTGCGCCATCGCTTCCAGCGCGTTGCGGAACAGATTGACCAGCACCTGCTGGATCTGCACGCGGTCGGCGAGCACGAGATCGGCGTCGGGATCGAGGCTGAAGCGGAGCTGCACGTTCTGCTCGCGCGCGCCGGCAAGCCCGAGCGCGCCGGCCTCCTCGATCAGCTTGGACAGGCTCTCGACCCGCTTCTCGGACTCGCCGCGGGAGACGAAGTCGCGCAGGCGGCGGATGATCTGGCCGGCGCGCAAGGCCTGCTCCGCGGCGCGATCCATCGCACTTTCGATCTTCGGCGTGTTGGGGTCGGTGCTGCCGGCCAGCAGCCGCCGCGATCCCTTCATGTAATTGCTGATCGCCGCCAGCGGCTGGTTGATCTCGTGGGCCAGCGCCGAGGCCATCTCGCCCATCGCGGTCAGCCGCGAGACGTGGACGAGCTCGGACTGCAATTCCTGGAGCCGCGCCTGGGTCTGCTGGTGCTCGGTGAGGTCGCGGACGAAGCCGGTGAAATAGGGCTCGCCGCCGGACTGCATCTCGCCGATCGACAGGTGCATCGGAAAGGTCGTGCCGTCGCGGCGCTTGCCGGTCACGATGCGGCCGATGCCGATGATGTGCGGATCGTTCGTGCTGCGATAGCGCGCGATGTAGCTGTCGTGGCGGGTGCGGTCGGGCTCCGGCATCAGGATGCTGACGTTCTGGCCGATCGCCTCCTGCTCGGACCAGCCGAACAGGCGCTCGGCGGCGGTGCTGAACAGTTGCATGATGCCGCGACCGTCGATGACGATCATGGCGTCGGGAATGGTGTGAAGGATCGAGCGGAGGTGGGTCTCACGCGTGCGCAGGGCTTCCTCGACCTGCTTCTCCTCGTCGATATCGAGGAAGATGCCGCTGAGATGGCGAGCGACGCCGGATTCGTCTCGGATCAAGCCGGCGCGGGCCCTGATCCATTTGCCGCGGCCGGAATTGGCGGAAATCCTGAAGGAGACGTCGAAACCGCCGCCATGCTCGGAGACCTGCTTGATCGCGTTCTCGATGCGCGCGCGGTCACCGGGCTCGAGGCGCGACAGGAAGAGGTCGTAGCTTGCCGGCTGGCCCCGCTCGATACTGAGCAGCGTCCTCGCGGTTTCCGACCACTCCAGCTCGCGCGTCGTGAGGTCGAGATCCCAGGTGCCGACGCCGAATCCCTCGATCCGGACCCGGAAATGCTCGCCGCGACTGTCGTCTGGCGGATGCGTTACGCGGGTCGGCGACAATCGATGACTCCCATCTTCGCGCGGCGGGCGTGGTGCCGCGAACATGACCGCAATTTCGCCCATGGACCGGCCCGAGGCAAGTTCGGATGTCTGATTCCATTGGCGGATTTCCCGCAAGGTCGCGCCCGGCGATTTGATCTACCTCATCCTGCCCCGTCACGGCGAGGCTAGATTTCGCGCCAGTTCATAGCTGTGCGGAGAATCCCAATGACTTACGCGACCGTGATGGTCAGCCTGGCGCTCGATCAGTCCAACGAGGCGCGCCTTCAGGTCGCGGGCGAGCTCGCCGAGCGATTCGAGGCGGCCATTATCGGGGTTGCCGCAGGGCAGTTCGCGCCGCCGCTCTATTTCACCGACGGCGCTGAAGCCCAGAGCCTGATCGATCAGGAGGAAGCCTCGATCAGGAAGCGCCTTGCCGATCTGGAGGCGCAATTCCGCGCCGCCACCAAGGCGCGCGGCGGCCGCGTGGAGTGGCGCGGCGCGATGGATTTTCCGGCGCGATTCGTGCTGGCGCAGGCACGATGTGCCGACATCATCGTCAGCGGCGGCCACAGCCCGGCCTTCTCCGACGCGTTCGCGCTCGCGAGCCCCAAGGACCTGGTGATGCAGGCCGGCCGCCCGCTTCTCGTCGTTCCCGATAAGGTCAACTGGCTCGACCTGCGCAGCGTGCTGGTGGCGTGGAAGGACACGCCGGAGGCGCGGCGCGCGGTGGCGGATGCGCTGCCGATGCTGCGCAAGGCGAGGGACGTCACCATCGTCGAAATCCCGGAGCGCGATGACGACCGTTCGGCGGTGATGGCCGGCGTCACCGACGTTGCCGCCTGGCTCGCCCGTCACGGCGTTACCGCGAGCGCACGCGTCTCGGAGGCCGTGCGGAACGCAACCGCTGCCGCGCAGTTGGAGCAGGTCGCCGGCGACCTTGGGGCCGGCCTGATCGTGGCGGGCGCTTATGGTCATTCGCGCTTTCGCGAGCTGATCCTCGGCGGCGTCACCGAATATCTGGTCACCCAATCCGCCCGCAGCGTGCTGCTGTCGCACTGACGGCCGCCCGGCCCAAAAGCTAATCGAGGAGGACGCGCCGTGTACAAATTTCTTGAAGAGACCGTCGACAGCTACATGACGCGCAACGTCACGACGGTGCGGCGCGACCACGACCTGCTCGCGCTCAGCGAGATGTTCGAGCGTGATGATTTCAATTCCTATCCGGTCGAGGACGACGGGCAGGTGGTCGGCATCGTTACCAAGTTCGACATCCTGAAGTGTTTCGCGTTCTCGCCGAGCCAGATGCTGCCGCACTATCGCGACCTGATGAGCCGCAGGATCGGCGACGTCATGACGCCCGAGTTCATCTATGTCAGCCCCGACACGCGGCTGACGCGCGTGCTCCAGATCATGGTCGAGCACCGCATCAGGAGCATCATCGTGCTCGACGGCGCCGAGAAGCTGGTCGGAATCATCGCCCGCGAGGACGTCATCAAGGCGCTCAAGGCGACGGCGCAGGAGTGACTTCTTCCTTCTCCCCTCATGTCCGCCGAAGCCTTGGCGAAGGCGGATGTGGGAGAAGGTGGCGCGAAGCGCCGGATGAGGGGTTCTCTCCACCGAAAGACTCTCCGTGCGGAGCCAACCCCTCACCCAAGTGAGTGCGCGGCACCGTCCTCGCTGCCCTCTCCCACAAGGGGAGAGGGCACTTCAACTGACGGGCGCCGCGTCACTCACCCGAATAGAAATCCACCTGTCTTGATTTCAATCAATTCGCCGCGAGGTCGAATGTGGTTTCTGGCGGCGTGTTCTTTCAGAGAGAATCCGCATGAGCCAGCCCTCCATCTCCAAATCCATGACCATCGGTGAAAGCGGCCTGGCTATCGTGTTCGCAGTCACCGCCTTCCTTTGCGTGATCGCCTCAGCCAAGGCGCTCGATTCGGCCTTTGCCTTCCATGCCGCGCTCAGCGCAGCGGCGAGCTTGGCTGTGGTCTTTGGCATCATCAACTGCTACTTCGATCGTCCGGCGGCGCTGCCGCCGACGGAGATCAACGGCCGCCCCAACTACAATATGGGTCCGATCAAGTTCACCGCCGTCATGGCGATGTTCTGGGGCATTGCCGGCTTCCTCGTCGGCCTCATCATCGCCTCGCAGCTGGCGTGGCCCGCACTGAACTTCGATCTGCCCTGGACCAGCTTCGGCCGGCTTCGTCCGCTGCACACCTCCGCGGTGATCTTCGCCTTCGGCGGCAACGTGCTGATCGGCACGTCGCTCTATGTCGTGCAGAAGTCCTGCCGGGTGCGCCTTGCGGGCGACCTCGCGCCATGGTTCGTCGTGATCGGCTACAATTTCTTCATCCTGATCGCCGGCACCGGTTATCTGCTCGGTGTCACCCAGTCGAAGGAATATGCCGAGCCGGAATGGTATGCCGACCTCTGGCTCACCATCGTCTGGGTCGCCTATCTGCTGGTCTTCCTTGCCACGATCATCAAGCGCAAGGAGCCGCACATCTTCGTCGCGAACTGGTTCTATCTCGCCTTCATCGTGACGATCGCGGTCCTGCATCTCGGCAACAATCCCGCGCTCCCCGTCTCGGTGTTCGGCTCGAAATCCTATGTCGCCTGGGGCGGCATCCAGGACGCCATGTTCCAGTGGTGGTACGGCCACAACGCAGTCGGCTTCTTCCTGACCGCCGGCTTCCTCGCCATCATGTACTACTTCATCCCGAAGCGCGCGGAGCGGCCGATCTATTCCTACCGGCTGTCGATCATCCACTTCTGGGCGCTGATCTTCCTCTACATCTGGGCCGGCCCGCACCATTTGCACTACACGGCGCTGCCTGACTGGACGCAGACGCTCGGCATGACCTTCTCGATCATGCTGTGGATGCCCTCCTGGGGCGGCATGATCAACGGCCTGATGACGCTGTCGGGCGCCTGGGACAAGCTGCGCACCGATCCCGTGCTGCGCATGCTCGTCGTCTCCGTCGCCTTCTACGGCATGTCGACCTTCGAAGGCCCGATGATGTCGATCAAGGTGGTCAACTCGCTCAGCCACTACACCGACTGGACCATCGGCCACGTGCATTCCGGCGCGCTCGGCTGGGTCGGCTTCGTCTCGTTCGGTGCGCTGTACTGCCTGGTGCCGTGGGTGTGGAATCGCAAGGGCCTCTACAGTCTGAAGCTCGTCAACTGGCACTTCTGGATCGCCACCCTCGGCATCGTCCTCTACATCTCGGCGATGTGGGTGTCCGGCATCCTGCAGGGCCTGATGTGGCGCGCCTACACCTCGCTCGGCTTCCTCGAATATTCCTTCATCGAGAGCGTCGAGGCGATGCATCCCTTCTACATCATCCGCGCCGCCGGCGGCGGCCTGTTCCTGATCGGGGCGCTGATCATGGCCTACAATCTCTGGATGACCGTTCGCGTCGGCGAAGTGGAAGTCCAGATGCCCGTCGCGCTTCAGCCGGCGGAATGAGGAGCCTTCCATGTCGTTCTGGACACGCCATCAAATCTTCGAAAAGAACTCGATCGTCCTGATCGTCGGCATCTTGCTGGTGATCGCGATCGGCGGTCTCGTCGAGATCACTCCGCTGTTCTACCTCAAGAGCACGATCGAGGCGGTCGACGGCGTCAGGCCCTACACGCCGCTGGAGCTTGCGGGCCGCAACGTCTATGTCCGCGAAGGCTGCTATCTCTGCCATTCGCAGATGATCCGCCCGCTGCGCGACGAGGTCGAGCGCTACGGCCACTTCTCGCTCGCCGCCGAGAGCATGTACGACCACCCGTTCCAGTGGGGCTCGAAGCGTACCGGTCCGGACCTCGCCCGCGTCGGCGCCAAATATTCCGACGACTGGCACGTCACCCATCTGACCAACCCGCGCGCGATCGTGCCGCAGTCGGTGATGCCGGGCTATCCGTTCCTGAGCCAGACCGAGGTCGATCCCGATACGATCGCCGACCACATGAAGACGCTCAAGGCCATCGGCACGCCCTACACCGACGACCAGATCGCGAACGCAGGCGCCGATCTGAAGGCCCAGGCCGATCCCGACAATGCCGGCTCCGACGCCTTCGGCAAGCGCTACGCCAAGGCCGTCGTGCGCAATTTCGACGGCAAGGCCGGCACGCCGACCGAGATGGACGCGCTGATCGCGTACCTGCAGATGCTCGGCACGCTGGTCGACTTCAAGCTCTACAACGAGAAAGCCAATCTTCGCTGAGAAGGCATCACCGATGAAAGCCATCCTGACACTCGACAATCTCGCGTCTGGTCTGGTGACCACGATCTGGACGCCGGTGTTCGTCGCGATCTTTCTCGCGATCATCGCCTACGCATTATGGCCCCGCAACAAGGCCGCTTTCGACGAAGCGGCGCGCCTGCCGTTGCGGGAGGAGTAAGAGATCATGACCGACCATCATAGCGACATCGATTCCGTCACCGGCAAGTCCACGACCGGACATGAGTGGGACGGCATCAAGGAGCTCAACACGCCGCTGCCGCGCTGGTGGGTGATCTCATTCTACCTCACCATCGTCTGGGCGATCGGCTACTGGATCGTCTATCCGGCCTGGCCGCTGATCTCCAGCAATACCACGGGCCTGTTCGGCTATTCCTCGCGTGCCGACGTCGCGGTCGAGCTCGCCAACCTCGAGAAGGTCCGGGGTGACAAGATGGCGGCGCTGGGCGCCGCTTCGCTCGCCGACATCGAGAAGGACCCGGCCTTGCTGGCGCTTGCGCGGGCCAAGGGCAAGACCGTGTTCGGCGACAATTGCGCGCCATGCCACGGCTCCGGCGGCGCCGGCGCAAAGGGCTTTCCGAATCTCAACGACGACGACTGGCTGTGGGGCGGCACGCTCGACCAGATCATGCAGACCATCCAGTTCGGCGCGCGTTCCGGCCATGCCAAGGCGCATGAGGGCCAGATGCTCGCCTTCGGCAAGGACGGCGTGCTGAAGGGCGACGAGATCGTCACGGTCGCCAATTACGTGCGGTCGCTGTCGGGCCTCTCGACCCGCAAGGGCTTTGATGCTGCCAAGGGCGAGAAGATCTTTGCGGAGAATTGCGTCGCCTGCCACGGTGACGGCGGCAAGGGCAACCCGGAGATGGGCGCCCCGAACCTGACCGACAAGATCTGGCTCTACGGCTCGGACGAAGCGAGCCTGGTCGAGACCATCAGCCTGGGCCGCGCCGGTGTGATGCCGGCCTGGGAAGGGCGGCTCGATCCCGCCACCATCAAGGCGATGGCGGTCTACGTCCACTCGCTGGGCGGTGGAAAATAGCCTGCTCGCGACATGCGGGGGCGAACATAAAGTGCCCCCGCTTGAGCTGGATCAACTGACGCGCTCGCGTCGGGTCTAGGTTTAATCGCACCTTTTCGAGAAGCTTCTTGGCGATGAACAAGACCGTGAACCCGAACGACCTCACATCGAACGATGACAACGGGCCGCTCTACGTAGCCCAGAAGAAGGTGTATCCCCAGAGCGTCTCCGGTACGTTCCGCCGGATCAAATGGGGCCTGATGGCGTTCTGCCTCGGCGTCTACTACTTCCTCCCGTTCGTGCGCTGGAATCGCGGCATCGGTGCTCCCAGCCAGGCGGTGCTGATCGATCTTCCCAACAGCCGCTTCTACTTCTTCTTCATCGAGCTGTGGCCGCAGGAGATCTACTACTTCACCGGCCTGCTGATCGTCGCCGCGGTGGCGCTGTTCCTGATGAACTCGGTCGGTGGCCGCATCTGGTGCGGCTATCTCTGTCCGCAGACGGTGTGGACCGATCTGTTCTACGCGGTCGAGCGGCTGGTCGAGGGCGACCGGCGCGAGCGGATGAAGAAGGACAAGTCGTCCGATCCGATGAAGCTGGAGCGCATCTCCGAGATCGTGCTCAAGCATTCGATCTGGCTCCTGATCGCCTGGTGGACCGGCGGCGCCTGGGTGCTCTATTTCAACGACGCGCCGACGCTGGTGAAGGAGCTCGTCACGTTCCAGGCGCCGATGATCGCCTATATCTGGATCGGCATCCTGACCGCGACGACCTACGTCCTGGCCGGCTTCATGCGCGAGCAGGTCTGCACCTATATGTGCCCGTGGCCGCGCATCCAGGCCGCGCTCACCGACGAATGGGCGCTCAACGTCACCTATCGCTACGACCGCGGCGAGAAGCGCACTTCGGTGAAGAAGGCGATCGAGCTGCGCGCGCTCGGCGAACACGTCGGCGACTGCGTCGACTGCTATCAATGCGTCGCGGTCTGCCCGACCGGCATCGACATCCGCAACGGGCCGCAGCTCGAATGCATCCAGTGCGGGCTCTGCATCGACGCCTGCGACAACGTGATGACCAAGATCGGCCGGCCGAAGCGGCTGATCGGCTACGACAACGACATCAACATCCAGCGCCGCCAGGAAGGCAAGGCGCCGCTCTACCGCATCGTCCGGGCCCGCACCGTCGCCTACAGCGCGATCATCGCGGCGGTTGGCGGCATCATGATCTACACGCTCGCGACCCGCAGCCTGCTCGACGTCAACGTGCTGCACGACCGCAACCCGGTCGCGGTCAGGCTCAGCGATGGCTCGATCCGCAATGCCTATACGGTGCGGCTCTTGAACAAGAGCGGCTATGACCGCGTCATCGCGATCGACGCGAACGGTCCGGCCAACCTGACCACGCACGTCGTCGGCATTGATTCCGTGACGCCGGATAGGCCGATGATCGTGATCCCGCGCGACTCCACCAGCGAGCTGCGCCTGCTGGTCACTGCGCCGGCGGAGAGCAATCCGGAAAAGTCGGTTCCCGTTCGCTTCCACGTCACCGACATCGGGCTCGGTGAGGTCGCCACCGCCACCGACAACTTCGTCTCGCCCTAGGATCAGGAGACTGCCATGGCCACCAAGCCGCTGACCGGAACAAAAGTGTTCCTGATGCTGGTCGCCTTCTTCGGGCTCGTGATCGGCGTGAACGTGACCATGATGAAGCTCGCGATCGCGACGCTGCCCGGCACCGACGTCGACAGCCCCTATGCCGCGGGCCTCACCTATGACCGCGAGATCTCGGCAGCACAGGACCAGGCCGCGCGCAACTGGAAGGTCAACGCCCATATCGAGCGCCGCGCCGATGGCGCTGCCTCGCTTCAGGTCGAGGCGCGCGATGCGAGCGGCCAGCCGATGAGCGGGTTGAAATTCGGCGGACGCCTGGAGCGGCCGACCGACAAGCGCGCCGATCTCGCAGTCGAGCTGTCGGAAGCCGGCATCGGCATCTATCGCGGCAATGCCGCGTCGGTTGCGCCGGGCCAGTGGGATCTCGTGATCGAAGGCGCGGCGCGGGGAACACGCGTGTTCATGTCGCGCAACCGCGTGATCCTGAACTGAGGGAATTCGTCATGCAGGTCACGCGGGATTTTTCGCATTACGTCCGGGCCGCGGGCGAGGGTATCAAGCACATCGATCTCGCGGTCGAGGGCGTTCACTGCGCTGGCTGCATGGCCAAGATCGAGCGCGGACTGTCGGCCATCCCCGACGTCACGCTGGCGCGCGTGAACCTCACCGACCGCCGCGTCGCGCTGGAATGGAAGCAGGGCACGCTCGACCCGGCCCGCTTCATCGATCGGCTGGAAGAGCTCGGCTACAAGGCCTATCCTTACGAGACCGAGAGCGCGGAAGCGACGGAAGTGGCGGAATCCCGCTTCCTGCTGCGCTGCCTCGGCGTCGCCGCGTTCGCCACCATGAACGTGATGATGCTGTCGATCCCGGTCTGGTCCGGCAACGTCTCCGACATGCTGCCGGAGCAGCGCGATTTCTTCCACTGGCTGTCGGCGCTGATCGCGCTGCCGGCGGCAGCCTATGCCGGCCAGCCGTTCTTCCGCTCGGCCTGGCGCGCGCTGTCGGCCAAGACCACCAACATGGACGTGCCGATCTCGATCGGGGTGTGCCTTGCGCTCGGCATGTCCGTGGTCGAGACAATCCATCACGCCGAGCACGCCTATTTCGACGCGGCGATCATGCTGCTCACGTTTCTTTTGGTCGGCCGCGTCCTCGACCAGAACATGCGGCGGCGGACCCGCGCGGTCGCCGGCAATCTCGCCGCGCTGAAGGCGGAGACCGCGGCCAAGTTCGTCGGGCCCGACGAGATTTCGCAGGTGCCGGTCGCGGCGATCCATCCCGGCGACATCGTGCTGCTCCGGCCCGGCGAGCGTTGCGCCGTCGACGGCACCGTGATCGAGGGGCGTTCCGAGATCGACCAGAGCCTGATCACCGGCGAGACGCTGTATGTCACGGCGGAGCAGGGCACGGCGGTCTATGCGGGCTCCATGAACATCTCCGGCACGCTGCGGGTGCGGGTCTCGGCTGCGTCGGAGGCGACGCTGCTCGCCGAGATCACGCGGCTGCTCGACAACGCGCTGCAGGCACGCTCGCGCTACATGCGGCTCGCAGATCGCGCCTCGCGGCTCTACGCGCCAGTCGTGCATGCGACCGCGCTGATCACCATTTTGGGCTGGGTCATCGCGGGCGCCGGCTGGCACGATGCGATCGTGACCGGCGTGGCCGTGCTGATCATCACCTGTCCCTGCGCGCTCGGGCTCGCGATCCCGACCGTGCAGACGGTGGCCTCGGGCGCGATGTTCAAAGCTGGCGTGCTGCTCAATTCCGGCGACGCCATCGAGCGGCTCGCCGAGGCCGACCACGTCATCTTCGACAAGACCGGCACGCTGACGCTGCCCGATCTCGAAGTGATGAACGCGGCCGATATTCCCGCCGACATTTTTGCACTTGCCGGGCGGCTCGCGCTGTCGAGCCACCATCCCGTTGCCGCCGCCGTCGCGCAGGCCGCCGGTGCAAGGTCGCCGATCGTTGGCGCGGTCGAGGAGGCCGGGCAGGGCGTGCGCGCTGTGGTGGACGGTGTCGAGCTTCGCCTTGGCCGTCCGTTATTCTGCGGCGCCGAAGCGCTGGTCGGCAGCGCCACGCTCGATCCCGAGGCCTCTATCGTGGCTTTCAGCAAAGGGACTGAAAAGTTCATCCTCTCGGTGCGCCAGGGCCTGCGGCCGGACGCGCAGGCCGTGATCGCGGCGCTGAAGGCGCGCAATATCGGCATCGAGATTCTCTCCGGCGACCGCGAGCCCGCGGTGATCGCGGCGGCCCATGCGCTGGGCATCGCCGAATGGCGCGCCGGTGTCACGCCGGCCGACAAGATCGCACGGATCGAGGAACTGAAGCGGCGCGGCGCAAAAGTGCTGATGGTCGGCGACGGCATGAACGACGCGCCGTCGCTGGCGGCGGCCCATGTCTCGATGTCGCCGATCTCGGCCGCGCATCTCAGCCAGGCGACCGCCGATCTCGTCTTCCTCGGCCGGCCGCTGGCGCCTGTCGTCGCCGCGATCGACTCCGCGCGCAAGGCGCTGCATCTGATGCGGCAGAACCTCTGGCTGGCGATCGGCTATAACGTTCTCGCAGTTCCGGTCGCGATCAGCGGCGTGGTGACGCCCCTGATCGCGGCGGCGGCCATGAGCGGATCCTCGATCCTGGTGATGCTGAATTCGTTGCGCGCGCGCGGAGCTGCGCGGGAGATCGTGTGATGGAAATCCTGGTCATCCTGGTGCCGCTGGCGCTGATGCTCGGCGGTGCGGGTCTCGTCGCCTTCCTCTGGTCGCTGCGGAGCGGCCAATATGACGATCTCGACGGCGCGGCGTGGCGGGCTATCGCCGACGACGAGCCGCCGCAGGACGCCTCGGTCAAGCGTTAACGCTCCGTTGGTTCCGCGCTGCCCTTTTCGGACATGGTCGCTGGACGGCCGGCGGTCGCCGGGCGTAACAATGCCGGAAGATTTTGCGTAGAAGCGACGGGGCAGGCTCTCCGGAGCAGGAGCGTGACGAGCATGCAGAAAAATGTCGGAGTGTGCGGGCCTAACGATCTGCCGGGACAGGTCGTGCTGGTGCTGCAAGGCGGCGGTGCGCTCGGCTCCTATCAGGCGGGCGTCTATCAGGCCCTGCACGAGGCCGGGATCGAGCCGGACTGGGTCATCGGCACCTCGATCGGCGCCATCAACGGGAGCCTGATCGCCGGTAATGCGCCGGAAAACAGGCTCGCGCGCCTGAAGGAGTTCTGGAAGCGGATGGAGCAGAATCCGGTCTGGGCTCTGGGCGGCGCCTTTCCCGACTTCAGCGAGAAGCTCGCCTATTTGTCGACTGTCACCAACGGCATTCCCGGCTTCTTCCGGCCCACCCCGCTGGCGCATGCGGGAGATTCCTTTCCGCTCGGCGCCGATCATGCCGGCTTCTATTCGACTGCACCGCTGGAGAAGACGCTGAGCGAGCTGGTCGATTTCGATCTGGCCAATCGCTGCGCGCCGCGACTGACGGTCGGTGCGGCTCATGTCGGCACCAGCGAAATGCGCTATTTCGACAGCCGCGACGGCGAGCTGACGGTGAAGCATGTCATGGCTTCGGGCGCGCTGCCGCCCGCGTTCCCGGCGGTGCGGATCGATGGCGAGCTGTATTGGGACGGCGGCATCCTGTCGAACACGCCGACGGAGGCCGTATTCGACGACAACCCACGCAGGGATTCGCTGATCTTCTCCGTGCATCTATGGAATCCCGTCGGCGCCGAGCCGATCACGATGGCGGAGGTCTTGAACCGCCACAAGGACGTGCAGTACTCCAGCCGCATCGCGAGCCAGATCGTGCGGCAGCAGCAGGCCCATCGCCTGCGCCATGTCATCAACCAGCTTGCCGCGCGGTTGCCCGAGACCGAGCGCAACGATCCCGCGGTGAGGGAGTTGGTGAGCTACGGCTGTCCGACCCGCATGCATGTGGTGCGACTGCTGGCGCCCCAGCTCGATCGCGAAACCCATACCAAGGATATCGACTTCAGTCCGTCAGGCATTACGCGGCGCTGGCATGCTGGCTATGTTCACACGAAATCAGTGCTCGCGCGAAAGCCGTGGATCGGCGAATTCGATCCGCTCGCCGGCGTGGTGCTGCACGAGCATATGGACGAGATGCCGATGGCGGCGGAGTAGGGCCGCGTCCGCTTTCATCGAATTGCCACAGGCCCTGCGGATTGTCGGTCGTCGTCCGCTTTTGAGAGGCCTTGCAGTTGGTATCCGGGAACGATCTGGAATTGGCCCTCGATCAGGTCCGCGCTGACGCGGCGGGACCGGTTGCGGGCGTGTTCGGCCCTGACACGGTGACCTGGCAGATCGACCGGGAGGCCGTCATCTTTCTTGGCGCCGGCCGTGCGCTGTTGTTGCAGCTGGCGCATCCCTGGGTCGCTGCCGCCATCGCGGAGCATTCGCGGACCCTTGCCGATCCGATCGGTCGCTTCCATCGTACCTTCGACATTGTCTTTGCGATGGTGTTCGGCTCGCTCGACCGGGCGCAGTTGTCGTCCCGGCAATTGCATCGGCGCCACAGCATGATTGTCGGCGCGATGCCCGAGGCCGTCGGTCCGTTCGCGGCAGGCTCGCGCTACTGCGCCAATGACATTCCGTCGCTGCGCTGGGTTCATGCGACGCTGGTCGAGACCGCGGTGATGGCACATGACCTGGTCCTTCCGCCGCTCTCGGCGGAGGAGCGCGAGCGCTACTGGAGCGAGAGCCGGATGTTCGGCGCCTTGTTCGGATTGACGGCCGACGATTTGCCCGCGGACTGGTCCGGCTTTGCGGCCTACACCGCGGCGATGGCGCAGTCGGATACGCTGACCGTCAGCCCGGCGGCGCGCGAGATCGCCGCGCAGATCCTTGGCGGCGCCCGTCCGTGGTTGCGACCACCGCGATGGTATCGCGCGCTCACGGCGAGCTTGTTGCCGGAGCGCCTGCGAGCGGGCTTCGGGTTTGAATTCGACGAGCGCGACAAGCGGGCAGCCGACAATGCGCTGAGATGGATCAGGCGCGTCTATCCCAAACTGCCAGACCGGCTGCGCTATGTCGGTCCCTACCAGGAAGCGCAGGCGCGGCTGCGGGGCGAGCCGCAGCCCGACTGGATGACCCGGTGTCTCAATCGCGCCTGGATCGGGCGGCCGCAAATGGATGTGCGCGGGAAGGGGTGAGGTTCTCAGCTCTTGGAGTGACGGGCGATAGAGTGGCGCGCCTCTCTCCACATCGTCATTGCGAGCGCAGCGAAGCAATCCAGACTGTCGCCGCGGAGACAGTCTGGATTGCTTCGTCGCTTCGCTCCTCGCAATGACGGGGAGGTCGCCTCACACCGACGCCAGCCTCCTATACAGCGCGCTATAACTGCCGGCCGAGATGCTCCAGGAGAACGAACGTCCCATCGCGCTGCGACGCATGGAGTCGAGCTGGTCATGCGCCACGAAAGCTGAGAAGGCGCGGCGGACGCCGCCGAGGAAGGACGCGCGCGAGGGCTGCGAGAACAGAAAGCCGGTCTCGCCGTCGGTGATGGTTTCGGCCAAGCCGCCGGTCTGGTGACCGATCGGGAGTGAGCCGAAGCGCTGGGCGTACATCTGGCTGAGCCCGCACGGTTCGAAGCGCGACGGCATCAATGTGAAATCGCTGCCCGCGAAGATGCGCCGCGCCTGGGCGTCGTTGAAGCCGATCGTGACCCCGATCGCGTCGGGGCGGCGGCGATGCGCGTCGATCAGCGCCTGCTCGAGCGCCGGCTCGCCGGAGCCGGTGACCACGATCTGCCCGCCGGCATCGATGATCTCGTCGGCGGCCGACAGCACGAGGTCGATGCCCTTCTGGTGCACGAGGCGTGCGACGATCGCGAACATCGGCCCGCGCGAGACCGCCAGGCCAAACTGCTTGCGGATATAATCCGCATTGGCCTTCTTGCCGACCCAGTCGCCGGCGCCGAACTGCTGGGCCAGCTGGGAGCAGGAGCGCGGGTCCCAGCTCTCGTCGATGCCGTTGAGGATGCCGGTGAGCTCGGCCGCGTCGGAGCGGACACGAAGCAGGCCTTCGAGGCCGCAGCCGAATTCCTCCGTCGTGATCTCGCGTGCATAGGTGCCGCTCACGGTAGTGAGGTGCGAGGCATAGACCAGCCCGGCCTTGAGGAAGGAGAGCTGGTCGTAGAATTCGACGCCGTCGATATGGAAGGAACTCTCGGGGACGCCGATCCGCCGCAGCGAGTCCTTCGGGAAGAGTCCCTGGTAGGCGAGGTTGTGGATGGTCAGGATCGACGGCAGCCTGGCCCCGCGCCACGCGAGGTAGGCCGGCACGAGCGAGGCCTGCCAGTCATTGGCATGGACCAGGTCTGCTGCCCAATTCTTGTCCAGCTTGCCCATGGCCAGCTCAGCGGCAGCCGAGGCAAAGCGCGCGAAGCGGATGTCGTTGTCCGGCCAGTCGCGTCCGGACTCGTCGCCATAGGGATTGCCGGGCCGGTCGTAGAGTTGTGAGCACAACAGCACATAGACCGGCAGCCCGTCCTTGGTCGCAGCCCGCCCGAGCGAGCAGGCCGGCATCTCCGCAAACGCCGGGCAGCGGCCAACGATCTGAATATGCGTGAGTTGTTCGATGATGTCGCGGTAGCCGGGCAACATGACCCGGATATCGGCGAGAGGGCGAAGCGCCCTGGGAAGTGCAGCGGAAACGGCGCCGAGTCCGCCAACGCGGACGAAATCGTCCATCTCGGTTGTGACGAACAAGACCCTCAAGAACAGCTGCCCTCTTCCGATCCCGTCTGTTGCTATGCAAGAACGGGTCCAGTTGTCCTGGAATTCCCAAGCCCGCCCGTGAGACGCGTCCGTTCGGTAAAGACTTTCCTACGCACCCGCCGCCCTCTAGGGTCGGCGCATCAACAAGAGAGAACTTCGATAGTTCCTAAGAGGCCGAGGGGCGCAGCAGGCATGCCGTTAGCAGATAAGCATGAGGGGACGACGACAAAGGCCTTCGCGGGCCTCAGGGTCCTGGATTTTTCGACCACCATCGCCGGCCCCCACTGTGCGCGGATGCTTGCCGACATGGGCGCCGAGGTCATCAAGATCGAGACCGACGGCGGCGAGACGATGCGCACCCGGCCGCCGCTGCGCAAGGGGTGCAGCACCGTATTCGGCCAGCTCAACGTCGGCAAGAAAAGCGTCGTGCTCGATCTCAAGTCCGAGGAGGGCAAGGAGGCGGTGCGCCGGCTCGCCGCGACCGCCGATATCCTGGTCGAGAACTTTCGCCCCGGCGTGATGCACCGGCTGCGGCTGGACTATGACCGCCTGCGCCCGGTCAATCCCAAGCTGATCTATTGCTCGATCTCGGGCTACGGCCAGACCGGTCCCTCGGCCGAGCTGCCGGCCTACGCGCCGGTAATCCATGCGGCCTCCGGCTACGACATGGCGCATCTCGCCTATCAGCCCGGCCGCAGCCGGCCGGATTATTGCGGCATCTACCATGCCGACGTCGTCACCGGCACTTACGGTTTCGGCGCGATTGCGTCGGCGCTCTATCAGCGCACGGTGACCGGGCAGGGCCAGCACATCGACGTCTCGATGCTGGAATCGATGCTGACCTTGACGGTGGTCGAGCTGCAGAGCTCGCAATTCGCGGTGAAGCCACCGCCGCGCCCGATGTTCGGGCCGACCGAGACGGCCAATGGCTATGTCATGATCACGGTCGCGAGCGAGAAGACGTTTCAGTGCCTGATGGGTGTGATCGGCCGTCCCGAATGGATTTCCGATCCGCGCTTCTCCACCTACGCCGCGCGCCGCGAGAACTGGGCCGACATGATGGACGGCGTCGAGGCCTGGTCGCGGCCGCTCACGACCGACGCGTGTCTTGTCGCGCTTGGCGCGGCTGGTGTGCCGGCCTCGGCCTATCGCACCGCGTCCGAGGCGCTGGCCGATCCGCAACTCGCGCACCGGCAGGCGCTCTCGTTCGTCGAGGACGAGGGTGGCTCGTTCCAGGTGCTCAATCTGCCGTTCCGGATGTCGGGCGCCGACACCACGCCCGCCAAGACGATGGCCGTGCTCGGCGAGCACACGGACGAATTGTGCGAGGAGATCGGCCTCGCCGGCGATGCGCCAATTCCGTCAGGCAAAACGGCTGCGACAAACTGAGCGCATCGCAGCACCACTACAGCGTTTGATCACTCGCGTGTTCCTCTTGCCGTGGCGAACATTTATCGCCAATCTCGCCCGAGTCATTCAACGATCCGAAACATCGGACGAGGGATCCCGGGAGGAACCATGACGAACCTTGCTGCCGCGGCGCGCAAGCACGCGCCGATTTTCCTTGTTGCGGCATTTGCTCTCCTTCCGCCGGCTGAGCCGGCACAGGCGCAGAAGGCGGGCGGCAGCATCACCGTCGGTCAGGAGCTGGAGATTACGGGCTTCGATCCGCTCAAGGTCGGGGTCTACGACACCTCGACCTTCACCGCTGCGGCCGCGATCTTCGATACGCTCACCACGCTCGACGACAAGGGCGAGGCCGCGCCCAAGCTGGCAGTGTCCTGGACCCATTCCGACGATTACAAGACCTGGACCTTCAAGCTGCGCCAGGGCGTGAAATTCCACGACGGCACGCCGTTCAATGCGCAAGCCTTCAAGGAGAACTTCGATCGGCAGAAGGACCCCGCCAACAAGTGCCGCTGCGCCTTCTACATCACCAACGTTAGGGAGGTGCAGGCGCCCGACGAATATACTGTCGTCTACAATCTCACCGATCCTTCCGTGAATTTGCCGGCGACGAACACCATCCAGAGCCAGAACAACGTCGTGCATTCGCCGACGGCGTGGAAGACCAAGGGCGACGACTACAATCGCAATCCCGTCGGCACCGGTCCCTACATCCTGAAATCATGGACGGCCGGCGATCGCATGGTTCTGGAGAAGAACCCGGGCTACTGGGACAAGGGCCGTCCCTATCTCGACCGCATCATCCTGAAGCCGCTGCCCGACGCCCAGTCGCGTTTCGCCTCGCTGCAATCGGGCGAGGCCGACATCATCTGGGACGACGAGAACGACGCTGACAACATCATGAAGGCGCAGAAGGACTCCAAGCTCACCGTGCACACCTATAAAGGCTCGGGCGCGCAGGTCTATGCCTTCAACACCAAGGTGGCGCCGTTCGACGACGTCCGCGTGCGGCAGGCGCTGGTGATGGCGATCGACCGCCCGAAGATGTCGCAGGCGATCAGCAACGGCCTGAGCCGGCCCGCGACCAATCCCTACGGCGACGGCTCCTGGGTCAAGTGCAAGGACGACGGCGCGCTGCCGTTCGACGTCGAGAAGGCCAAGGCGCTGATCAAGGAGTATGGCAAGCCGGTCGAATTCAAGACGATGGTGACTGCGACGCCCCGCGGCCGCATGATCGGCCAGGTGCTCCAGCAATTCTGGAAGCGCGCCGGCGCCAACATGGAGATCGAGCAGGTCGACCAGGCCACCATCCCGCCGCGCGCCTTCATGCGTCAGTTCCAGCTCATACCCTGGCGCATCGTCGACCTCGCCGATCCCGATCCGCAGATGTATGCGAACTTCCGCAGCGGCAGCCCGCTGGCGCTGGCCAACTTCGCCGATCCGGAGCTCGATCGGCTGCTCGACCACTCCCGCGTCACCGCCGATCCCGCCGCGCGTATCGAGGACTATTGCGCGATCAGCCGCCTGATCAACAAGGAGGCAATCTGGTTCTGGACCTTCCAGAACACCTATTACGCGCTGTCGAGCGCCAAGCTGAAGGGCTTTCCGAAAATCTACAACGGCGTGATCGACGTCTCGACCACCTGGCTGGAATGACCGCGCGATGCTGAACTTCGTCGTGCGGCGGCTCCTTGCCATCCTGCCGGTGCTGCTCGCCGTCTCGCTGCTCACCTTCCTGATCGCCGCGTTGCTGCCGGGCGACCTTGCCTATGTCATCCTCGGCGATCAGGCGACGCCGGAGAATGTCGCGGCGCTGCGCCGTGACATGGGGCTCGACCAGCCGCTGTGGTGGCGTTACCTGAGCTGGCTCGGCCATGTCCTTCAGGGCGATCTCGGCCGCTCCTTCCGCACCGGGCAGACGGTGTTGCAGGCGGTGGCCGAGCGCATTCCGGTCTCGCTCGAGCTGATGCTGATGGCCGAATTCATCGGGCTCCTGATCGGCGTTCCGCTCGCGATCGCCTGCGCTGCGCGCGCCGGTGGCGCCTTCGACCGCTTCATGACCGGCAGCGCCTTCGCCATGCTGTCGATGCCGTCCTTCCTGATGGCAATTTTGTTGATCTATCTGTTCGCGGTCGAGTTGCGCTGGCTGCCGGCGACCGGCTATGTGCCGTTCACCGAGGAGCCGCTGTCGAACCTGCGCTTCTTCGTGCTGCCGGCGCTGACGCTGGCGCTGGCGGAATGGCCTGGAATCATGCGGGTGCTGCGCTCCGACATGATCGCGACCTTGCAGGAGGACTATATCGCGCTCGCCAAGGCGAAAGGCCTCAAGCCCGCGCGCATCCTGTTTGTGCATGCGCTCAAGCCATCGTCGCTGACCCTGGTGACGGTGACGGGCATCAACATCGGTCGCCTGCTGGGCGGCACGCTGATCGTGGAATCGATCTTCGCGCTGCCGGGCATCGGCCGCTTGCTGGTTGGCGCGATCTACACCCGCGATCTCGTCATCCTCCAGGGCGTGGTGCTGCTGGTCGCCTGCGGCTTCGTCCTCGTCAATTTCATCGTCGACATGCTCTACGCCGTGCTCGATCCCAGGATCCGCCATGGCCACGCTTGAGCTGTCGATGCAGGACGAGGCGGTCTCCGAGCCGGTTCGGCGCCGGCGCAAGCTCGGCATTCTGTTCTGGTCGGCAAGTGCCTGGCTCGCGATTGTCCTGACGCTCGCGATTCTCGCGCCGGTGCTGCCGCTGCAGAATCCTGTAGACATGGACATGCTGGAGCGCCGTGCGGCGTTCTCCGGGGAACACTGGCTCGGCACCGACGGGCTCGGCCGCGACGAATTCGCCCGCCTGATCTTTGGCGCGCGGGTGTCGCTGACGGTGGGGCTGATCGCGCCGATGATCGGCCTTGCGCTCGGCGGCGCGCTTGGTCTCCTCGCCGGCTATTTCCGCGGCCGGTTCGAGACGCTGGTGGTCGGCAGCATGGACGTGCTGCTGGCGTTTCCACCGCTGATCTTCGCGCTCGCGGTGACCGCCTATCTCGGCCAGTCGATTCCCAATCTCACCCTGATCCTCGGTGTGCTCGGCATTCCCGCCTTCATGCGGGTAGCGCGCGCGGCCACGCTGACGCTCGCGCGGCGCGAGTTCGTGATCGCTGCCGAGGCGCTCGGCGCCAGCCATGCGCGCATCCTGCTGCGCGAGCTGCTGCCGAACGTGATCCTGCCGCTGCTGGCCTTCTTCCTGCTCGGCGTCGCCGTCACTATTGTGGTCGAGGGCGCGCTGTCCTTCCTCGGGCTCGGCGTGCCACCGCCGATGGCGAGCTGGGGCAGCATGATCGGCGAGGGGCGCGACAGCCTCGACGTCGCGCCGCGGCTGGCCTTCCTGCCGGCAACGGCGCTGTTCTTGACCGTGCTGGCCTTCAACCTGGTCGGCGACACCTTGCGGGCGCTGACCGACCCGCGTCAGGGGGCGCTGTGAGCGCGCCGCTTCTGACCATCGAGGACGTGGCGGTCGAACTGCCGACCCCCCGCGGCAATTTGCGCGCTGTGGATCATGTCGATCTGTCGCTGGAGGCGGGCCGCACGCTCGGCATCGTCGGCGAATCCGGCTGCGGCAAGACCATGCTGTCGCGCGCGGTGCTTCAGCTCTTGCCGAAGAAGGCGAAGCTGACCGGGCGCGTGATGTTCGACGGCCAGGACCTGGTGCGGCTCGATGCCGAAAGCCTGCGGCGCCTGCGCGGGCGCGACCTCGCGGTCGTGTTCCAGGACCCCATGACCTCGCTCAACCCGGTGCTGACCATCGGCACCCAGCTGATGGAGACGATCCAGGAGCATCTCGAACTGGATGCGCCGGCGGCGCGGAAGCGCAGCATCGAGCTGCTCGCCGCCGTCGGCATTCCGGCGCCGGAGCAGCGGCTCGCGCAATATCCGCATCAATGTTCCGGCGGCATGCGCCAGCGCATCGCGATTGCGATCGCGCTGTCCTGCGAGCCGAAACTGTTGATCGCGGACGAGCCGACCACGGCGCTCGACGTCACGATCCAGGCGCAGATCCTCGATCTGCTGGCGCGCGAGCAGCGCCGCCGCCACATGGCGATGATCATCATCACCCACGATCTCGGCGTCGTCGCCGGCCGCGCCGACGAGGTCGCGGTGATGTATGCGGGCAGGGTGGTCGAGCGCGCGCCGACGCAGGCGTTGTTCAAGCGCATGCACATGCCCTATACCGAGGCGCTGCTGGCGGCGATCCCGAAGCTGGAGACCGCGCCGCATACGCCGCTGCCCGCCATCTCCGGCCGTCCGCCCGATCCGACCCGGCCACTTAAAGGCTGCTCGTTTGCGCCACGCTGCCGCTATGCCGCAGGGCGCTGTCACGAGGCCAAGCCCGAATTGAAGGGCGCGGAGATGCCGGGGCATCTCTATGCCTGCTTCAACCCCATCCAGATGACGGAGGGGATTGACGCATGATGCAGTTTGCCATGCCCGCCGAGCCGCTCCTGAACGTCGACAATCTCGTCGTCGAATATGGTCTCGGCAACAAGACGGTGCACGCGGTCTCCGGCGTCAGCCTCCAGGTCGCGCGCGGCGAGACGCTGGGCCTGGTCGGCGAATCCGGCTGCGGCAAGTCGACGCTGGGGCGCGCGGTGCTGCAATTGCGCCGCGCCAAATCCGGCCGCGTGCTGTTCGACGGCGAGGACCTCACCGCGATGGAAGGCGAGGCGCTGCGCAAGATGCGCCGCCGCGTGCAATTGATCTTCCAGGACCCGATCGCCTCGCTCAATCCGCGCCGGCGCATCGGCGATATCGTCGCCGAGCCGCTCATCATCGCCGGCGTCAAGGATGCCGCCGAACGCAAGCGGCGCGTTCACGAGGTGTTGTCCGCGGTCGGGCTCGATCCTGACATCGTGGCGGGCCGCCTGCCGCACGAATTCTCCGGCGGCCAGTGCCAGCGCATCTGCATCGCACGATCGCTGGTGCTCAACCCCGAATTCATCGTCTGCGACGAGCCGGTCTCGGCGCTCGACGTCTCCATCCGCGCGCAGATCCTCAATCTGCTCGAGGAGATGAAAGCGCGCTTCGGCCTGACGCTGCTGTTCATCGCGCATGATCTCGCGGTGGTGAAAGCGGTCAGCGACCGCGTCGCGGTGATGTATCTCGGCCGCCTCTGCGAGGTCGGGCCGTCGGAGCAATTGTTCGCAAGGCCCGCGCATCCCTACACGGACCTGTTGTTGCAGGCGATCCCGGTGCCCGATCCGGACGTGCGTCCCGTCGAGAGTGTGGCGACCGGCGAGCCACCATCGCCGATTGCGCCGCCGTCCGGCTGCCGCTTCCGCACCCGCTGCCCGCGGGCCGACCAGCGGTGCAGCGCGGAGATACCGGAGTTGCGCGAGGTCGCACCCGGCCAGTTCGCGGCTTGCCACCATCCGCTGGCCTAAACTAGAGCCCCGTTCCGATGTGATCGGAACGGGGCTCTAGATTCTCGTTTTGACGCGTTTTCTTTACGCGAACCGGTATCCACTTCGCTCGAAAACGCTGTAAGACGGCTCCCGGATTTGTTTCGCCCCGCCGGTCATGGCATGGTGGCGACGACAAGAAGTATGCCGGGAGGACGCCGATGAAGAGTTTCAAGGTCGCCGATTTCAAGGCGCCGCTGCAGGAGTTCGACGAGGCCACGCCGCAGCCGTCGGGCACGCAGGTGCTGATCAAGGTGAAGGCCGCCGGCGTCTGCCACAGCGACCTCCACATCTGGGAAGGTGGCTACGATCTCGGCCACGGCCGCAAGCCGCTGTCGCTGAAGGACCGCGGCATCAATCTGCCGCTGACCATGGGCCATGAGACGGTCGGCGAAATCGCAGCCTTCGGCCCCGACGTGAAGCCGACCGACCAGGGCGATCTCAGGCTCGGCGATGTCGGCCTCGTCTATCCCTGGATCGGCTGCGGCAAGTGCGCCACGTGCCTGGCCGGTGACGAGAACATGTGCCTGACGCCGCGCTCGCTCGGCGTCTATTGCGACGGCGGCTATTCCGACCACATGCTGGTGCCGCATCCGCGCTATCTGCTCAACCTGAAGGGGCTCGATCCCGCCTCGGCGGCGCCCTACGCCTGCTCTGGCGTCACCACCTACAGCGCGCTGAAGAAGGTCGAGCAGCATTTTGACACGCCGATCGTGATGTTCGGCGCCGGCGGCCTTGGCCTGATGGCGCTGTCGCTGCTGAAGGCAATGGGCGGAAGAGGCGCGATCATGGTCGACATCGACGCCAGGAAGCGCGAGGCCGCGGAAAAGGCCGGTGCGCTCGCGACCGTCGATCCCAAGGCGCCGGACGCGCTGGAGCAGCTTGCCAAAAAGGCGGGCGGGCCGATCCGCGCCGTGATTGATCTCGTCGGCAACGCCGCGACCACGCAACTCGGCTTCGATTGCCTGACCAAGGGCGGCAAGCTCGTCATCGTCGGCCTGTTCGGCGGCGGCGCGACCTGGGCGCTGCCGCTGATCCCGATCAAGGCGGTGACGATCCAGGGCAGCTATGTCGGCAATTTGCGCGAGACCCAGGAGTTGCTCGACCTCGTGCGCGCGAAGAACGTGCCGCCGATCCCGGTGACGCGCCAGCCGCTCAACAAGGCCAACGACGCGCTGGTGCAATTGCAGCAGGGCGCGGTGGTCGGTCGCACGGTGCTGACGCCGTAATAAACGCTCTCTCCTCCGTCATTGCGAGCGAAGCGAAGCAATCCAGAAATCCCTCGGCGGACACAGTCTGGATTGCTTCGTCGCTTCGCTCCTCGCAATGACGTCCTTGGCTCGTCCTTCCTAAGGTCTCTCAAATGTCCGCAAACAACGCCTTCCACATTGCCGTGCTCGCCGGTGACGGCATCGGTCCCGAAGTCATGGCACCGGCCATCGAAGTCCTGCGCAAGATCGAGGCGAAGTCCGGCCTGAGCTTCCGCTTCACCGAGGCGCCCGCCGGCGCCAACAATTATCTCGCGACCGGCAAGTCGATGCCGGATTCCACTATCAAGCTCTGCGAGGAGGCCGACGCGATCCTGCTCGGCGCTTGCGGCCTGCCGTCGGTCCGCTACCCCGATAATACCGAGATCGCGCCACAGATCGAGCTGCGGTTCATCTTCGATCTCTATGCCGGCGTGCGCCCGGCGCGGCTCATTCCGGGCGTGCCGAGCCCGATCGTCGGCGCCGACCAGCGCGGCATCGATCTCGTCGTGATCCGCGAATCCACCGAAGGCCTGTTCGCCTCGATGGGCAAGGGCATCGTCACCCATGAGGACGCGCGCGAGACCATGGTGATCACGCGCAAGACCTCCGAGCGCCTGTTCGAGTTCTCGTTTCGGCTCGCCGAGCGGCGCAAGGCGCGCGGCAAGCCGGGGATGCTGACCTGCGTCGACAAGGCGAACGTGTTCAAGGCCTTTGCATTCTTCCGCGGCATCTTCGACGAGATCGAGAAGAAGCATCCGAACGTGAAGACCGACCGGCTCTATGTCGATGCCTGCTCGGCGATGCTGGTGAAGCGTCCCTGGGATTTCGATGTGATGGTGATGGAGAACATGTTCGGCGACATCGTCTCCGACATCACCGCGAGCCTGATCGGCGGCCTCGGCATGGCGCCGTCCGCCGATATCGGCGACAAATATGCCGTGTTCCAGCCCTGCCACGGCACCGCACCAGACATCATGGGGCAGGGCAAGGCCAATCCGACCGGCATGATCCTGTCGGCGGCGATGATGCTGGACTGGCTCGCCGACAAGCACGGCGTCGAGAGCGCGGCGGAAGCCGGCGAGCAGATCGAGCGTGCAGTGGATCAGATCTACGCCGGCGGCATCAAGCCGATGGAGTTCGGCGGCAGCAATGGCACGGCTGACATTACGAAAGCGGTGCTCGCTGCGCTGTAGTTACCGCAGGCGGTCGATATCGGAGGAGCCGGAAGTCAATGAGCAATCCGGTTCCCGAGCACTATCGGCACCTCAGGACCTTCGCCTTCGGCGACAATCCTGCGCTCGCGGATGAATTGGTCGAACTCGTCGTCAAGGGCGTCAAGACCGCGACTTGCAGCACGGAGGACGAACCGAACACGTCCACGCCCGGTGAACTCTGGGTCGTGCTTGACGGACGGGGAGAACCGCGCTGCGTCATCGAATCCGTCGAGATCACCTATCGGCGCTTCAATGACGTCGATGCCGCGTTTGCGCACGATGAGGGCGAAGGCGATCGAAGCCTCGCCTATTGGCGCAGCGCCCATCGGACCTATTTCGGCCGGCTCGGGCGATTCAGCGAGGACATGATGCTGATGTGCGAGCGCTTTCGCCTGATCGAGGTGTTTGGTGATCAGAAGCTGACGCCCGCGCCTTGCTGAGCCCGGACGCCGAGGCTACTTGCCCGTAAACTGCGGCTTGCGCTTTTCCATGAAGGCCTGCCGGCCCTCGCGAAAATCCGCGCTGTCCATGCAGGCGTGACCGATCGCCCTGATTGCCTCCAGGTCGCGCTGGCTCTCGTCCTTCAACACCTGCGCGATGGTGATCTTGGCGGCCTTGATCGCGAGTGGGGCGTTCTCGGAGATGGTCTGCGCGATCGTCATCGTCTCACCCCACAACTCGTCGATCGGGAACAAGCGCTCGACGAGGCCAATGCGCAGCGCCTCGGCGGAATCGATCCGCATGCCCGTGTACATCAGAAGCCGTGCCCAGGACGGACCGACCAGCGACACCAGATGCTTCAAGCCGTCATAGCCGTAGGCGATGCCGAGTTTTGCCGCGGGAATGCCGAACTGACTGCCATGCGCGGCGAGGCGGATGTCGGCGAGCATCGCGACCTGCATGCCGCCGCCGAGGCAAAAGCCCTCGATGCAGGCGATGGTCGGCTTGGGATAGTCGGCGAGCAGCGCGCGCTGTGCGGCGCTGCGCCTGGCATATTCCTCGGACGCCGCCGCGTTGTGGCGGGTCTTCTCGAACTGGCTGATGTCGGCCCCGGAGACGAATGCCTTGCCGCCGGCGCCGCGCAGGATCACGACGCGCACCGTCTCGTCATCGCGCAGGCTCGTCAGCGCCTCGCCAAATCCCTCCCACATCTCCAGCGACATTGCGTTGCGCTTGTCGGGATTGTTGAAGGTGATCACGCCGACGCCGTCGATGACCTGCTTGAGGATCTTGCCGTCGGCATGGGGTGTTTCGGTCGTGCTGGAAATGTCAGGCATTGCGCGCTCGCTGTCGTAGGCCGGGCGCAATGTGCGGCCGGGGCGCGGCCCGGGTCAACCGCGACGAGGGACGCGGCTTTGCATCCGCCTGTGCCGCGATTGCATGGCGCGAGAAACGGTTATACCTTGAGCATGATCTTTTCGGAAAACCGCTGCACACTTTTCCGGATCATGCTCTACTGCGTTGCGTGCATGTGCGCGGTCAGGGGATGGCTGCCTGCATTGCTGAAGAACGCCGCCTCTTCGGCGGTGGCCTCCAGCAACTGCTCGTCCTGATCATAGACGTCGTTGCGGAACTGGACGGTCTGGTCCTTGGTCATCCATGCGGTGAGGTAGATCCAGGCCACCGGCACCTTCTTCGCCATGGCGACCTCGAGGTGCTGGCCGCTCGCAATCTCCGTATCGATCGCGGCGCGGCTCCATTTCGGCTGGTCCTTCAGCAGCCAGGCGGCGAGATCGCGCACATTGTCGACGCGCGAGCAGCCATGGGAATCGAAGCGGTAGTCGTCGCTGAACAGATTGCGCTGGTTGGTGTCGTGCATATAGACCGAATAGGAATTCGGCATGTCGATCTTCACCGCGCCGAGCGCGTTGAAGGTGCCGTTGTGCTGGCGCACGGTGAAGTTCGGCGTGTGCGTGCCCGACCAGTCGACCGAATGCGGGTCGATCGGATTGTCGTGGGCGTCGAGCACCTCCATGTGCATGCGCGACAAATAGGTCGGATCCTTGCGCATATGCGCCGAGATCTCGGTCTTGGCGATCGAGGACGGCACCGTCCAGGTCGGATTGAGCACGACGCTGGTGATCTGGGCCGTCAGGGTCGGCGAGGGCTTTTCGGTCTTGCCGACGATCACGCGATAGCGCCGTACCACCACATCGTTCTCGACCGCTTCGGCAAACGCGGCGGGGATGTTGACCACGACATAGCGCTGGCCGAAGCCGAAATTCATGTTCTCGAGCCGCTGGAGCGAAGCCTCCAGCTGCCGGATGCGCTTCTGCACGGAGACGTTCATCGCCGCGACCGTGCGCGGCGTCACCGTGCCGGTCGGCGCCAGGCCATGGCGGGCCTGGAAGCGCTTCACGGCGTCGGCGAGATCCTGATCGAAAGCGCCACTGGCCTTGTCGGCGGCGAGATCGCCGGAGACGATCAGACGCTTGCGCAGCAGCTCGTCGCTGGCGCCCTGGACGCCGAGGGCGAACTTCGCATCGGCAGGGATGGCTGGCCAGCCGCCGCGTACGGCAAGATCGGAGTAGCTGAGCGCGGCATCCTTGATGCGCTGGGCCGAGCCCTCGTCATAGGTTGGCTCGTGCGTCAGCGCGAGCGCCGCGGCGGAGCGGCTCTCCGCCGTCGAAGCGGGTGCGGCAGCCTTCGGCGCGGCAGCATGGGCCGGGTTCGCCGCTGCGGGCACCGTACCGGCCGCCGTTGCCGGCCTCGGGTTTGCCTGTCCCGTGGTTTCGGTTTGCGCCAGCGCGGAAGCGCTCGCGAGCACGCCGACGGCAACGATCATCGCATGGCGTTTCGACATGTGTCCCATTTTCCCCACGAGGACGAGGCCCGGACGGGCGCTCGCATTGGCAATTCCCGCTCGCCGCGCTGCGTGCGCCGATTCGCAAAAATCGGCGGGAAGCTAGAGCCCCGGAGTTGAGGTCCCATTAAGCACGGCAGTCGAAAGCCCGCGCGTTCGCGGCGGGGCGTCTCGATTGGGTCGCAGCAGGGGCGGGATGGGTTCGCGAAATCCGCGGCGATGGCGGGCAAAATTGCCGGGAAACCCGCAGCAAGAAATCCGCAAGAAAAAAGGGCGGCTTGGCCGCCCCGAAAGGAGAGCCGCGCGCAAGCGCGCGGACTGGGTCTCGTTCAATCCGGCCGCGCCCCCGTGACGCGGCGGATTGAACATCGGCCGTAAAGGTCGGAGCCCGATCGGCTCAGGCCTCGTTCGCTGCGATCGATTCCATCAGCGAGACGAGCTGACGCTGCACCGTCTGGTCCTTGATCTTGCTGTAGGCGCGCAGCAGGCGGAGGCTGAAGGCGGAATCGAGGAACAGCAGGCTCTCGACTTCGCGCGCCTTGTTGTCGCCGTCATAGAAGAAGGTCACGGGCACATCGAGGGCGGTGGCGATCTGCTGAAGCCGAGCCGCGCCGACGCGATTGACGCCCTTCTCGTATTTCTGGACCTGCTGGAAGCTCACGCCGAGCTTCTCGCCGAGCTCGGCCTGCGAGATCTTCATCTCGACGCGCCGCAGACGGATCCGCTTGCCAAGCTCAATGTCCGGCTTGCCGGCGCTGCGCTGCTTCATTCTTTTCGCCGCTGCTTTCATACTCTCACCTTTGTTCTTCGGTTGAAAATCCCCCGAAGAGCTGGGTCAGGGGTTCGCCCATATACTCGTCCTTGAATTCATGCGGATGCACGAACTCTTCCTTAAACCACGGGAATCGCGCCGGATTGAAAGCCTCGATCAGCCAGTCAATCATGTGCCGAACACGTGGAATCCGGCCGCTACCAGGGTGGTAGGACAACCAGATATCCAGCGGCCTGTTCAGCTCGACCTCCAGTGGAATCAACTTCCCGCCAAGCGCAATGGCGTAGCTCGGGAATACGCCGATGCCGGCGCCATTCGCGACCGCCCAATAATTGGCGCTTGAGACGTTGGTCTTCATGACCAGCAGGTCACGTTCCGGAACGCCTGGGAAGAAGCTCTCGAAGGTTTCCTTGGCGGCAAGCTGGTCGGCGAATTGCAGCACCAGGCGGTGCTTGATCAATTCGAGCGCCGAGCGCGGCGTGCCGTGTTTTTCAAGGTATTTTTCCGAAGCCCAGAACATCAGGTGCATGCGGCCGAGCCGCACCAGCTTGACGTCGAGCGCGGAGGGACGCGACAGATGGATGGCGACGTCGGCCTCGTGACGAGAGACATCGGCCGAGCGCATCGCGCAATGCAGGTCGACCAGGATCTTCGGATAGGCCTGCTGGAATTCGACCAGCCGCGGGGCGAGCCAGAACGTCCCGAGACCCTCGGTGACGGCCACGCGAACTTCGCCGGACAGGGCGTTGGCCGTCGAATCGCTGGTGCGCAGCACGTCGAAGGCGGCCGCCTCCATGCGCTCGACTGCGGAGACCACCAGTGCACCTTCATCGGTCAGATGCGTGCCGTGGACGTCGCGGGTGAACAGGGTGGTGCCGGTCTGGCGCTCGAAATCATCAATCCGGCGGCGGACGGCGTTGATCGACAGCGACAGGCGTTCAGACGCCGAGCGAAAACTGCCGCATCGAACGACTTCCAGGAATATGCGGGCCGCATCCCAATCGGAGAGGCCGCTGATGTTGATCTTTGGGCGTTCCTCCTGTGGAACGCCCCTTTCCGCCAAGGAGTGCATACAAGTCCCTTCGGGTTGCTAAACTGGCAGAATTGGGCGCAAACCACAACCACTGCGGGTTGGGGAACGGCGACTTTTGAACGCCATCGTTACTGCCTCGTGGGCGGTATCCGAGTGTTACCAAGGCTGAGAATCGAATCGGCCGACCAACGTTGGAATGAGGGGTGTGGCGTGAGTTCCGTTGCGAGCCCTGAAATGGCTGCAGGATTGTCGGCGTTTTCCGTCACGGAAGTCCTTGCGCGCGAGCTGTCGCCGCGCGGAATGGGTCGATCATCCAGTGCCGCGCGTTCGACTCCCGGCCACGACGATAATGGCGTCCCGCGCAGCGGGTCGATGTTCGCGGGAGCCACGGTTTCCCGGCAAAATCATACTGAAATCATGTTCGGAGGCGTCGGCGCCTCGTGTTATTCTCGGTATCCCATGGGGGCCGAGGGGATTTCCACAAACACGTCTCGCAGGCCGAACTAACGGAAAGAACGCCGGTGTCGCATTCAGACGAACAGTTGCAGTCGGTGCTGGAAACGCTTGAGGAGTGCCGCAAGGTTCTCAACGAGAGCAATAACCGCGAGTCGGCCGAGCTGCTGTCCATCGTCATCCTCGACGTGCGGATGAAGCTCAAAGGAATTGACAGTGCCGATCTCAAGGCGCTGTGCGACGAAATGTTGCGGAGCGCTGGAAGCGAACCGCAGCCCCCCTCCAAGCAGACGCAGGACCAGCCCCGGCGTCCGCTGCTCCGCGTGGTGAAGTAGCCGCGCCGCCGAGTCTCGCTTTTTGGCGAGGTTTGTGCGCGTCCCGATGCCGCATCTGTGATCGCAGACGGCATCGGGAGGAGCCTGGTTTCGTGCGCCTCTGTTGTGCGCATTCCCCGGCATCGGCTACACCAGAGCCGGTTCGGCTCCCGCCCGCGCGCATTCCCGGTGCGCGGCCAAAGAGCCTGAGATGGCTCCGACTGCATCATGCAAAATGTCTCGATCCCGGCGGCCCTGATTGCCGGCCTCGTCAGCTTCCTCTCTCCCTGCGTTCTGCCCCTGGTTCCGCCCTATCTGATCTATCTCACGGGCGCCACGATCGAGCATGTCGAGAACAAGGAGCCGGCCTCGGCGTCCAAGCGCGCCATCATGATGTCGGCGCTCCTGTTCGTGCTCGGCTTCTCCACGGTGTTCGTGGCGCTCGGCGCCAGCGCTTCGCTGATCGGCGGGCTGATTCGTGCCTGGTCGGCCGAGCTGTCGATCCTCGCCGGCATCGTCATCATCATCATGGGCCTGCACTTCCTGGGACTGACGCGGATCGGCCTTTTGATGCGCGAGGGGCGCCTGACCGCGCCCAAGCCTGTCGGCCTGTGGGGCGCCTATGTGATGGGCCTCGCCTTCGCCTTCGGCTGGACGCCCTGCATCGGCCCGATCCTCGCCGCGATCCTCTCGATCGCCGCGGCGGAGGCGACGGTGACGAAGGGGGCGGGCCTGCTCGCAGTCTATTCGGCCGGCCTCGGCATTCCCTTCCTGATCGCCGCCCTGATGATCGAGCAGTTCTCGAAGCTGTTCGCGCGCATGAAGGGCCAGCTCGTCAATGTCGAGCGCGCCATGGGCGTCCTGATGGTGATCACTGGCATCGGCTTCCTCACCGGCACGGTCTCGAATGTCAGCATCTGGCTGCTCGAGACGTTTCCGGCGCTGCAGACGATCGGTTAGCTCACGCTGTCGGCACGGCAGTCAGGTCAAACCGGACATGCGCGACGATGCCGGTCGCGCCACTCCGGTTCTGATGCATCAGCCTGAAGCCGTGCCGGTCGGCGGTGGATTTGGCGATCGCAAGACCAAGCCCGGTCCCCTCGACGCCCTGGGGCGCAGCCCTGAAGAAGCGGTCGTAGATGAACGGCATTGCATCCTCGGGAATGCCTGGGCCGTCATCGACGATCTCCAGCGCGCAAATCTTGCCGTCATTGACGACCCTGAGTTCCACGGAGCCGCCTGAACCTGAATAGCGAATGGCGTTGTCCAGCAGGATGGCGATGAGCTTGGCGATCGCGTTGCGATCGCCGAGGAACCTGCACGGTGTCTCCGCCGTCATCGCGAGCTGGACGTTGCGCGCCTCAGCCAGCGGATAGAAGTCGGCCAGCAACGATGTCGCGAGCGCGGCAAGATCGACGTCGTCGCGCTTCCGGATCGAGGCGCCTTCCGTTCTGGCCATTTCGAGCAACTGGCTCGCCAGATGCGATGCGCGCCGCACGCCGTCCCGAAGTTCGTCGGCAAGCTCGCGAGTCTGTCCGGACAGTTCTGCGGCGATCAGGTTTTCCGCCTGAATCTGGAGCGCGGCCAGAGGTGTCCTCAGTTCGTGCGCCGCGTCCGCCACGAAGCGGCGCTGCGCGTCGAGTGCCGACCGGTGACGATCGACGAGCTTGTCGATGGCAACGATCAGCGGAGCCACTTCCGCCGGTACGCCCACCGGACGCAGGGGCTCCTGCGCATCGACGCTGCGCTGGCCGATTTCGGCCGACAGCCGTTGCAGACCGCTCATCGTGCGGCTGATCGACCAACCCAGAACGGCCCAGACCAGCGGGATGGCGAGCAGCAGCGGAAGCGCGGCGCCTGTCGCCGCGTGCAGCGCGATCTCGTGCCTGGCGCTCCACGCTTGCGCGATCTGGATATCGTGCTGCGCGTGGCTCCAGCGATAGACGCGCCAATCCTGCCCGTCGGCGGTCACGTCGGACAATCCCGGCACTGATTGCCAGGGAATATCGATCGGAGGACCCGCCCGATGCACCAGCGCGCCGGAGCGATCCCAGATGCGGACGACCAACTGATCCTCGTCTTCGCTTTCGAGCAGCGGACCCGCACCGTTGCGGTCGCCTGGACCGACATTGACGGCGATCTCCTGCAACTGCGCGTCGAGGAACTTGTTCATCTCATAGGCGACAAGGCCGAACGATGTTGCCGTTGCCAGGAGGCCGATGGCGGCCAGCAACAGCGTCGCACGCGTGATGATCGTCTTGCGAAGAGAGCTCATGATCCGGACTTCGTGACCATCCACCCGGCACCGCGGATGTTCCGGATGACGTCCTTGCCATACCGCTTGCGCAAGCCGTGGATGACGACGTCAACGGCGTTGCTCTGCACCTCGTCGCCCCAGCCGTAGATCCGGCTCTCGATCTGGCCTCGCGACAGAATGGTTCCGGGACGCTCCATCAGGGCGTACATCACCGAGAACTCCCGCGCGGAAAGCGTCGATTGGATGCCGCGGAAGGTCGCCACATGGGTCGATGGATCGAGCGTGATCTCCTTGCTGCTCATCAGCGAATTGGAGCGGTCGTTGACCCTGCGCATGACCGCGCGGATGCGCGCGAGCAGGGCGCGCAACTCGAACGGCTTGACGATGAAGTCGTCGGCGCCGAGATCGAGTCCCGCGACCATGTCCTCGACCCGGTCGCGGGCCGTGATCACCAGGATGGGCGAAGCCTTCCTGCTGCGCGCAGCCTTGAGAATCTCGAAGCCAGTCATGCCGGGCAGTCCGATATCGAGCAGCGTGATCGCGTGCTCGGCGCGTTGTAGCGCGGCGTAGCCGTCCTGTCCGTCGCGGGTCCAGTCCACGGTCATTCCGTTTCGCTTCAATCCGCGGACGAGCGCCTTGCCGAACATCAGATCGTCTTCGATCAGCAGGAGGCGCATTGATTCAGGGAAAATCGCTGTGTTGGAGTGGTGGCGCGTCGCAGCACCAAGCGCCACATTCGACACCGCGGCCAAATGGTCAACCGCCTGCGCCTCAATTTAGAACTCTTACAAATTTGGGCGTGAGCGGAGAGAGGCTCGACCTATTCTAAATCCGATCTAATCCTCATCTAATTCTTCGCATTGCAGATGCGCCCCGGTTCGGGACCGCGAAGCCGTCTTTCAGAGCGGCACGCGAAATTTTTGGGGCGTTGCAGATGGAATTGGGTTGTTGGGCTGGCCGCAAGGCGTTGCGTGGTTTTCTGCTGTCGACGACGGCAGCGCTGTCATTCAGTGGTGGGCTGACGATGCAGGCCGGCCCGGCCTCTGCGCAGCAGGGGCAGGCGGCGGGAGCCTTGCCGTCAGTCGTCGTTTCAGCCCCGCAGCAGCGCGCCCGCCGGGCGCAGACCGCGACCACCTCGCGCGCAGCGCGATCGAATCGTCGGACGGCCACCGTCGCACCGGTCGAGAAGAAGCCGCCGAGCGTCAACAATCAGGACGCGCGTACCGGCCAGAAGGGCTATATCACGCGGAGCGTGACCAGCGCGACGAAGACCAATACGGCTCTCCTCAACGTGCCGCAGTCGGTGACGGTGCTGACGAAGGATTTCATCAGGGACCAGGCCTTCACCTCGATCGGCGAGGCGACCCGTTATGTGCCCGGCGTGATCTATCACCAGGGCGAATCGCATCGCGACGACCTCGTCATCCGCGGCCAGCGCAGCAACGCCGACTTCTACACCAACGGCATCCGCGACGACGTCCAGTATTTTCGCGACTTCTACAACATTCAGCGGCTCGAGGTCCTGAAGGGGCCGAACGCGATGATCTTCGGCCGCGGCGGCGGCGGTGGCGTCGTCAACCGCGTACTCAAGGAGGCCGACGGTACGACCATTCGCGAGGTGACGGTCGGCGGCAATTCCTATCCCGGCGCCCGCGTGACCACCGACGTCGGCCAGGCGATCAACGAGAACTGGGCCTTCCGCCTCAACGCGATGTACGAAAACACGCAGAGCTATCGCGATTTCGTCAACCTCGAACGCTGGGCGATCAATCCTACCGCGACCTTTGCGCCGAACGACACCACGACGGTCAAGCTGAGCTACGAGCATCTGCACGACCGGCGTACCGTCGATCGCGGCATCCCTTCGCAGATCCGCCCCGGAAACGCCTTCCCGCGCTATCCCTACGATACGTCGCCGTCTGCGTTCTTCGGCAACCCCAACCTCAACTATGCGCTCGCCGATGTGGATATCGGAACCGCTGTCGTCGAGCACGATTTCGAGAACGGGTGGACGATCAAGAATTCGTCGCAGATCGCCAACTACGACAAGTTCTACCAGAACATCTATCCGGGCGGAGGAGCCAATTCCGGTGCCGTCAATGCCGCCGGAACCTCGAGCAATCTGCAAGCATACAACAACGAGACCGACCGGACGAATTACTTCAACCAGACCGATCTCACCTACAAATTCGGGACGGGCCCAATTCGTCACACCGTCGTCTTCGGCGCCGAGTTGGGCCGTCAGAACGGCCTGAACTACCGGCAGAGCGGGCTCTTCAATGGCGTATCGTCGACCATCACGATCGATCCGAGGAATCCGACGTCGTACGTTCCGGTCACTTTCGCCAATAACGGGGGGACCGATGCCAACAACACCTACAAGCTCAATCTCGGCGCCGTCTACGTCCAGGACCAGGTCGAGATCACGCGCTATCTGGAGCTGATCGGCGGCCTGCGGTTCGATCACTTCGACCTGACGTCGCGAGACCGCCGCACATTCGTCGAGCTCAACCGGGTCGATGATCTGGTGTCGCCACGCGTCGGTGTCCTGTTCAAGCCGCTCGAAAACCTGTCGATCTACGGCAGCTACAGCATCTCGTATCTGCCGAGCGCCGGCGACCAGTTCAGCGCTCTGACACCGGGCCTGGCCATCGCAGCGCCCGAGAAGTTCGTGAACAAGGAAGTCGGGCTCAAATACGACATCTTCCCGAGCCTGCAGTTCGCTACGGCGATCTACGAACTGGACCGGACCAATCAGCGCTTTGCCGATCCCAACAATGCGGGATTCTTCATCCTGAGCGGAGCCACCAAGACCCGCGGCCTCGAAGCGTCTCTGACAGGCTACGTGACGGACGCCTGGCAGATCACGGGCGGCTACGCTTACACGGATGCGCGGATCACCAGCAACAACTCCGCGACCATTGTCGCCGGCAACCGCGTGGGACTTGTGCCGTACAATACCTTTTCCCTCTGGAACAGGTATCAGTTCACGGAGCAGTGGGCCGCGGGCCTCGGTGTGATCCACTACTCGAACTTCTTCGCATCGTCCGACGACACCGTGCTGATTCCGGAGTTCACGCGGGTGGACGCCGCCGTGTTCTTCAGGCTCAACGAGACCTGGCGCGCCCAGCTCAACATCGAAAATCTCCTCGACCGGAAGTACTATTCGACCGCGGACGGGAATAACAACATCACGCCGGGGTCTCCACGTGTGTTCAGATTGTCAGCCACGGCGAACTTCTGATGGTGTTGAGATGACACGCGCGAGTGGCCGGGCTGAAGGCAGATCGACGGCACGCAAGAGCAATCGCGCCGCACAGGCGGCGCGACAGCGCTGCTTCGTGCTGGAGATCAACCAGAGACCGGTTCTGGCGTTCTCGGCCAGCTCACTGCGATCCGCCCGGGCGCGCGTGCAGGAAGCCTGGTTCGTCGAGGAATTGGAGAGCATGTGTTCAGGTGGGCGTCCTCTCCTGTGCCCGGATCATGTCCGACACGTCAGGCTCGCGCTTCCGGCGGAGATTGCCGCGGTGGAACTCGGACGCGGCCTCGATGAGGCGCGCGGCGAGGACGCCAAATATGGCTTCGCGTTTCTCGTTCCGATCGACGTGCCGCCGAATTAACGGCGTCGACCGCTTTTTCTATTGAACCGCGAAGCGCGCGAGCGCCTCGCGGTCGATATCGATACCTAGCCCCGGTCTGTCAGGCACCCGCACGAAACCCTTCTCGTGCTCGATCGGCTCCTTCAAAATCGCCTGCCGGATCGGATGCTCGGTGCGGTCGAACTCGAGCATCGGTTCGATCGGCGCAAGCGAGGTCGGCGTGTGTGACGGCAGCACGGCGAGGAGCTGGAGCGAGGCCGCGATCGCGATCCCGGTGCCCCAGACATGCGGATTGTAGCGGATGCCGAACGCCTCGCTCATGTCGGCGATCTTCTTGCATTCGGAGAGGCCACCCGCGGCGCAGGTGTCGGGCTGGGCGATGTCCAGCGCATGCGATGCGAACAGGTCGCGAAAACCGAAACGGGTGAATTCGCATTCGCCGCCGGCGATGGGAATCGTCAGCGCGGATCGTACCGCGCGATATCCCGCGACATCCTCCGGCGGCACCGGCTCCTCGAACCAGCCGATGTCGTAGCGCTCAATCATGCGGCCGAGCCGGATCGCCGCCACTGCGTCATAGGCGTGGTTCGCATCGACCATCAGCGCGACATCCAGGCCGATCGCCTCGCGCACCGCGCGGGTGACCGCGGCGTCCTCGGCGATGCCGAAGCCGACCTTCAGCTTCACGGCGCGGAAACCCTCCGCGGCGTAGCCGGCCGCTTCCTCCGGCAGGTATTTGAGCGGATCGCCTGATTTGCGCCGGTAGAGCCCGGTCGCATAGGCCGCTATCTCCTTGCGCGCGGCGCCGCCGAGAAGCTGATGCGCTGGCACGCCGAAATGCTTGCCCTTGATGTCCCACAACGCGATATCGATGCCGCTCAGGCCCTGGATCACGACGCCCTTCTGGCCGTGATCGCGCAAGCGTGCGTAGACCATCTGCCACAGCACGTCGGTGCGCAGCGGATCCTCGCCGATCAGCAAGGGCGCGATGCTCTGCACCACCGCCGCCGTCATCCGCGCCGGCCCGTAGCATTCGCCCCAGCCGGTCAGGCCGTCATCCGTCTCGATCTCGACCAGCATCGCGGTGCGCGTGTCGTACCAGGCGCGCGAATAGGCGAAGGGCTGCGAGAGCTTTGCTTCGAGGATGTGCGTGCGCACCTTGGTGATCTTCATCGCCGATGTTCCTTCAATCCGTTCACCGCGCCTCGTCCAGCACGCACGTCACCGTGCAGACGACGCCGCGCGGCAGGAAGTCGACGGTCGCCTCGCCGCCGAGCTGGTCGCGCGCGCTGCGCTCGATCAGGCGCGATCCGAAACCGCGCTGCACCGGCTCCGTCACCGGCGGTCCGCCGATCTCGCTCCAGATCAGCCGCAGCCGGGGCTTCGGCGTGTCGGCGATGACCTCCCATTCCAGCGTGACCCGGCCGGTCTCGTTCGACAGCGCGCCGTATTTCGCGGCGTTGGTGGCGATCTCGTGCACGATCATCGACAGCACCACGGCGAGCCGCGGCGACAGCGGCACGGTGGGGCCGGCCATGCGGATGCGATCGGGATTGCTCAGCAGGAACGGCTGGAGCACGCGCGCGATCACGTCCCTCAGCTCCGAGCCCGCCCATTTCTCCTGGCTCAGGAGATTATGCGCCTCGGCGAGCGCACCGAGCCGTCCCTCGAACTTGGTCCGCTCGTCCCGGCTTGAACTTCGGAAGGTCTGCACTGCGATCGCCTGCATCAAGGCCAGCGTGTTCTTGACGCGATGGTTGAGCTCCTCGATCAGCAGATTGTGCAGCATCTCGCCGCGCGCGATCGTGGTCGCCATCCGCACCGCGAAGGTCAGGCCGGTCAGCAGCAGGATGCCGCCGATCAGGCTGGTGATCGCGATGTCGCGCCAGAGCGGGGCGATCAGCGATCTCTCGGCGACACCGGCCACGACCGTCCAGCCGGTCAGCCGCGATCTCGTATAGGCGGAGGACAGCGCGACGCCGTCGAGCGAAACGGTGGAGAGGGTCGCCTCCGGCGTCCGGGCCATCGCATCGTTCAGTGCGCCGGAGGCCTGCTTGCCGAACGTCTCGGCCGGATTGGGCGCGCGCGCGAACACGCGACCCTTGGTGTCCAGCAGCGACACCGTCCACTGATCGTTCGGCCGCTGCTGCTCGACCAGTTTCTGGAATGTCGCGATCGGCGGGCTGAAGGAGAGCGCGTAGACGACCTCATCGTTGCGCAGCACGGGAACCTCGACGGTCACGATCGGCCGGTTCTTGGTCGAGCCGGTGAACAGGTCGGAATATTGCGGTGACTTGCTCGCAAATACCCGCTCGACGATCTCGCGATTGTTGCGGGGTGGCAGGTTTGTCGTTTCACTCGTGACGGTCGAGAACAGCTGGTGCCCGCTCCCGTCCGCCACCAGCAGGACGCTGTCCTCGCCATATTGGCTGATGAACCCGGTTGCCAGCCGGCGGAAGTCGTCGAAGTCGCCGCTTTGCAGGGCGTTGCTGAGCGCCAGCACCTGCAAGCCGCCGGTCATCCGCTGCACTTCGGAATCGAGCACGAGGCGCATGCTTCGCACCGTCTCCAGCACGCGTCGTGTCGCGTCGCTGCGGTCCTGGCGATAGTTGGAATAGGCAATACCGACCGCAAAGACGATCAGCGGCAACATCGTTCCCGTGACCAGAAGAGCGAGCCGGACCGGCAGAGTGAGCTTTGACAAACGCGGGCGTCCCGGTTCCAGCGCAGCGGCGCCGGATTATGATTTTGGGGAGACCATACGGGTGAGACTTCCACCGCGCCACGATTTTCGCGTCCGGCGAGCACGTCAGGGAGAGATTTTGCAGCGCGGTCGCGGGCGTCAAGTCGCGCACCGAGGCTGAAAGCGGCATGAAGACCGTCAGGTCTGCACGTCCAACTGAGGAGGATGACGCAGTTCTGATTTTGTGGGCCGTGCCCGCCGTTCTGGTGCTCGGCGGCGGAATTTATCTGGTCGGCCATATGCACTACAACGACGGGCCCTCGCGATCGATCGCGAGGGCCCGTTCTTGTTGAGACGCAGCTCAGAGATTGCTCTCGGTGATCGCCGCATAGACCATGCTGCGCAGTTCGCGCCGGAGCGGATAGGCGCTCGACGGCAGCACCTGCGTCATGAAGATGGTGATCAGCTCTTCGGCCGGGTCGATCCAGAACGAGGTCGTGGCCGCACCGCCCCAATTATATTCGCCCGGGCTGCCGGCGATCAGCGTCTCCGCCGGCCGCATGGTCACGGCGAAGCCGAGGCCGAAGCCGATGCCGTTATAGGTGGCTTCCGAAAACAGCGAGCGCGACACCTCCGGCAGCGCGCGGCCGCCTGGAATGTGGTTGCTCGTCATCAGCGCCAGCGTCTTCGGCCCGAGCAGGCGGACGCCGCCCAGCTCGCCGCCATTGAGCAGCGCGCGGCAGAAGGTGAGATAGTCGGCGACCGTCGAGCATAGTCCGCCGCCGCCCGAGATGAACGAGGGCGGCGACAGGAACGAGCTCTTGGTCGGGTCGTCCTGGAGCGTCAGGCCCTCGCGGCGCTGGCCGGCATGGAAGGTCATGCCGCCACCCGGGTCGGCGGAGTAGCAGGCGGCGAAGCGATGCGCCTTGGCGGCCGGCACGTGAAAATCAGTGTCGGTCATGCCGAGCGGATCGAGGATGCGCGTTTTAAGGAACTGCTCGAAGGGAATCCCGGAGATTTTTCCGACGAGATAGCCGAGCACGTCGGTCGCCACCGAGTAGTTCCAGGATTCGCCCGGCGAGAACTCCAGCGGAATTTTTGCCAGCGCCTCGATCATGCTCTGCAGCGTGCCTGACTTCTCGACCTCGCCGATCTTTTCGGTGCGATAGGCGGCATCGACGTTGGAACGCTGCTGGAAGCCGTAGGTGAGACCGGCGGTGTGCCGCAGCAGGTCGACGATCAGCATCGGCCGGGACGGCGGCCGGGTCAGGAAGGCCGGCGCGGTGCCGGCGACGAACACGCCGAGATCCTTCCATTCCGGAATGTATTTGGCGACGGGCTCGTCGATCGCCACGAGGCCTTGCTCGACCAGCATCATGAAGGCGACGCTGGTGAGCGGCTTGGTCATGGAATAGATGCGGTAAATGGTGTCGTCCTTGACCGGCGCCTTGCGCTCGACGTCGGCAAAGCCCTGCACCGAGCTGTGGGCGACCTTGCCGCGGCGATAGACCAGCAGGTGCGTGCCCGGGAAGCGGCCGGCATCGATGTAGCGGCTCTTCAGATGCGCATCGACGCGGTCGAGCGCGGCCTTGGACATGCCCACGGATTCGGGCGAGGCGGGGGTAGGGGCGAGCATCAGTTCCTCCGGGGCGTTTTGTCGGAAAGTTGATAGCGAAATGCCGGCCCCATTCCAAGCCGGTTGCGCTTAACGCGGCCGGGCCTGCTGGTGTAGGCTGCACTGTGGAACGCCTCCAAGGAGCCCATCCGGGCCAACGAGAAAATTCAGGGCAAACGCACCATGACCCAGTTCAACGAGACCGAACTCACCGAAGCCGTCGTCAAGAGCTTCGACAATACGCCTGATGCGCGGGCAAAATTCCTGCTCCAGGAATTGGTGAAGTCGCTGCACGATTACGTGAGCAAGACCGGTCTCACCTTCGAGGAATGGGAATACGCCATCGATTTCCTGACCCGCACCGGCCACAAATGCACCGACACAAGGCAGGAATTCATCCTGCTCTCCGACGTGCTCGGGGTCTCCATGCTGGTCGACGCCGTCAACCACAGGGATCGCGAGGGCGCCACCCAGACCACGGTGCTCGGCCCGTTCTATGTCGGCGAGCACAAGGTCACCGCGCACGGCACCGACATCTCGCCGAACAATCAGACCGGCGAACGGATGTTCGTGCAGAGCCGCGTCACCGACCTCAAGGGCAAGCCGCTTGCGGGCGTTCCCGTCGACGTCTGGCATGCCGACGATGACGGCTTCTACGATTCACAAAAACCGAACTACGACGAGGTCGGTGCCTCGGCGCGGGCGCGCTTCATCACCGACGCCGACGGCCGCTTCTTCTTCCGCACCATTTTGCCGTGCAGCTATCCGATCCCGACCGATGGCCCTGTCGGCGAGATGATCACGCAGACCAAGCGCCATCCGATGCGCCCCGCTCATGTGCACTTCCTCGTCAATGCGAAAGGCTATGAGCCGCTGATCACCCACGTCTTCATGGACGGCGACAAATATCTCGATTCCGACGTGGTGTTCGGCGTCAAGGACGACCTCGTCGCCAAGGTCGAGCCGCGCAACGACCCTGAGATGCCCGACGGCGCCAAGGCAAACGGGCAGTGGCACCTGATGACCTACGAATTCCACCTCAAGCCCGGCGGCGGCATGGCGCCGAAGCCGCTGGGGGTGAAGGCTGCGGAGCCGGCGTGAGGAATTCTCGCTAGAGCGCGCTTCTAGACCGCTCGGTAGTCAGGGCGCGTGCGACGTCCGCTGTGCTTCTGGTAGCTGCGCAACAGCGGACCTCACTGGATGTCCGAGTTGGGCCAACAACAAACATACTGCGAACATAAAGAAGACGCGAGGCGAGCCGGCCTTAACGCCCCCGGAGCGTCCCGATCAAGCAGGACGGATACCGCCTGTTCGTGCAGCGCGTGGGTTCACATGCCACTCCCTCCGCCACCGCCGCCGCCACCACCAGCTTGTCTGGACGCTTCGAGATTTCTGTCTAAACGACTGGGTTCATTAGGCGCGTAACCGAAAGCTCCCGGATAGCCCTTCTTCGATCCCATTGTTTGTAGCTCATGCAGCGGAGCGTAGCCGGGGACGCCCGGGTGATGTCTCTTAGAGATCTTATGCTGCAGACCAAGTGCTTTGCCTGGTACACCCTGCGCAAGCGCGGCTGGTGCGGCGGCGATGAGAGCGGCGGCACAAAGTGCGATGATCGTTGTCTTCACTTTTCGGTCCTCCCTCCTTGAAACAAAAGAGCCCGCGTAGCGGATTCAACGCCGTCACGACGGCATAGTCGAGCGCAAAAACGTCTAGCCGCAATCAACCTTTAAACCCGGCTAATCGCGCGATGTTTGGGCTATTTGGCCGATGTCGCATATGGGTCTTGGGTGTGTGCAAACGGATAGGTCGGCACGCGGCCGTGGTCGCCAATCGTTGCAGGCGGCCGATGTCTCGCGTCGGAGCGTCCAATGACTGGCC
>NZ_SPVJ01000120.1:0-3933 GCF_004634465.1 Bradyrhizobium sp. MOS001
TGAACGGGATCATGCGCACGGCAAAACCTCGGCTGGCATGCTGAGGCAGATCAGCAGAGTCTCGAAGTTCTGGCGTGAGTACGCTGGACAATTGGCCGTATTACTGACAGGGAGGGTCGACTCCCGGCATCCCTGCAAACATGGCCTCGTCGACTTGGCTTATTGGGACGGAGCCAGATGGCGTTATGAGCTGTGCGTCTGGGACCTCATACGTCGGATCGACTAGCGTTAGAACGCCCGCCTTTTGCATCTGGGATAGAAAATCTAGAATGCTCTGTTGAACGTTCGCTTTGTCGACTTTGTCCATCGATGTTTGGATGTCGGCAGTAATGTCAACAAGCGAGGTAGAACCATTGCATTTGTTTACAATAAGTGCGCCGGTACCATTTAATCTCAATAACTTCCCGTTTGGTGTCATCACCACCCATGTCATTCCATCCTTGCGAACTTTTGTGCGAGGGTTGAGCATTGGAATTGGACTAGACATGCGCATCAATCCTTTCGCTTTGAGCTGCCGCAATAGGGGTAATTGGTGCAATCTTAGTTAGGATGTCCGGTCCGAAATCTCCCGACGGATCTGAAACACGGCATCCAGAGAGACACGTTGAGAACAAGCTGCATGTTTGGCATGCGTCGGGTATCCACGATCCCGCTCGATAGCGGTCTAGGATCTCACTGTTGTTCCATAAAGCCACTGGATCTTGCGCAAGAAGATTTCCTACCGTTCCTTTAGCGTAGGAACAAAGCTTCATGTTGCCATTGAAATCGACGCTGCAGTAGTTACTACCCATCCCGCAAGCCTTTAAGAACCGCCGGTGCGAGGCCTTTCGCACTAAACATAAAGGAAAATAGATTGCGTACGCTAACGTGACGTCTGGGAATTGGCTCTCGATAATCTCAAAAGAGTCGAGGATGTTATTAAGCGTATCAAGGCTCGGAGTGAGATCCCGATCTTTCTTGTCTCGTCCGCCGATAAACCGGTTCGCCGAAACAAACTTGACGCCGTAATCACCGATTAAACGGCGTGCCAGATCAAGGAAGTGCTTATCGGCTCCTTCAATGACGGTGTAGTTGATTCCGACGTCTATATTGCTCCTTTGCAGCAATTCCAATCGAGATAGTATTTTTTCGAAAGCGCCTGGGATGCCAAGTATTCTGTCATGATCCGGCTGAAGACCATGGATCGAGATTGCCATCGTGTCTAAGTGACCGGCAACCTCTTCGCAAAATCGACTTGAAACTGGTAGACCATTAGAAATTAGCGTGGTCCTGAGATCTAACGATTTGGCATATTTTATAAGGTACGGAAGCTCCTTAAGCAGAAGAGGTTCACCGCCGAAAAAGTTGATCCGTAATGCGCCCGCCTCGGCTAATCTAAAAATGATCTTCTCGAGCTTCGAAATATCCGTGTGCTGAACTAGCGGGGCGTCTTGATCGATAATGTAGCAAAAGGAGCAAGATGCGTTGCATTTGTAGGTGACATCCAAATTGACGTGAGCCGGAAAAGTTAAGTGTGGTAAAGTCATGAACACTCTCCGGGTTGCCTAGGGTTGCATTTGATAAGATCGAAAAAAAAGACCTGGAACAGGCGTGCATCGTACAAATCATGACCAAAGTATTCGATGGCGCTGTGGTAAAGATTGGCCTTGTAGAGCACCAAGCGATTGAACACGTTCCCAATAGAGTCGACCAGCTCCCACTGGCTCGCATCTAGGCAATCTATCTTCGAGGTCCGAACATCAAATTGTTGATCGTTTGGAAAGCGCTTGAGCGCCGACGAGCAATCCCTGATCTTACTTGAACGGTGTCGATAAAGCGCAGTGCCGGAAGTTACCGGGGGATCAGGTGTTAGATAACAAACGCCAGCCCACTTGGCGTACGGATCAGCATGAATCCACGTCTGTTCACGAGAAGTCGATATCTGAAAACTTCCGCTCTCACCGACATCGACAATTTCGACTTTCTTTCGATCCAATGAAAGAAGCGAACAAAGGATCCGCCGAACGGTCTCATCGGATCTTTCAGGGAAATAAGGAGAGGAACGCCAACCGGGAAATTGTCCCTCGATCTCGAAGCTCTGAGTTAAGGCAAAGCTTCGCACTTGATCGGGACGGTCATAAAATTCGTCAATAACGACGTATGACGGGTCCATATCGGTTCTGTGAGCCCCAAACCCATTCCATACAGGATTTTGGAGATTGGCCGTCGTGTCAAGTAGATTCTTGCAACCTGAGCGGGTTTGGCCGAATTTCAACGTAGGCTTAGCCCGAATGACTTTTGAACCGACCGATCTCCCCACGATAGCTGCTGACGAATACTGCGTCGTGGTTGATGTCGAGAGATAACAGTCCTCTTTCGGCAGAAACGGCCGCCAAGGAGCAAACTGATTGGGAAGCTGAGGCGGAAGTTACAATCGTCATTTCCAATTTCTTCTCTCGCCAGCGTCGTATGGATGGCGCCACTTCGAACGAGAGGGCGCACCAATAACGAAAGCATGGTGTGACGGATAAGAATGCATTCGGACTTGCCGCCAAAACTTCGTTGTGAACACGGCAGTCGTCGCTTGCTTAGCCGAAGTTACTTAAGCCAGCTGGAGAAGGGCGTTTTCTACGCCAGCCTGAAGATCATCGAAAAGCTTGCTGCGACGCAGGACGTAGAGCCAGCGGAGTTTCTACGGCGGACGAAGACCGGAGGACGGGGTCGGTAAAGATAGAAGATCTTCTTTCGCAAGCGTTGCGTTAGAGCTCGGCTTGGGCCTAAACTTCATGCAGCTTTACGCAGTTCTCTCCATTCCCTGGGACGAAATGGTTTTAGCCGCAATTTAGGAAGGCTTACTGTGGCACTAGAACTGAGAAAACGTGTGTTCGAGTTGCTAGCTGCGAAGCCTGATCAAAAATACAAGGCCCGAGAAATAGCTTCATGGATTTGCGACACCTATCCAGCGGAGGCTCAGGAAAAGCTCGTAAACAGCACCTTCATTCAAGATCAAACAGCGCTGATAAACCAGTTAGTTGCTGAAATTGGTGCAAACAGACCTAATTGGGAAAAGCGATATCCAGAATTGCGCTCAACTGAAACTCGCCCGAGGCAATTCTACTGGACACAAAAGACTGAACACGACGAAGTTGTTGAGGCCGAAGCCAGCACACGTACAGCGCCTGAGTCTGAAAAACCGGTGCCTGGCGAGCATTCACTCTACCCATCAGCTATTAATTTCTTGAGCAGCGAGTACGGCGTAAAGGCGTTCAGAATAGACGAACGTAAATCGTCGAATGCAGGCAGCTCAGGTAGCAATAGATGGTTGTATCCAGACATTGTCGGCCTTCAGAGTCTAGCTCAAGGGCTCAATGCAGAAGTTGCTGAGGCAATCCGGGCAAGCAGCGACCGCAAAGTAAAGCTCTGGTCAGTAGAGGTGAAGGTCCTCCTGAATCGCTCTAACGTCCGGGAAGCCTACTACCAGTCCGTATCGAACTCATCCTGGGCAAACCTAGGATACCTTGCCGCCACGGAAATCGAAGGGGCAGGGACGTTGGACGAGCTACGCATTTTGTTTGGAATGCATGGCATCGGACTAATCAAATTGGACCCTGAGAACCCCTCTGAGGGCGAGATTTTGATTCCAGCCCGGGAGCGCTTAGAGGTCGAATGGGCTATGTGCAGCCGGCTTGCAAATGAGAATCCGGACTTCCGGACGTTCATCAAGAAAGTACGTCACTTTTTTCAAACGGGAGATCTATGATCACAAGGCAGAGGAGCTGCAAAGCATGCCTAATAAGATTCCTGGCGATCGCCTTGTCCTCTGTTTCTTCTCAGCCTTTCGCACTCTCGTATTGGTGCTGATTCCGCTCGATGTCGCCCACCATTCCAGAATGATCTCGCCCACCGTTCCGATTTGATGTCGCCCACCATTCCGAGATGATCTCGCCCACCATT
>NZ_SPVJ01000121.1:0-3753 GCF_004634465.1 Bradyrhizobium sp. MOS001
GGATCTGTCCGCGCCTTCAACGAAGCGTCCCATCCATATCCCCCATCAGGAAACGGAGGAATCGTAACCGACTCGTGGCTTTTCACACAGCCAGGGTCAAAATGCGAAGAACTCAGAGTGAGCAAATCCAGTCCACTCCGCCCCACTAAGCGGACCTCAATGAGGGGTGTCGTCACTTCACTGATGGGCCAAGCTCGGAAGTCGCTAGACCATTCGACTGGCTCACGACGCCAAGTCATCGAGCAACGCCTTGGCCTCTTTCAAATCGAGCGTGTCGAACCCTTCAGTGAACCAGCCGTAAACCGGAGCCAGAAGATCACGTGCCGCGGTGCGTTTGCCCTGATCGCGCCAAAAACGGGCAAGGCTCGTCGCTGCCCGAAGTTCAAGTGATTTCGCCCGTTGTTGCCGAGCGGTCTGTAGGGACTTCAGCAGCCATGCATTGCTCCCACTGAGCTGGCCGCGAGTTAATGCCACCAACCCTCGCAGCCGAGAGATTTCCGCATCCCACCAGTGCTCGCCGCTTTGTTCCGCAATGGCAGCAGCACCCGTTAGGGCTTCGGCTCCGCCGGGGTGGTTTCCCGTGCGACAAAGCACCTCGCAAAAGAGCGCAAAGCTATAGGGAGCGTACTGGATCGTGCCTTGCTTCGCCGGATCAGCAAGCGCGGCGCGGTAGGAGGCAATCGCCGCCTCAATCGTATCCGGTGCCAACAACGCCCAGCCGCGGAGGACTCGTGGATCGAGCGGCAAGGCAATGCGCTTCTTAGCCGCTAGGGTCTCTGCGCTCTCAATGCACTGCAGCACCGAAGCTGAGTCACGTCGGAACTGGTGCAATATCGACGCATGCAGACGCGCCATAGCAAGGCTGAAGGGATGGTTCACCCGTTCCGCAAGCGCCAACGCGTCATTCACGTGAGCGAGCGCCGTGTCAGGGTAGCCGAGCAGCCAGGCGCTCCAGGCACCTAGCGTTCGTGCACAGACTCCAGGGTCGTGACCGTAGATGTGTGCGTGCGTCCGGTGCTGCTCGAACTCATAAAGGGTTCGGCCCTTCTCGCAATGCTCCTGCGCCGGAGCGAGTTCGCCGCAGAAGAAATGTGTTGTCCAACCCGTATGATGAGCTTCGAGCCGAAGGCCGACATTATTACCCTTTTCGACCAGGCTCAGAAGCCTATCTGAAAGCTGGCGCGCCGCATTCCAATCCGACGTGCGTCGGAAAGTCCACAACCCCAATATCGCGGTGAACTGAGAATCGATGTCCCCTATCTTATCGGAAAGCTCGTGCGCACGAGCGTGCGCTTTTGCTGCTTCGGCCGAGGAGAAGCCGTTCGCGTTACTAAGAGACACGCCTTTAGCGAGTTGCAGCTTGATCTCGTGCCGATCGCGCTGCGCATCCAAGAGAGATGGCAGCAGGGACAAACCACGATCGAAATGATTGACCGCCTCGGCATACGCGGAGCGGGAAGCCGCAAACTGGCCCGCTTTTAGCCATTGATCAGAGGCGCGTTCCGCCTCTCCGGCACCCGTCAGATGATGGGCCAGTATCTCGGGCTGCCGATCGACCAGATCTGCGAAATGCTGCTCCAAGGCGGTGGCAACTCGTGCATGCAACTCTTGCCGTCTTCGGCGCAGTAGCGTGCCATAGGCAGCGTCCTGCACCAGCGCGTGCTTGAATAGATAGCTGGAATACGGAGGCACACCTTGCCGGAACAACAAGCCAGCGGAGATCAGACGGTCTAAGGCGGATGCCAACTCTGGCTCCGGCTTGCTCGCAACGGAAAAAAGCAGGGTGTGAGAGAACTCTCGCCCGATCGCGGAACCGATCTGGGCCACCTCCTTGGCGGGCCCGAGCTGGTCGAGCCTCGCCATAAGCGAGGCGTGCAGGCTTGCGGGGACCGCCGCCACAGGTGACGGAATATTGCCTGTAGTTCGCCGGGCTTCGCCCTCACTCTTGGTTTCCAGGACCGCCTTCGTCATCTCCTCCACGAAAAGGGGAATCCCGTCCGTGCGCTCAATGATGTCCTGCCGCACGCTCGCCGAGATGAGCTGGTTGCCCACGATGTGATCAATCACCGTCTCGATTTCGCGCTGCGCCAGCCGATTGAGGGTGAGAGCAGTGACGTAGGGCCGCCCGATCCAGTGCGGTTCGAACTCCGGACGAAACGTCACAATCAACAGCACACGGTAGGTCCGAAGCCGGTCAACGACCCCGCTGAAAGCTTCCTGACTCGTGGGATCGGTCCAATGTGCATCCTCGACCATCATCAGCACAGGTGTGGAGCGCGACAATGCCTCCACCTGTGACCAGAGAGCTTCAAATGTCCGCTGGCGGTGCTGTTCGGAGGGCATGTCGAGCGCCGCGTAGCGTCCGTCTTTTGGTAGCGACAGCATGTCGGCGAATAGCGCCATATCCTCCAAAGAGGTTGAAGTCTGCGCCAATACTTTATCGAGCTTGTCCAGCTTCGTTTCCAGCGCGTCGTCATGCGCAAATCGTGCGGCCCGTTCCATCTGGCCGATGATCGGATAAAAAGCGCTGTCGGTATGCTGCGGCGAGCAGAAATAGCGCAATCGGGTATGCGGCTCGTTAGCGATGCTTTCCAGCAGCGCCGCCGTAAGCCGCGATTTGCCAATACCAGCCTCGCCGGAGAGCAGCACTACTTGGCCTTCACCACTCTTTGCCTTGGACCAGCGTCGCAACAGGAGTTCGAGTTCTTCGTCCCGCCCAACAAGCTCGGTCAATCCGTTCGCGTGCAAGGCCTCGAAGCGGCTTTCGACTGAAGCCGGCCGCAACGCAGCCCATGCCCCTACGGCGCCTGAGATACCTTTGAGTTCTATCGGCCCAAATTCTTCAAGCTCGAACAGATTGCCCAACAGTTTCCGAGTACTCTCCGCAATGACGACGCTGTTCGGCTCAGCAACGCCCTGCAAACGTGCCGCAAGGTTTGGCGTTTCACCGATTATGGCGTGCTCCTGAGAAGCGCCGGACCCGATGAGGTCGCCGACAACCACCAGTCCCGTTGCGATGCCGATACGCGTCTGCAGGGGCGCACGAATCTTCAGAGCACCTACGCCAGCCACCAACTCCAGCCCCGCCCGGACGGCCCGTTCCGCATCGTCTTCGTGCGCCTGCGGATACCCGAAATACACCAGTACCCCATCGCCCATATACTTCGCAACGAAGCCGTCGAACCGCTGCACGATGTCGGCGACGCAATTCTGATACGCGGAAATGATCTCGCGTAGGTCTTCAGGGTCCATGCGTGCTGAAAGTGCTGTTGAACCCACAAGGTCCGAGAACATCACAGTGACTTGGCGACGTTCGGCGGCACCTTGGGGCTTCAACTCGGCCGTAACGCGTTGAGCTACGGCAGGGCTCCCAAGCTCCTGGATAGCCGCAAGCATTATGCGCCGATGCCCGAGCAGCACGCCGATGTCCTTAAGGTCCTGATCAGTCAGATGGCGAAGTGCTGCGAAACCAATCCCGTTTTCAGCAAAACGTTGCGCGTACTCGAACATTCCGAGCTTTTCGAGCCAGTCGGCAATTTGCTGCATCGCGGCCCCTCCGGATTTTGTGCAACCCACTCTGGCCCGATAGGACCGAAAGTCTACCACGCGCGCCGACTTATTCCAGCGCCCGCCGCGAGGTTGCATGTCCGGTCAGGGTCTTGGTCGTGTAAAAACGCCTTCCGCGGGAGGGCGGTGATAAGCCATGACGGTTCGGTCTCAGGCCGCGATCGCGGCCATCAGCGGCTTGGTCCC
>NZ_SPVJ01000122.1:0-3490 GCF_004634465.1 Bradyrhizobium sp. MOS001
CGCAATGTCGTCGATGTTACACTGTGGGACAATTAAATGCGTCAGCTTCGCTGACTGAGGTGGGACTCGCCGGGGCTGGCGAAGGCGAGCCCTCAACCCAAAGGCCGCAAAGCTCTCCGGCAGCCCTGACGGACGCAGCAGTCTGCACATGAGCGCGCAGATGCGAGCGTTAAAACAGTATCGAATTCTGGCAGTCGGATGCAATCGGTGGAGTTTCAATTACCGCTGGTGCCCCAATCCGATTCCAAGATTGAGCGCCTTCTGACGTAGCGCTCCCTCGGTTCGCTTGGTCATTTTGGCTATTTTGGCGACAGGCGTCCGAGCCTTCGAGTGGGCCTTCAATTCCTTGATGTCGGCAGCGGTCCACTCGCGGCGAACCAATTTTTTCTTCTTAGCCAACTCGGCGCTCCCTCAGTGTTGAGGGCGCGGTCTAACAACATGGCTCGTGGTTCGCAACTCTAGCAACCGGGCCGCGCGCCCGTTCGCACCGGGCGCTCAATTGGAACCTCTTCTATCATTGGCGTGTTCATCGACAAACAACTCAGAGGAGTGTGCCTTGAACAAAATCCTCTTATCGCTCGGGACGGCAACCTTGATGGCGCTGTCAATTGCCAACGCATCTGCGAAAGATAAGCAAAGCGAAACGTTCCTCAAGAAGGCAATCGAGGGCAATTTCGCTGAAGTGAGCATGGGAGAGCTGGCACAGCAGAACGGCCAAAGCGATGCCGTCAAGTCGTACGGCAGAATGCTTTCCACAGACCACGCTGCCGCCAATCAGAAGGCTTTAGAAGCTTCCCGGGGACTGGGAATGAACGCACCAAGCGGACCGAATGCGAAGCAAAAAGCCGAACATGACAAGATGTCAAAAATGTCCGGCGCGGCCTTCGACAAAATGTTCGCGACTCACATGGTCGCAGACCATCAAAAGGATATCGCCGAGTACAAAAAGGCCTCGAAAAGTAAGGATGCTGCTGGAGAATATGCTTCCGGCCAGATAGATACGTTGCAAAAGCACCTGGACACCGCAAAATCGTTGAAGAGCGGTAATTGATCCGACGGTGGGAATTGGGGCGGCAGGATCGCGGCAAAGATATGCAAAGCGCCGGGCGGAAGATTATCCCGTCGGTTTACTGGTGCCGGGCGGATCGCTCGCGTAAGCCGGCGGCCGGGCTTAACCGATTAATCCCGCCAGCACGAGGACAGCTCCGGCGAGCATAAACCAGTGTGGATACTCCATCCCAGAAAGCATCGCTGTTCCCGCTAATGCTCAGTGTTCACCCTCGTACCGCATCGGCTGGGTAGGCAACCGATCTTGAGCGCGATGGTTTCGACGACTGCTTGTTTTTTGGTCGGAAAGTGCGTCGCCACCAACGACAGAACACCAGCGATGCAGAGGGCCGTCAGAGCGGCGCCCGCAACGCTTACCGCACCTCGCAACAGCAACTGCCCCAACGCCCGCAACATGGCATCCGCATAACCGGAAATGCTTAACGAATGCCGCTGCTTTCACTGACGTCGAACGTAGGTCGCGCCCCAGCCAAGGCCGAGTGTGGCGGCGACAAGCGAACCGAAGAGTACGCCCAGTTTCGCCGCCCTCAATAATCCTTGATCGGAGAAGGCGAGCATCGAGATGAAGATCGACATTGTAAAACCGATACCAGCCAGCAAGCCGACCAGACAGACGCCACCCCACGTGACTCCAGGAGCAAGGCGGCACCAGCCCGGTCGTACCGCGACCCAAGTCGCACCGACGACGCCAAGCGGTTTCCCAGCGACCAAGGCAAGCGCAGTGCCCATCATCACCAGGTGGCCCCCTGCGGAGAGATCAGCGCCCGTTAAGCTGACGCCGGCATTCGCCAGCGCGAAGATCGGCATGACGCCGTAAGCCACCCACGGATGCATTGCCATCTGCACCCGCGACACCGGCGGCAATATCTCGCGGTGAGCTATGCGAAGGTCTCGCAGCGGTTGCTCTAACAGGTGCGGATCCCTTGCCTTCACCACATCGCTGCTTCGCAACTGCTTGAGCACTCGCGACACGACTTCCAGCGGGGGCTCCGGCATCGGTATGGCGCGTGCCGGAGTTATCAGCCCGAGCACGACACCTGCAAGGGTTGGATGGATGCCGGCTACCATGAACCCAATCCAAACCAAAGAACCGGGCAGTACGTAAAAGGGCGCAGAACCGATCCCAATCCGCTGACATCCCAAAACCGCGAGAACGCCAATTGACGCGATGATGAAACCACCAAGCTGAAGGCTGGCGGTGTAGAAGATGGCAATGATCAATACTGCGATGATGTCGTCGATGATCGCCAGAGCAAGAAGGAAGACCCGCACATTGACCGGGATCGTTCGTCCAAGCAGCGCGAGCACCCCAACGGCAAAGGCGATGTCTGTCGCGGTTGGCACGGCCCAGCCCTGCGCTCTAGCCGGATCGATGTTGAGGCTCAGATAGATGAGCGCCGGGACGATGACGCCACCAGTCGCCGCGACCAGCGGCAGAATGGCTTGGTCGAGTCTGCTCAGTGCGCCTTCATGGACCTCGCGCCTAATCTCCATGCCCACGACCAGGAAGAAGACGGTCATCAGCGCGTCGTTGACCCAGAAATGCAGCGACCGGGAAAAGACGTATTCGCCGACACCGATTGTGAGCGGAAGGTTCCAAAAGGCGTGATAGCTATGAGCGAACGGAGAGTTGGCCCAGATTAGTGCAGCGGCCGCGGCCGCGAGGAGCACGGCACCGCTGACAGCCTCAACATGCAGGAACCTATGCAGGGTGCTGAGGGCCTGTTCCGCCAGCCGCTGGGCTTTCCGCAGATTGTCGAATGAAGAGCTATCGTTCATGGGCGCACGCTTTCCGCGTGGCGGCCCGACCATCGCTTGACCTGTCGCTGCTCAATGCAGCGAGCACCCGTACGCCGTTATACATCGCGATGGCGACAATTCAACCTCGGAGGAGTGATCGGTCACCAATGTCTGTTCTGGGTCAAGGGCGTCGGTGTCGCGCTCGGCTGCAAACTTCCGGTCTGCCCCGATGAACTGACATGTAGCTGCACCGCGTCAACGGAAGCGATGGGCCAATTCCGGAAGTCGCGACGCTCATTCAATGATCTTGTCAGCACGGACCAGGATTGTTGCCGGCACGGTAATGTTCGAGGCCTTGGCCGTCTTGAGATTGATGACAAGCTCGAACGTGGTCGGCTGCTCGACGGGGATGTCTGCCGGCTTCCCGCCTTTGAGGATGAGGTCGATAATCTCCGCGCCGCGCCGCCATTGCTTGCCATGATCGGTGCCGTAGGACATAAGGCCGCCTGCTTCCGCGAACTCGCGGTAGCCGTAGATAGCGGGCAAACGCAGGCGGGAGGCGGCAGCGGCAATTTCGGTCCGTTGACTAAACGTGAAGGGGTCCTCGAGAATCGCAAGGCCGCCGGCTCCTGCGACCTTGCTGGCCTCGAGCTGCGGCGCGATCTCCTCGGGCGAGCGCACC
>NZ_SPVJ01000123.1:0-3487 GCF_004634465.1 Bradyrhizobium sp. MOS001
GCGAAGACCCTTTGCCGTTCCTAATTGAGCGGCCCCGGTGCCATGCCGGGACCTCTAATCTGCGCGGAAGTACGGTTCAATAGCGAGCGGTGACCGGTGCCGAATAACCGCCGAAACGATAGTTCAACCGAAGTGTGACCATGTCCACATCCTGACTGACCCCGTTGCCGAGAAGGGTGATGCCCCCTGGCGTGACCACGCCCGCGAAGGACGTGTTGTCACGCCCCATCCAGAGATGGTCGTATTCGATGCCGAACGACCAATTCGGCGAGAAACCGTATTCCCAGCCGACACCGAGGGCACCGCCCCAGCGCGTGTGACCTGCGGAGTCAGGCCGACTCCGGTGAGGTTGTTGAAGACATCAAAGCGATTGCGCGTCACCGCAGCGCCACCCTTCACATAGAACAGCGACGCTTTCCATGCCCATCCGAATTGAGCCGTGAACAGCCCAATGCCATCAATCTTGCCTGTGGTTGAGATCAATGGATCGATCAAGCTGACGCGTGTGTTCTTGATCTCGGCCCAGTCGCCCTGCGCCTCCAAGCCGAGCACAGACTGGTTCGTTTGCCAGCGGTACCCGATCTGCCCGCCAACAAGGCCGCCCGAACGATCAGCGCAACCACCTGCGACTGTCCCGGCGGGCGTCAGGAAATCCACGCAACCATGGCTCTGCCCCCAGCCTCCGTTGGCGCCAATGTAGAATCCGCTCCAGTTGTAGATCGCCACCACCGGTGCCGGCGGCGCGGCCTTGACGGCCATATCGGCGGCCATGGCAGGCGCCGTCATGCTCAGCGCTGCGAGACTGAGCGGAGTCATCGAAAGCCTTTTCATCGTCCATATCCCCATGCTCAGAGCTCTTTCGTTCAGAGAACGCGAGCTCTTATGAAGTGCCCGACGTCCACAAGTCTAAAGCGATGAGACCTAAGCCCGTAATAAAATGGCAACACTTGAGAGCGGTGTATGTGCACGGGAACGTGCTTATTCCGCGTCGGGACCTGGATCTCGCTCAGCGTTCCATTGTTCATCGACAAGCCAAGCTTGGATGCGGGGCGACGGAATGAGTTGCCTGGGGACGTGCGGATTGATCGTGCCCGCAAATACAACGAGACCTTCGTCGAGCTTTGCACGAACGAATGCCTTGGCCTCTGCTTCCGTAGCGAAGGTCCTTGTTTCCCGAGGGCTCCGCTGCTTCGGCAGCGTGCCGCGTTTACGAACCTCGAAGGTGACATACCAAGTCGGCGTCATCGCACGCACCAACTAACTGCCCTAGCCCAGTCGGTCTCTTGTTTTGGTGCGGGTATCATGAAGCTGGTTGATCTGAATCAAGATCGCGGTTGGTGCTGTCAGTAAACTAGGCGACGGGCGGTAGGGAACAAGGAGGATGTTCGACGGAGTTAACGCACAGCCCAGTTCACCCTTGATGTACGTCAATGTCGCTCATGTGTCCGGGCACACGCTATCGTAAGCCGTAGGAATGCGGCTTCTGCTACCCTTAGGAGGACATCATGAAGGCTAAGATGCGACTTTCGATCAAGTCAGTGACGGTTACAGGAATCGCTGCCAGCGCACTTCTGGGACTTGCAGGGGCCACGCTTGCTCCATCACCGGCCCGCGCGATCGTGTATTGCCAGTACGTCGACTATCCGGTGGGTTGCGTTGCCCGGGCTGGCGTTGCCCTCCGGCCACGGCCCGTTGCGCGCGCTGCAGTCCGTCATAACGTCGGCGGTAATGCCAATGGCGGCGTTAATCGCGTCGGAGTGCGTCGATAGAGGATTTGCCGGCGGGCCCCTAGCCTTGGTGCATAAACCAACATCGTGGCCCGCGGTAGCATTCAACACAACTTTTCGGCCATGGAGCGTCTTCGTTTCGAGGGACTTCTCGGCTTCAGGAGCAGGCCACCAAATTGCTGTCATCTATTTTCCAATGCGTGATGAAGCCGTCTGGTTGAATCGCCGCACGTGGCATCACCTGCATCGATATCGCGATGGACAGCCAATAACCTGATCACCGTCACCCTCCGTTGGTGCCCTTTGAAAGGAAAGGTCAATCCGCGTGCAGAATCAGAAAGAGTTTGATCAGGAGGCAGCCGTTTGGACCGCCTCCTAGTCGTCTCCTTGCTGACTCGGTGTGCCGGGCGTGCGATCAATTCCGCTAGTCTGCAGCAGATCAGGGTGCCATAACGTCGCTGGTATGCTGACGCGCCGAAGTCGATGCCCGCTTCACCGGCTTTCGCGTGTGTTTTACGGGCAGCGGAACGGCAAACCGTTGGTGCCTGCGACCAAAGTCCCCGATGTGCAGGCCATGCCGGTAGGACTTATGTACCAGCCATTGCTGGAGCTGGCCGTGGACGCCGCATAGTAGGCGTTGGCTGCCCGAGCTCCGCCTGTGTAGTAAGGGCCGCCTCCCCATCCCCAGTTGGGCGATGTAGCCGCCACAGCAGCAGCGCCGCCGACGGCGGCCGCGCCGGCGACGCCAGCGCCGACTACCTCGGCTCCATACCGGTACGCAGCCCGTCGGTCTTGCAGGCGAGCAACACCTGCAACGCTCATTGGGGTCAGTGGTCGACCGACCCGTGCTTGGGCACTCTCGACTGACATAGAGACACCGCGTTGTTCAGACCAGCTAAACGAGAACAGTGCCGCGCATGCGACAGTTGAGCCCGCAATTGCAAGTTTTGTTAGATGCATCTTTTTCATGAATTTGCTCCATTACTGGCTTGCCCCATGCTGAAAGAATTCTGCCTCACCGCCGGGTGGGCATTGCGCTAGAAGTAGCGAGCGTCAGCGAGGACATTAAGCTCGCCGTTCAGAGACAGGGTTACTACATGCGCAAGCTAACGGACTTTAAGAAGCGGTAGTCCGCAAAGCGCACGTGAAACCTCTACAGCATCACAACCAACCAAGCCGCGATCATCGCGCTGTTTCGCGTCGTCAACCGCTATGCCGGCAACCTCGCACCGATGCCGGTCGTGTTTCCGGGTTACCCGGCAACACTGACACCGGCCGCGAGCTGGCCATGATGCGCTGGGGCATGCCGCCGCCACCAAAGTTCGGCGGGCCACCGGTCACCAACATCCGCAATGCCGTCACCGCACTGGCCAGGCTGCCTGAAGCCGGAGAACCGCCGCCTTGTCCCGGCTAACAGCTTCTCCGAGCAACGTCCGCTGCCGGATGACGCGCTGAGGATCGTGGCGCGTGGCGCCGAAGGAGAACTAAGGCCGTCAAGTGAAAGTTGCCGTCGATCGACCTTACCGATCCCCAAGAGCTGCCCGCAAGAGTCTTGAGATCGCTACGCAGTCCAGCTCGGCAAGCGCGCGGCATCGCCGATTAATTTCTTGAAAGCCGAGCATTTCAGGCGCTCTAGGTCCCGTTCTCCGTCCGCCGCACGCGCCAGAAGATGTTCAGCAATTTCAAGCGCCGAAGCCGACTTCCGCTGATGGAAACGGGCGTCAAGCAGCACCTCGTCCAACGCGCGGCGCAATGTGGCT
>NZ_SPVJ01000124.1:0-3478 GCF_004634465.1 Bradyrhizobium sp. MOS001
AATGGTGGGCGAGATCATCTCGGAATGGTGGGCGACATCAAATCGGAACGGTGGGCGAGATCATTCTGGAATGGTGGGCGACATCGAGCGGAATCAGCAGCCAGGCTCTAGATTTGAGATGGTGCCGCCGCCGGTGGGGCGAAAAACATAGGTTAGCTTATGGTAGACGACGCCGAGCTTCATATCGACAAGCTAGCGTATGCGGTTGCCCTGCTAGAGGGCGCCAAGCGCATTCACTCATCTGCACCAGGTGAAGACATTTCCCGAATAGGAATTCCCTTCTACCTCCTCATCGGATTCAGCATCGAGAATGGTTTAAAAGCCTTGCTGCAATTTCAGGGACAACATCAACGTGACGTGCAGCGGTCCCATGACTTAGCGGGCTTATTAGCAATTACCGAGGGACTTCGCGAACGACTTTGGCCTGGTGCTGCAAAGGACGTGGAACACCTCAGCCGCTACCACAAAGAATATTGGTTCAGATATCCCGAGAGCGCCGCCACTGCCGACGTCTTTAAGGCCGAGAGCGCCTGTATGATGGTCGACCACCTCCTAGCGCATATCGCGCATCTAATGGCTACAGAGAAAAGTAGTGCGATCTGACAGGCGGCCCGGCGGCCTCGCCGTGTCGTGCACCCCGTATTTTTTCCTGCGTCCAAAGTCTCGCAGGCGCGCCGCACTCCTGCTTGCGTTCCCGCTTCGGTTGCGGTGGAGTGAGGCTTCAATTGGGACATTTCAGATGCCTACCTTGTCAGTCCAGCAGTTCCAAATAACTGACGACATCGCCCCTCGCGACGCCGAGGCGCTGACGTCGATCAATGATGAAATTGTGCGGCTTGCGGAACGACGCCGATTAACGATTTCCGTGGCCGGTCACCTGGCCCGATCGAAAATCGCATGGAAAATTGAGACCTTCGCCGAGGCTGTGCTCTATAGGATCGTAGCACTTGCCGAAGGGACGGCGCTTTCCTGGAACGAGGCGATGCCGCTGCCAGCCTTTCTCTGCACACGAGCGCTCGTCGAAACCGTTGCCCTACTTGTCGATTTTGAAGGGCGCGTGTCCAAGCTACTCGACGACGAAGATCTGAAAGGGCTTGACGAACTCGCGATGAACAGGATTTTTTCGAGCCGCGACGAAGAATGGCTGAAGCAGTCTCCTGAGTTCAAAACGGTTAATGCGCTCACCCACGTTGAAAAGCTGGATAAGCTTTTACCGGGAGCACTAGGCCACTACAATCGCTTGTCGGAGCGGTGTCATCCAAATTCTCTCGGTCATCATCAGATGTTTACGACGACCGACTACGGCAATGGCGCTGTGACATATGACGCCCTGAAGGCAATGCGCGACGTTCCGGCAATCATCGCGGGATTGACGCTTCTGGCGGTCGCTGAACATTCGCTTAGAGAACTGAGCGCTCTCTTCGAGCGAGTATCACAGCTTCATCACCGGATGAGCCCTTCACCACGAGATTGACCAAGCCTGGTCGATCGACATACTCCGCTAAACATCTAAGGAGCCAGAATGCCCGACGTCGATTGGGAAGTAGTTCGCAAATATCGTCTCTCGAACGAGCGGCCTCCCGAATGGCCGGAAGATGTATATGCGATCTCGATAAAAGGTTCAGCATTGCTCGGAATACACGAGAGATCCGGCAAACTTTATTGGGACGGAAAAGAGATAGTTACGCGCAACGCCATCCGCTTGGGCACACTTGAAAGATGGATCGCAATCTTTGCTGCGGTCGGCACTTTTGGAACGTTCGTTGTCAACGCGGGACGCGCTATGGGCAAGTGGTCATAGAAAGGCCCCTCACCTCCATCGCTTCCGCTTGCTCCGCCACCACCACCTATTGCGCCTCGCCCTCATCCCCCGCTTCCGCCCGTCGCTCAACCCTATGCCGCGTGATCTCAGCGCCGGAGGCGTCAACCACGATTATGACCGTGCCCGCAGCACGGTCATGTTCCGGATCGTTGGCGATATCCCGAGCAACACGGGCGCCGTATTGGATCGCTAGTTCAGCAGAGGCAAATAGCTCTCCCACCTCGTCCGCTTGTAATTGCCCATTGTGAATGATCGGGGAATAGTAACACTGCACAGCTTGCCTCCATCCTCTGGCTGCTCGGCGTCTTTGCGGTCATAAATGGTCGCGATTCAAACGACTAGTCTGTGTCTTTGTCGCTTGAATTGTTCGCTTTCCGACGCTTCTTGATCAGTTGCTTGATCAGATCCGCGGCATCGATCAAGGGCGGCGTTAATGAGAAGAATACACCTAGTGCAACGGCAATGATGGAGTGCCGCATTGAAGCCGGATCATCCTCATCGGCGAAATGGTGGCTGTTCTGATCGACCGGCACCGGAGCGAGACCAGCAGAGTTAGAGCCGTCGGGCTTTCGGGGTTTCCGGGGTGGGGTCATCACGACTACAAAGAGTATGTTGATCAGCACCCACATGCCGATGACTATAAAAAAAGTCTTCATAAGCCCGTCGCAAAACTGCTAAAATATGAGCTAAGCCCGCTCCTTCGCGCCGCGCAAGTCGTACTTTTGAGGTCAGCGCTTTTTGGTAAGCCACCATCTGGTTAACAGGCGCAAAAGCGGAAAGGCTTACCACCGCTTGCCCGCTTCCGCTTGCCTTCACGCCGCCGCCCGCCATGCGGACCAGTCAATCGGCGCCGGCTCAATCCTCTTGGCGGGTTGATCTTCAGGCCATACGTGCACGACACGCAGCGTCACACCATCGCGCGTAACGGTCGTGAGCACCGCATGGCCGCCGATGTAATATTTGCCATCGCTGGCGAAGCGGCCCCGCAAATACCGCGCCCTTTGTTACAGCTTCCGCTTCGAACGAGCGTCCTTCACAGCCGCAACCACCCTGCCCGGCAGCTCGGCATTGTGCTGCGCCATAGCCTGCTTAATCAGCGCCACCGTCTTTTCAGAAGCATCGCCCTTGGATAACCGCGATGCTACCTGCGTGAACCGTCAGGCCGCTGGTTTCCTCGCATGCGCAACACCCCGCGGCCTCACCGGCTTGCCGGCCGCGCAGCGCCACCGGTTGCCGCTCGCAAGCAAACCAAGCAGGCGACGTGAATGCGCCCCCAGGCCCGGCGCTATCCTCGAGAGGCGTCGGTCCTCTTTTTGTGCTCTGAGGTTGCTTCCGCTTTCGGCGGATACCGGGACTTGGCCGAACTTGCTACTGGCTCGACCCGGTCGCGAATGCCCCCGAAGCAGACGTGCGGACTGAACGTGTCCGCTTCGAGATCGAGGCCGCCGCTCGGAGGATGTCGCCTTGTGGCCCATCGGCGCCGTTGACGCACTGCGTCTGATAGGGGCAGACTGGAAGTTTGCGGGTAAGGGCCAAACTGACGCGATTGACCCTGACCTTGCCCCGCGGGTTTAATCCAGTTTGAAGTTCGTTCTGGCCCACGACAAGGACCAGAGCATGAAGCGCAGCCGCTTTTCGGAAGAGCAGATCATCGGG
>NZ_SPVJ01000125.1:0-3297 GCF_004634465.1 Bradyrhizobium sp. MOS001
TGCGACCGCCGCGATCCACGCCCCGATTGCAGGCAGAAAGTACACCCAGTGTTCGTTGGTCGAATACAGCACCCTTTCGCCAGGCTGTAGGATTTCGTCGATATAGCGCCCCATACGCCTACCCGGAGTTTACCTATCACCGCGGTAATATGCGCCATTTTAAACGGAGAAAGACCTTGATCTATCTCAAGCCTTCCAACGGCCAGCGCCGGAAGCTCGCATGCTTTCACACGAGAGCCGGACCCATCCCCTGCCGTGGGAGGTCGGGATGTTTGGACGGTTAAGGGAGGTGCAGAATGATCAGGTTGATTGCTATTGCCGGCTTCGCCTTATCGGTCGCAGTATCGGCGCAAGCCATGACACCTGCGCCGATTACTCCTCCGCCCAACGGCATGATCACTGAAGTCGCTGCTGCCTGCGGCGCGGGTAGGACACGAGTTAACGGTGTGTGCGTCGCAAGAACCACCGTCCGCCATACCCGTCGAGCCGTCCGCAGATGTGCGACCGGAATGACTTGCTAGCGCGCCGATGGCTTAAGCGGTGCAACCACGAAGGCTGAGACGACCCGAAACTGTCACTAGCGGCATTCTGCACTCTGTGTTGCCCGAAGCCGCTGATGGAGCGGCTGCTGGGTGTGATGGTCGCCGCACATGATCCAGATCAACGCTGTCGCTCGACTGCCGAAAAAATTGGCGCATGGCAAGACGGCTTTCCATTATCGAAGTGGGGGCGATTGCGATTATCGTTCTCAGCGTGGCTGTACTCGCCTTCGTCGGGTTTTCCATTTGGGCAGAATTATGAAGGCCGGGGTGCGCCGAGACTAACGCCATCCTCCACGCGCTCCCGGCGCACCGCCTCGCTCGCCGAGTTCTTCGACTTGAGCCACGTCTTCGATAGTCCGCCGTCCGCTTCGACACGATCCCTTCCAGCCCCATCTGGCAGAAGTGCTTGAAGATCGTCGGGCCGCCGCCGGTCAGGTGTTCGTTGAAGCGGATGGCGCGCGACTGTTGAGCGCGAGCCACACCACGTCCTTTTTCTTGGTCTGTGGGTTCGTAGAGTTGGCACGTCGCGTCATTTCGCTGTGCTAGGCATCCGTCGCCACGACGACACAGAACAGGCGTCAAGGGTGAGGCCATTAGAAGGCCCTACAGCGCGCCGCCAGCGCCGGGCTACCGGACACCGGCAAGCCGCACCAGTTTTCCAGCCACTGGCTTAGTCGTGAACGGTCGGGGCCAACTCCAGACCATAGCGGCTTCGGCCTGCTTTCTCTCATCCGCGGAGTTGCGTGGCAAGAACACTCCAAGAAACCCGTGTGAGACATGCCGGGGCGGTCTGACTATGTCCGTTCACAGGGGTAGACTGGAAGAGAACGGCACGCGGCCACCGCAAGGTAGCAAAGGCCAGAAAATTCATAACTACAAAAAAGCCCCGGCGAGCCTGGGCTTTGGTTTGCGAAGGTGGGTGAGATCAGTATCTGGCCGCGACCGGTGCGCCGTATCCACCGAAGCGATAATTCAACCGAAGCGTGACCATGTCAACATCTTGGCTGACCCCGCTGCCGGTGAGGATGAACCCTCCGGGAGTAACCACGCCTGCGAAGCTGGCATTATGACGCCCCATCCAGAGATGGTCGTATTCGATACCGAGCGACCAGTTGGGCGTGAAGCCGTACTCCCAGCCGACACCGAGGGCGCCGCCCCAGCGTGTGTGGCCTGCCGATGCCAGGCCGACCCCGGTGATGTTGTTGAATATATCGAATCGATTTGCGCGTCACGGCGGCGCCGCCCTTCACGTAGAGTGCCCCTTCTGCAACATTCGCCAAAAAAGGGATCGCGCGACTGTCCGCACCGGCATCTATTTGTTGTGTGGGTAGAGCGTCCGGCTAGGGTCAGATTCGGTAAGGGGTAGTGGGCAACTTCAGGGGAGATTGATGCTGAAATTCGTAATTGCGGGTGCTGCGTCTTTGGCTTTGGTGGGAGCGGCAGTTGCCGCGGATCTGCCTCGTCCGCAGCCCGTCGTCCAGACCGCGCCGGTTGGTAAATATCCCGTCGGCAAAACTCCAGTCGGCAAATACCCGATCGGCAAGGCTCCGGCGCCAGCTCCGTTAGTCACCAAGGGCTAATCCCGAAGATTGAAGCGCCTTCGGCCCGTCGGGGCCGGAGGCGTTCACCTCCAGTAATGTTTAGCTTGGGCTGTGTTGGGCCCAAGAAGGGTTGAACGTGGCAAGGGTGATCTGGGAATACCGCGATCTGCGATTTATTGTCGGAGTCGCAATCTTTGCGGCTTCCGTGGGAAGCGCTAGTGCACAGCAACTCGCGGCGCGTGCTGATGTTCAGCAGCGACCGGACACTTCCCCCAAGACCTCAATCAACTCCGCTACGAAAACGGCCGCAGCTGCGCCAGGCAGCCCGCCAGCCACGTCGGATGCAAAGCCGGCCCGGGTATCTTCAGTTAAAGGACCCTACTACGTTGATTTTCGTGCCCGCACTGCTGCATCCTACGGACACGCATTTGTCTGGTACGGCAAGACGAGCCAAAGGGCGGTCGAAGTTGCCGGCCTGCATCCAGCAGGCGACACACTGCCGTACGTATTGGGACATCTCATGTTTGTGCCTTCTGAAACGGGCGCGAGCTACGGCGACCTCGATGAGCAATATTTGACAGCCAGCTATCGAGTCTACTTGAATGAGGCTGACGCCAAAAAGGTATTTGCTTACATCAAACGTCTTCAGGCGACCTCGCCGGTGTGGAACGCGGGAACAACCAACTGCACCAATTTCATCGGTCGCATAGCGAGTTTTATGGGTTTGAAGGCTCCATTCCATTTGTTGAAGCCTGAAGAATACATAAACAAACTCAGAGCGCTAAACGGTGGACGTCAAACGGTGCAATTGGTTGCCGACCGGTAGACCCCGGGAAATGGCGGGCCAAACTCGAGGTGCCATCCGAGCTTGCGTGATGGCGTATCAACGAGCCGGACGGGATGAGCGCGTCGCGTAACGTGTATCGCGATGGCGGCATACACACGGGGCCGCACTGCTCGGCCAGTCTCGCCTAACCGAAAAGGCCGCCAACTGAGGCGGCCGCGGAGGAGCAATGTCCAAGTGGCGGCCTAATCTTTATCTGTCCAGCATACCAAGGAAACTCTACTGGTCGCGCCCGTGAAGCGGTTTCTGTGTTCGAAGCCTTGCCCGATTGGTAAGCGCTGTTCAGCGGCCACCTACCGGATGACGGGGTGATCTGCGAGTCTGCGGTTTGTTCGGACCGTTAGGCTTAGAATGGACACAGTGCATAGTG
>NZ_SPVJ01000126.1:0-3265 GCF_004634465.1 Bradyrhizobium sp. MOS001
AGCTCGAGGACGCGATCGACGTCGAGGACGACCATGAGCTGGCCGTCGAGGCGGTGGACGCCGCCGGCGAGCTTGGCCATGCGGGGATCGAGGTTGACGGGGTTCTCTTCCATGCCGGCCTCGGCAAGCCGCAGCACCTCGCCGATCTGGTCGATCAGGAGGCCGTAGGATTCACCGCGCAGGTCGACGCCGACCGCCATCGGGGCCTTGCCGTCCTCGGGCTTGGGCAGGCCGAGCCGGGCGCGCATGTCGACCACGGTGACGATGCGGCCGCGCAGGTTCAGCACCCCCGCGATCTCGCGCGAGGACAAGGGAACGCGGGTGACGCGCTCGGGCATGAACACGTCCTGGACCCGGGAGATCGGCAGGCCGAACAGCTGGCCGCCGATCATCGCGGTGACGTATTCGACCATGGCGCCTTCGCCGATCTGCGTCTTCTTGTTGCTCATAGCGGTATCTCCTGATCCCCAGTGCCGTTACGCCGCTGCCCGGCTCAGCTCGGAGGCGCCGGCGGCGCCCGCGGTCTGTTCCTTCAGCGCCGCGATCAGACCGGGACGGTCGAACTTGGCGACATAGTCGTGGAAGCCGGCCTGACGGCCGCGCTCGATCGCCGCCGGCGACACCAGCGCGGACAGGCCGATGATCGGCATCGCGCCCAGATTGGTGTCGGAGCGGATCACTTCGGCGAACTCGAACCCGTTCATGTCGGGCATCTCGATGTCGGTCAGGACCACGTCGAAGCTCTGCGCACGCAGCGCAGCCAGGCCCTCCTGCGCGGTCGGCGCGGTGCGGACGCGGTAGCCGGCCGCCTTCAGCACGGGTGCCAGCATGTTGCGGAAGAACGCCGAGTCGTCGACCAGCAACACCGACTGCGAGTGCTGCGACGGCTTCATCTCCTTGCGGGTGAACCAGTCGGCGAACGCCATCGGCAGGAAGTGGCCGACGTCGATCACTTCGGTGGCCTGGCCCTTGATCACGGCCGAGCCGAGGATGCCGGAGGCGGAGCCGCCGACCTCGATGTTGAGCCGTTCCTCGACGATGTCGATGATCTCGTCGACGACGAGGCCCATGGAGCGGCCGTCGTCCGCAAACACCAGGATCGGCTGGGCGCCCTGGCTGGCGATGGTGACGCTCTCCATGGCGACGAGCGGCATCAGCTGCTCGCGGTACTGCACCATGTAGCGGCCGTTGCTGAACTCGATCTTGTCGGCCGGCAGCTCCTCCAGGCGGGTGACGAGCCCGAGCGGGACCGCCTTGGGCTGGCTGGAGCCAGCGCGGAAGACGAGCAGCGAGGTGGTCTGCTCGCCCGATCCGATGTGATGCGCGCCGTTCTCGTCGCCCATGTCATGGGCCGAGGAGCCGGCAGCACCCAGCGCCTTGGCAATGCCGTTGGGATCGATGATCATGATGACAGCGCCATCGCCCAGAATGGTGTTGCCGGAGAACATGTCGATGTGACGCAACTTCGTCGACATCGGCTTCACGACGATCTCTTCGGTGTGGAACACGCCGTCGACGACGATGCCAAAGGTCTGGCTGCCGACTTGCGTGACCACGATAAAGCCGTTCTCGGGATCGCTGGCGGCGCCGTCGTCGATCTTCAAGAGCTTCTTGAGGTGGATCAGCGGCAAGAGCTTGTTGCGCAACCTGAGGACAGCGGTGTCCTTGATGCGCTCGATGCGGTGCTCGCTGTTGGCCCGCGCACGGACGAGCTCGACCACCGAGAGCTGCGGGATCGCGAAGCGGTCGCCGGCGGCTTCGACGATCAGCGCCGAGACGATGGCCAAGGTCAGCGGGATCTTGATGGTGACGGAGGAACCCTCGCCGGCCACCGACTTGATGTCGATGGTGCCGCCGATCTGGTCGATATTGGTGCGCACCACGTCCATGCCGACGCCGCGGCCGGAGACCGAGGTGATGGCGGCCGCGGTGGAGAAGCCGGGCGCGAAGATGAACTTGTGGATCTGGGCTTCGCTCATCTTCTCGAGCTCGGCCTCGGTGACGAGACCGGAGGAGATCGCCTTGGCCTTGATCCTCTCGGTGTTGAGGCCTCTTCCGTTGTCGGCGATGCAGATGATGATGTGGCCGCCCTCGTGATAGGCGGACAGGCGGATGGTGCCCTGCTCGCCCTTACCGGACGCGAGCCGCTCGGCGGGGGTCTCCAGGCCGTGGTCGGCGGAGTTGCGCACCATGTGGGTGAGCGGGTCCTTGATCAAATCGAGCACCTGGCGGTCGAGCTCGGTGTCGGCGCCGTGCATCTCCAGCTCGATCTGCTTGCCGAGTTCGCTCGACAGGTCCCGGACGATGCGGGGCAGCTTCTGCCAGGCATTGCCGATCGGCTGCATGCGCGTCTTCATGACGCCTTCCTGCAGCTCGGCGGTGACGTTGGACAGGCGCTGCAACGGCACCTTGAACTCGGTGTCCTCGTTGCGGCGGGAGATCTCCAGCAGCTGGTTGCGGGTCAGGACCAGCTCGGAGACCATGGTCATCAGATGCTCCAGCGTATCCACGTTGACGCGGATCGACTGGTTGGCGATGCGGTCGCCCTCGGCGGCGCCCTCGTCGGCCATCGACTTCTTCGGCGCGACCTTTTCCTTGGCCGGCTTCGCAGCTTCCTTGGCGGCGGGCGCGGGAGCTTCAGCAGCCGGCGCGGGCTCGGCCTTGACGACGGGGGCCGGCGCTTCGATCGCGGTCTCGCGGAAGGCGCGCTCGAGCTCGTCGAGCGAGACTTCGCCCGGACGCAACGGGCGCTCCAGGGTCTGATCGATCAGCGAGCCCTCGGTCATTTCTTTTTCTTTCGACGGTGCGGCCTTTGCTTCGACGGGAGTGGGAGCTTCCGGCACGAGCGGCGGTGCATCAGCAACAGCACCTGCGGCCATTGCCGCCATGCCCTGCTCGACCATCGCTTCCAGCTTGTCGATGAGATCGCGGTCGGTGCCCTCGGGCTCGGCTTCGGTCGCCTCCAGCCCGGCGAGGATCTCCTTGATGCGGTCGATCGAGGACAGGATCACCGTCACCGCCGGTCCCGTCACCGGCATGCCGTCACGGAATTTGCTCATCAGGGTCTCGCCGGCATGCGCCAGCGCTTCAAGCCGCGGCAGTCCGAGGAAACCGCACGTGCCCTTGATGGTGTGGACCAGGCGGAAGATGTTATCCAGGATCTTGGCGTTGTTCGGCTCCTGCTCGAACTTCACCAACTGATTGTCGACGGTGTCCAGGCTCTCGCTGGTCTCCGTCAAAAACTCCCGCAACAGATCATCCATGA
>NZ_SPVJ01000127.1:0-3209 GCF_004634465.1 Bradyrhizobium sp. MOS001
AATGAGAACGCACGCGCGCTGATATCCATGATGGCCCGGAGCAAATGCTCCAATCAAAGGCCGGATACATTGATGCAAGACCACTCACCACCTGATCGACGAACCTCTTGCTACGCACGGCCGGACCATACATTCGGGTCACACCCCGAAGAACTCGGGCTGAGCATATCAAGTCTGCTTCAGCCCCAAGGAGCGGACATCTAGCGGACATGCCGGGTCGACCGCTTGGGGCCAAATCCGGACCTTCCCGTGGGCCAGGCAGAGACTTCGTTTCACATGTTCCCCAGACTCGTCAGGTGACGTAGAATGTCGTTGCCCTTAAAGTGGGATGTGCCGAAATCACCGTCTGGGCAAACGAGCAGCACTGGTGCCATCGGCAAGCACGCTCTCTTAGAAGCCGTTCTTTTTTCGGTTTCGACCACCGTTCACCACGAACTTTGCGCGCTGCTTATGCGGCGGCTCGTTCGGTAACGTCGGGAGAAAGCGATGAGCAAGATCGATCGAAGGTCCGCACTGGGAATCGCGTTGGCAGCGGCTTCGGCTGCCATGGTCAGGCCAGCCGCCGCTCAAGCCACAGGCTACAAGGATATGACGCCTTGGCCAGGTGTCGTGGTGCGTGAATATGAAGGCGAGACACCATCCCTGATCCCAGGTTTTAAGACCGTCTCAATGCGCGATGTCATCATGCAGCCGGGGGCGAAGACCATGGGGCCCCCGATGATGAATGCCATGATCTGCCATATCACCGAAGGGGAGCTTCGGCTTGAGCAGGACGGAAAGACCTTTACGGGCAAGAAGAATTTTGTCTGGACCTGCAACAAGGAAACAAAAGAACAGGCGTACAACGACGGGAATGTGGTCGCGATTATGCGGATCACGGACCTGAAAGCTTAAGGCCCATGAGGAGAAGCGGATGGCGCACGCGACGACGCGCCATCCGCCTGCAGGATCATGAATTGTTGCAACGTCACAGCCGGAGAAAAGTTCGTCCGCGCGCCAAGCTTCGGGTCACACGCTGCCATCACGACGAAACAGCACGGCGTCCCCTGCAAGCTCCCTCTGACGTTCGCGAGCACCGCCCCGCTACGCCGTCCGCAGCACCGGCGACGGCGGCTGCGATGGCCGGATCAGCGCGAATGCGACCTGGATGATGCCGCCGGCCAGACCGAGCGCCACGCCGATGCGCCAGGCCATGGTGTAGGAGCCGAGCGTGTCGTAGAGCACCCCTCCTCCGTAGGCGCCGAGGAAGCTGCCGATCTGGTGGCTCATGAAGGCGAGGCCCTGGATCATCGCCTGCCAGCGCAGGCCGAACATCTCGGCGACCGCGCCGGCGACCAGCGGGCCGACCCCCATCCAGAGAAAGCCCATGATCGCGCCGAACAGCAGCGTCGAGAACGACGTCGCCGGCAGCATGAAATACCAGGCGAGCGCGAGCGAGCGCAGGATGTAGATGCCGCCCAGCAGCGCCAGCTTGTTCCAGCGCTGGCCGGCCCAGCCGAAGAACAGCGAGCCCAGCACGTTGAAGCCGCCGATCATGCCGAGCGTCTGCGCGCTGAGCATCGGATCGAGGCCGCAGATCGCCAGATAGGACGGCAGATGCGTGGTGAGAAACACGAGCTGCATGCCGCAGACGAGATAGGCGCAGGTCATCACCACGAAGGACGCGTTGCCGAACGCCGTCTTCGCAGCCGTCGCGGCGGTGGCATCCCCGATGTCGTCGGCGGTCGGCTTCGGCAGCGGAATCGCGTCGACACGGCCGGCATACCAGGCCGCAGGGATCATCAGCACCGACATGATCACGAAACCGGCGAGCCCGACGCGCCAGCCAAATCCTTCGTTGAGCATCTGTCCGAGCGGCGCCGACAACAGCGCGCCGAGCGAGCCCGCGCCGGAGACGATGCCGAGCACGGTCGAGCGTACAGTCTCCGGCACCGCGCGCGCCGCCACCGACATCGCGATCGCGGCCGCGGTGCAGGCCAGCGACGTCCCGATCAGCACGCCGGCGCCGATCATGATGCTGACGAGCCCGTTCGCGGTCGCCATCAGAATGAGGCCCACGATGTACATCAGCGAGCCCACGATCATGATCGGGCGGAAGCCGTAGCGCACCGTCATCGCGCCGGCGAGCGGCTGGAGAAAGCCCCAGGCGAGGTTCTGCACGGCCAGCGCCAGCGTGAAATCCGAGATCGAAATGTGGATGTCATGCGTCAAAGGCTGCATGAAGATGCCGAGGCTCTGCCGCAGCCCCATGCTCAGTGTCAGCATGATCGAGGCGCCAATCAGGATGGGCAATGTCGGACGCAGGACCTGCAAAAGGGGCATATTTTTCTCCCTCGTCGGCGCGACGCGCGCGCCGGCGTCTGCAATTCTCGATGTTTTTAGTTACACAGACCTGTTTACTTAGGCTATGAAAGGTGCACGCTGTCAAGCGAACAGGACGCACGCTGCCGCATGGCTCCCCCGCCCACACCACAGACGATGAAGGAGCGGATCCTCGAGACCGCCGACAAGCTGTTCTATCTGCAAGGCATTCGCGCCATCGGCGTCGACACCATCGCGGCCGAGATCGGCATCTCCAAGCGCACGCTGTACAACCACTTCCCCTCCAAGGATGCGCTGATCGCGGCCTATCTGGAGCGCCGCTTCGTCAAGCCGCGCCCCTCCGACAAGCCCCCGGCCGAGCAGATTCTTGGCACCTTCGATTCGCTGGAGCGACGCTTTGCGGCCAAGGATTTTCGCGGCTGCCCGTTCGTCAATGCGGTCGCCGAGCTCGGCCCAAAGGACCGCGCCGTGAAGAAGATCGCAATCGCCTTCAAGGAAAGCCGCCGCGTCTGGTTTCGCGAGCGGTTGAACGAGCTAGGTGTTGCGGATGCGGATGCGCTCGCCACCCAGCTCGTGCTCCTGGTCGATGGCTCGATCGCACAGGACCTCGTGCGCGACGACCCGGCGATGGCCCGCGCGGCAAAGGAAGCGGCGAAGGTGCTGCTGCGGAATGCGGGCGTGGATGTGGGTGATGCGGAGAAGCCGGCCGTGACGCACAGCAAGCGCACGCCGCACTAATCAGCATGGCCGTATCGTTCGGTGTCATCACCCGCGAAAGCGGGTGATCCAGTCGTTCGTGAAGAACTGGCGGCGGCGCCCGGCTCAAGCGGTGTTTCGAGCCGGGACGGTCTCGAAGAAGGCTCGGATGATGACACGCAAGAGCTCTG
>NZ_SPVJ01000128.1:0-3175 GCF_004634465.1 Bradyrhizobium sp. MOS001
GGCCAGTCATTGGACGCTCCGACGCGAGACATCGGCCGCCTGCAACGATTGGCGACCACGGCCGCGTGCCGACCTATCCGTTTGCACACACCCAAGACCCTCAACGGACATTCAGGCGGCATCGGACGACTTCAACGCTGGTTCAGAATTCTTGGGTCGCAAATCCCGGTGGCTCTCCGCGCGCGCACGAACTTCTTCTTCCATCTTCCGTGACTGAGCGATGCGCCGAACAGCCTCAGCTATCCGGCGGAGGAGCGGCGTGAAGTCGGGTATGATGACGGACGATCCGTCTGCGGACAGTCAGGGCCGAGACGTTGCCGGCACTGGACCGGTTCTCCATGGTGGCTTAGAAAGACCGCCGCCAAATTTCCTCAGGGTTGCGCAGGGCAGATGATAGCCGGCAAGCGCGGCTATGCCGGGTAGCCCTCGCCTAAAGCGTATCCGGTGTGCGTCGAGGTGAGCTTTGATCCTCGTTGAGCAATTCCTGCTCGGCCAAGCGCCAAAAGTCTTCGTCTCGGCCCTCTGGCTTACCTGCCTGCTCCCACAACTCGTAGGCCCGGGCCGCAACGGCTTCATCAATTCGCCTATTCATGGGCCTTCTCCAGACCCTCAACTAGGGGCAATCGGAGGCGTTCCTAATCCGGTCATCCCCAAAAACGTGCCTGTGAACTGAGAAGCCCCCTATTCATAACCACGCGCATTTGTCGCGCTGTTTCACGCCACGTACATAATCGGCGCGCGACGGCCCCAAGCATCCGGGGAGGCTGGGACAGGAGCCGGAACGCCGGGGCCGCGAGCGCGCCACTTGCCCAGCGCACCGAAGCGAGCATGTCGCACCGCCGTCTGTTCCATCTGTTCACTTGTGTACCCTAGATCGTGCTAATTATCCTGCTGGGCATGATTGCACCGGCATTGATGGTCCTCGCACTGCTCTATCGCTGACGCGGCCGCGACGGCCCCAATCGTCCGGGCGGTAGGAGCCGGGACGCTGGGGCCGCGAGCGCGCGGCTTGTCCAGCGCACCGACGCCATCCTCTGCTTTCGGCGCGCTCGCGCGCTTACAAATGATACGTTGCCACATTAAATTCGCGGGAAGCCTGCCTCCAACACATCTTCAGTAGGAACGCGCGCGTGCGACCAACATTGGCTTCGCGCTTCGGGCCAGTATCACACCTTCTGCTCGAAGTCCGGCGCTAGCAGCAGGTACCGGAGGCTGAAGCCGCCCTTTCAGCAAGTGGACGTCATGACCGTCCCGAAACTTTGGAAGCAGAAATGCCTTACACCATCGGGTTTCTGAAGCGAAGCACTGTCGCGGTTTTGACGACCGAAGTCGCGACAGCCAAACACGCACTTGCAGTCATCGCAGCCGTCGAACAGTCCGTGGGCAAGCTCGACTTCATCAGGTCGCCGCAGGAAGGCGACATCGGCATCGAAATGCTTAGGGTGCTGGCAAAGAAGAGGCCGAGGAAATGTCTCAGACATGCGTCTGAAGCATCTGTCGTCGGTCAAGCACATCACGCTCTGACGATCAGCGCTTGGTTGCGGATGCTGGCCTGATCAGCGCCTCGATTTCGCGATCTTCTTTTTGGCTGAGTCTTCTTAGCGACCTTCTTTGATTTCCTGGGCATGGTTTTCTTGGCTGACTTCTTTGCGGCCTTCTTGGCAGATTTCTTTTTGGCAGTTTTTTTGACTGCTTTCTTCTTGCGGCAGCGTTGGAGACGGTTGTCGCCACCTTCTTGACTGACTTGGGGATGCGTCTAGCCGCCGCCTTTTTTGCTTTGTCCGCCACCGTTTTCACGGCGGTCGGCCAGCACTCCGGCCGCGTTGGCAGCAAGGTCGATCATCTGATCTATGATTGGCTTCTGCTCGGAAGAGTTTTTGGCCTGACCTTGAGGCGGTTGCTTTTCGGTATCCATGGGGCGTCCTCCAGAATCGCTGATGAGCCCAATCCATCTCCGTATCCGGGTCGCACCCTACCGCTGGAGGGACCTTATTCCTTCTGCAGTCGCGCGCTAGCGCTCTGTCCTCATATACGGACTGATCTCAGGCGTCGGCTGCAAATCCAGAGCGGCCGCGGCCTACTGCAACGCGATTATCTGAACGGTAGGGTGCACTGAAATCGCGCGCCCCCAATATCGCTCTGAACGGTAGCTCTCAATCTAATGACCCAGGTCGGGCTGGCCGGGGTTCTCCTGTTCGTTCTGAGCGAAACTCGGGACGAGCGGCCTGTCCCACGGTCCCAGGATCAGGAGGCGGAGGCAGCGGAACGTGGGAGGGCGTGAATAGCGAGCGCTTCGCGCTGATATCAGATCCACCAACTTCGCGGAGCACTAGCCCCAAGGCGCCGGTAAGCAGCAGCAGTGCCGAGACGATGACGGCGAGAAATATGCGGTCCATGGTGCGCTACCTTGGAGGCAGTTGCCGACCGGGGTCGCCTCAAATGCCGATCGCATGGTCGGCATAAGGGCCAATGATCGTCGGGCTGCGCCGGTTCCTGGTCCGCGCGACGTCTTATCGTGCTATGCGGCGAGCGATCGTCTGCACGGTAGAGTGCTGAGTTCCGGCCAGCACCACCACCGCCGCAGCGACCTGCGCGGTGGGTGCCTTGCACTCGGTGACGTGGCTTGCGAGCCACACGTCCGACTAAAACGAGGCGATCCGGCGGGTTTCGAATAGACGCGCCAGCGCCATTTGTTCAACCTGTCAGCCATTGGAATGGCGTTGAGATCGGCGGATCATCCCGGCGCTCCTCCAAGGGTCGCCGGGTTTTTCCGGAGTAGCCGAGGGCGCTGCGCCTGAGAGGGACTAGACCCGCCAATCAATCGTCAAATGGCTTTGTGGCTGGCGCGCTGTGGACGTGCTGATCTCCCGCATTACCCTCATCGACACGGGTGCGTGATCGGCCGGCCAGGCGTTGCGGTGTTCTGCCGCATCCCGCAAACCGAATCGCAAATCCAGTCGACTCAAGGATGCGGGGCCTTGGTCTGGCGAGGCCGATCGCGCCCCCCTCTTCAATGCTTGCGCCCGCACCTACCCAAAGCTTGCGGACAGGCTCGGCGCGCCGTGTACAGAGGAGGTGACCTTGCCCCCAAGTTTTATCCAGTCCTGAGTTCGCCCCGGCTGTTGGATTTGCCCGGTTGGACGGTGGCAGCGGCGGGAGCCGGCGCGGAGCCCTC
>NZ_SPVJ01000129.1:0-3150 GCF_004634465.1 Bradyrhizobium sp. MOS001
AGACGGCCCATCATGGATCGACCTCGTCGCGATTCGCGTCATCACAACGGAATCACGCTTGCCGGCTCGTCTCAACTGACTTTTGCAACAAAATCGGCCAATAGGAGACATTTGCTCACCAGCAAAAGTCTTCCCGAGACCGGCCAGTGCCGAGCGCGGCTTTATCTTTCTCGCAGCACGAAACCATTACGCTGCTCATCTATTGGTATGTGTAGCGGCGGAACCGGAAAACGGCAGCCGTCTAAGAAAGCCGCGCGGAGCAATGCCCGAGCGGCTTTTTTATGCGCCGTGTCCTTATCAGCGCATCAGCAGGCTCCGAGGTTTGGGACGAAAGCAGATGAGGCCTTTAGCGAGACAGCCATTTAGGGCACGTACCACCGAAGAACTTATGGCGCTGCTCAGCGCAGTAGCTACTGCAATTCTTGCGGTCATCATTATCTCGATGCTCTATTTTGGCCGGGATATCTTCGTGCCCGTTGCTTTGGCTATTCTACTCAGCTTCGTGCTGGCACCGCTGGTCGGAATACTGCAGCGTATCCATGTCCCCCGCGGATTAGCCGTCGTGAGCGTGGTTATACTTGCCTTCACGCTGATTTTCGCGATGGGGAGTCTCCTCGCCACGCAACTGACGCAACTCGCGGGAGACCTCCCGCGTTACCAATCGACGATAAGCGAAAAAATTCAGTCCTTCCGGGACACAAAAGCCGGCAGGGGCACGCTGGAACGCGCCTCCGACATGCTGAAGGATCTCAGCAAAGAACTTGATAAGCCAAAGGATGCACCATCCGCATCACGTGGCTCAGGCTCTGTCGCTGGTTTCAACACGCCCGCGCCGCTGACGCCGGTTCCGGTAGAAGTACGCCAGCCCGATCCTGGCGCGCTGGAAAGCTTGCGGACTTTGATCTCGCCGCTGGTTCATCCTCTCGCGACAACCGGCATCATCATTATTTTCGTCATCTTCATTCTGCTTCAACGCGAAGATCTTCGTAATCGTCTCATTCGATTGGCGGGGTCATCCGATCTCCAACGTACGACGGCGGCGCTCGACGACGCGGCGAGCCGCCTTAGCCGGCTGTTCCTGACTCAGCTCATCTTGAACGGCGCATTTGGCGTGGTGATCGGGATAGGTCTGTGGCTCATCGGGATTCCAAGCGCGATCCTTTGGGGCATCCTGGCGGCAGCTCTCCGCTTCGTTCCCTACATCGGCGCCGTCATCGCGGGCGCGTTCCCGCTTGCGTTGGCAGTAGCCATCGATCCCGGCTGGTCGATGCTGCTATGGACGCTCGCGCTTTTCCTAGTTGTGGAGCCGGTCGTGGGCCATGTCATCGAGCCGATGGTTTACGGCCACAGCACAGGGCTTTCTCCAGTTGCCGTGGTCGTGTCGGCAACGTTCTGGACTGCACTATGGGGTCCAATCGGGCTTGTCCTCGCGACGCCGCTGACGGTGTGCCTTGTCGTGCTAGGGCGTCATGTGGAACGTCTGGAATTTCTTGATGTCATGTTCGGGGACCGGCCGGCCCTTTCTCCCCCCGAAATATTTTACCAGCGGATGCTGGCTGGTGATCCGACGGAAGCCGCCGAAAAGGCCGAAGAATTTCTGAAAGAACGGTCGCTGGCCTCGTACTATGATGAAGTCGCCTTGAAGGGTTTGCAGCTAGCGCAAGCCGATTCCGAGCGCGGCGCGCTTGACCAGGAACGTCTAACGAAGATTCGAGACGCGGTGAACGAATTTGCCAGCGACCTTTCGGATCAGGAGGACCGGCCGCCGGCGAAAAGCAATTCAACCACCGACGCGGAAGCATCGTCCGCGGTGGAAAGCGTTGCAGAAAATGCGACAAATGAAACGTTGCCCATTCTCAGCAAGGAATCCCTCCCGCCGGGATGGCAGGGTGAACATCCCGTCCTCTGCGTGGCGGGGCGCAGTCGCATCGATGAGGCGGCCGCGATCATGCTGGCTCAGCTCTCGACGACGCACGGCCTGGCGGCGCGAGTGGAAGGGGCGGAAGCGCTCTCCACGACGAATGTCTTCCGCCTTGATACCACCGGCGTTGCGATCGTATGCCTGGTCTATCTCGATGCCAATGGACCAGCGCACATGCGTTACTCCGTTCGACGCCTAAGGCGAAAGTTACCGAAGGCAACCATTATCCTGGGCTGTTGGGTCAAGGAAATCGACCCGGCTGCGCTGGAATTGTTGCGGGAAGGCGCGAAAGCCGACCTCGTTGCCGCGAGCCTCGGTGAGGCGGTCAAGCTGTGCATCGAGGCGACGGGAGTGAAGGACCAGGAAGCCTCCAAGCAGGAAATGTCCGCAACAGTAGCTGCGTGAAGTTTCCATCATGGCCAGATTTCCCGTCTTGAAATCAGGCAGACGTTGTCGGCATATGCCCAATGCTGGAAAGGTTATTTGAGTGTGGAACAATCTAATCGAATTCGCTGCGTCTTGATGGTGTGCGCGACAATCACCACGACTTCGACCTTCGCGGCTAACCCTGATCAAGGCGAAAATCTCGTCAAACGATGGTGCGCAGGCTGCCATCTTGTCGCAGCCGATCAGAAGGGCGCGAGAGCCGACGCTCCAACGTTCGCGTCCATCGCAGCGAGGCCGGATTTCGACCCCGCCAAGCTAGCGTTCTTCTTGCTCGATCCACACCCGAAGATGCCTAATATGCAGCTCAGCAGGGATGAAGCGTCAGATATCGCCGCCTATATCGGAACACTCAAGTAGCAGCAGAAAACACGCCGCCGACGCGGAGCACGCGCGATCCCGAACGTTCCGCGCTTGATGACCGACAAAGTGTGGTCGAGTTCAAGAAGTCCGCAGCGCGCCCATCTGCTGCCGAAGATTGGTCTACTGTACACCCACCATGTGCGGTCAGCGACGCAATTTGATGCCTTGAAAGAGCCAAACGGTCCCTTTGCCTGAACAATCGACGTCTGTTTCTGGGTCAATCTTGTCGGTTTTCCCGCGAGCCGCTGACTTCCGCTCTAGCCTGATAAGCGGACTCGTCAGATCGGACCGGCATGTCTCAAACGGGCCATTAGCGGAACAGTGTAAGCGTCGTTCTCAGGCCACGGCTTTGAGGTCGTGACGGCAATAGGCCCACGGAAGCAGCTCATCGATGTTGCTGTTTGGATGGCCGTTGACGATCC
>NZ_SPVJ01000013.1:0-159527 GCF_004634465.1 Bradyrhizobium sp. MOS001
AATGAGAACGCACGCGCGCTGATATCCATGATGGCCCGGAGAAAATGCTCCAATCAAAGGCCGGATACATTGATGCAAGACCACTCACCACCTGATCGACGAACCTCTTGCTACGCACGGCCGGACCATACATTGGGTCAAGCGGCAGGCTTCGCCCGCCGCGACCATCCGACGCAGCTCAGCAAGCGGTCGATCACAGGCCAAAATAGCAGCACGATCGCCAAGGTTGTGATCGAGCCGACCAGGCTGTTCGACCAGAACACCTTGAGGTTGCCGCCGGACCCAATCATCGACAAACGGAAGGCATCCTCGGCGCGATTGCCGAGCACGAGCGCCAGAGTGAACGGCGCGAGCGGGATGCCGATCTTCTTGAAAACGTAGCCGACGACGCCGAAGCCCAGCATCAGCCAGATGTCGAACATCGCGTTCTGGATCGCATAGGCGCCGATTGCGCAGGACACCACGATCATCGGCGCCACCGCGGCGAACGGCACCCGCAGGATCGAGGCGAAGATCGGCACCGTCGTCAGCACCAGCACGAGGCCGACGACATTGCCGAGATACATCGAGGCGATCAGGCCCCAGACGAAGTCCTTGTGCTCCACGAACAGCAGCGGACCCGGATTGAGTCCCCACACCATCAACCCGCCGAGCAGGATCGCGGCCGTGCCGGAACCGGGAATGCCGAGCGCCAGCATCGGCAGTAGCGCCGAGGTACCGGAGGCATGCGCCGCCGTCTCCGGCGCGAACACCCCCTCGATACGGCCCTTGCCAAAGCTCTCGGGATCCTTGGCGAAGCGTTTTGCGAGGTTGTAACCCATGAAGGAGGCCGCGATCGCGCCGCCCGGGGTGATGCCAAGCCAGCAGCCGATGAAGGAGGAACGCAGCAGCGTCGCCCAGTATTTCGGCAGGTCCTTCCAGACGCTCAGCACGACGCGGAGCGAAATGCTCGCGGCGTGTCCACGCAGCGCCAGCCGCTCCTCCATTGTCAGCAGGATCTCGCTGATGCCGAACAGGCCGATGACGGCAACAAGGAAGTTGATGCCGCGCAAGAGCTCGGACGAGCCGAAGGTCATGCGCAACTGGCCGGACACGGTATCCATGCCGACGCCCGCGAGCAGCAGCCCCAGCGACATCGAGATGACCGTCTTGTGCTTGGCCTCGCGTCCGAGACCGACGAAGGAGCAGAAGGTCAGCAGATAAACAGCGAAGAATTCGGGCGGACCGAACTTCAACGCAAAGGACGAGATCATCGGCGCGAGGAAGGTGATCAGCAGCACCGCGACCAGCGAGCCGATGAAGGAGGACGTGAACGCCGCGGTCAGCGCCTCCGCCGCCCTGCCCTGCTGCGCCATCGGATAACCGTCGAACGTGGTCGCGACCGACCATGCCTCGCCCGGGATGTTGAACAGGATCGAGGTGATGGCGCCGCCGAACAGCGCGCCCCAGTAGATGCAGGACAGCATCACGATCGCCGAGGTCGGATCCATCGTGAAGGTGAGCGGCAGCAGGATCGCAACGCCGTTGGGGCCGCCGAGCCCGGGCAGCACGCCGACGAAGATGCCGAGCACCAGCCCGACCATCATCAGCACGAGCGTCTTCCACGTCAGCAAGACGGCGAAGCCATGAAGCAAGAGACCGAAAGCTTCCATCGTGAGCGCCTAGTAGCCGAAGGCCGCTTCGAGCGGCCCTTTCGGCATGATGACGTCGAAGGCGATGTCGAAGGTGACGAACATGATCGCCGTGAACATGAAGGCCGTGAGCAGCGACTTCCACAGCGCGATCTTGCCGACGAGCCGCATGAAGCCCACGATCAGGAGGAAGCTCGCGAAGTAGAGGCCGAGGAACTGCATCACCAGGCAGAACAGAAGCGTCGGCACGAACACCGCCATCACACGGCGCGCTTGCGCACGCGTGACGAAGCTTTCGGATGCAGCGCGGTGCGCCACAAAGGCTGCAATCAGGCCATAGAGGCTGCTGCCACCGAGGATGACGGAGAGATAAAACGGGAAATAGCCGGGCTCCGGCCCGGTCGAATCCCAGGAGGCGCCGGTGCGCCAATTGTCATAGCCAAGCGTTGCGGCCAACGCGAGCAACAGCAGGCAGACGAATATCTCGATCGTGCCGGAGGAGACGACAGAGGGTGAGTCGTCTTCAGGCGCGGTCGGATCGTCGACGACGATTTCAAGTTCGGTTTGGGACATGAGCTGCTTTGCAAAAGCCGGGAGTGATGTCACCTCGCCCCGCTTGCGGGAAGAGGCAGAGGCCGCGTCCGCGGCCGTTTTCTAGAACGCCGAAGCGCCGGGTGAGGGGGGACTCTCCGCGAGTCCGCCTGCCACTCTCTTCGGGGAGAGAGCCCCTCACCCCTGCCCTCTCTCCGTAAGAACGGGGGAGGGAGAAGAGAGACGGCTACTTCGCGACGAATCCGGCTTCCGTCATCAGCGACTTGTTGGTGGCGTCGTCCTCCTCGAGGAATTGCACCATGTCCTTGCCCGTGAGGAAGATCGGCTTCAGCGCCTGCTTTTCCATGTAGTCCTTGTATTCCGCGGTCTGCGTCACCTTGTGGAACAGATCGACATAGAACGCCTGCTGCTCCGGCGTGACCTTGCCGGGCAGGAACATCGCGCGTAGCATCAGATACTGGACGTCAACGCCCTCCTCCTTACAGGTCGGGATGTCGGCCCAGGATTGCGTATCCGTCACCTTGCTGGTGTAGGAGATGCGCTCCTTGTCGAACACGCAGAGCGGGCGCACCTGGCCGGCACGCCAGACTTCGAGATTTTCGCTCGGGTTGTTGACGTTGGATTCGGTGTGGTTGCCGACGAGCTGGGTCGCGGCCTCGCCGCCGGACTTATAGGGCAGATAGGAGAATTTCGCGCCGGTCTTCTGCTCGAGGAAGACGGTCAACACGTGATCCTCGCGCTTGGAGCCGGTGCCGCCCATCTTGAACGGCGAACTCGCCGCCTTCGCGGCCGCGACGAATTCCTTCACCGTCTTCGGACCTGCGCTGTTGTCCCACAGCACGAACTGGTCGAGCGCGATCACCGAGACCGGCGTCAGCTCGCGCCAGTTGAACGGGATCTTCGCCGACAGCGGCAGCATGTAGATCAGCGAATAGGCGATCAGCACCTTGTTCGGGTCGCCTTCGCTCGACTTCATGTACATCAGCGCTTCCGCGCCCGAGGCGCCGCCCTTGAGCGAGACGACGATCGGCTGCTTCATCAGATTGTTCTTCTGAATGGCGGCCTGCATCATCCGCGCCATCTGGTCGGAGGCGCCGCCCGCGCCGGCGGCCACCACGATCTCGACGGGCTTGGTCGGCTCCCAGCCGGCAAAAGCCGGCGCGCCACAAAGCGCAGCGGCCAGCACGACCGCGGCCTTCATTCCATGTCCCACGTGCGTCTCCCCAAGTTTTCGCCTATGTTCTTGTTCGGATTGGCAATTCGCGAAGCAATGCGAATTGCATTGTGCGGGCGAATGCCGGCCAGTTCAAGCCGGCCCGGCGCCGCTCCGCTTATGACTTTGGAATGAGATCGATTGCAAGCTCGACCGCTGAAATCTCGGGACTGGAATAGAAGGCGAGTCCCCAAATCAACGTTGCAGTTCGGGTTGCCGCCTACGATCGTTCGGGAATTCCCTGCTGTCTGGCGGTGAGAGATAATTTGTCACAGCTTTGTGCCACAAAGCCCGCGAAATCATCGGGCGGATCGGCCAGCACGCCGGACGCAACCGATATGATCACTGGTCTCCAGTCGCTTCAGTGAAGAACGGGCGCGTTTCCTCATTTCGCAGATGCCGAGAGCCTATGGTCTATTTCAATCGGAATTCCACTGGTCGAAAACCAGAAGTAATTCAAAGCACTTTGGCATTCGCTGTTGTCGTATTCGTGCTCGTTGTCACGAGCCTCATGATCGCGCCGGGCGCGGATGGGCTGTTAGGTGCATACCTCGCCGCCTTAATGCTCGGCACCGCCTGCAACGACGCCCGCCACTACCTCATTCCAAACGAGCTGACCGCCGCGGCTTTCGGCATTGCCTTGTTACGCGGATTAACCTTACCCAATGCCAGTGCAACATCGATATTGTGGCCGGTCTTTCGCGCCTCGGCGGTAAGTCTGCGTTGTTTTTTCTCTTGTTGTTCTACCGTTACTGGCGCGGCCGGGACGGATTGGGGCTTGGGGACGTCAAGCTTGCCGCGGTTGCCGGTGCCTGGCTCGAACTCCCAACGGCGGCTGCGGTGATCGAATTGGCCGCACTTTCAGCGATTGCCGCATACATCGCCAATGCTCTCGTGCGACGGCGGTCGCTGCGAGGTACGGCATTCCTGCCGTTCGGACTTTTTATGGCACCAGCTATTTGGGTCGGCTGGCTGAGCGAACAATTGCTCTTGCGCTGGGGGTATTTCTGGCCGGGTTGACCTCGCGGCTTGCAAGGCCGGTGCAGCGGCGGTCTCACGGCCGCCGGTTGAGTGATCGAGACGCGGAGACCTGGATTGCGCGCTACTTGCCTTTCCAGTTCGGTGTACGCTTGTTGAGAAAGGCGTCCATGCCCTCGCGAAAATCTTCGCTCATATAGGCCTTGAGGATCAGGTCCTCGCCCTCTTCGCGCGACAGCGTGCGGCGGATGCGGCGCACCGCCTCCTTGGTCGCTTCCAGCGTGAGCGGCGCATGGCTTGCGACGAGCTTGGCGGTCTCGTCGGCACGGCGCTGCAGCGTCTCGACGTCGGGCACGACCTCGTTGAGCAGGCCGAGCGACAGCGCTTCCTGCGCCTCGACGAGGCGCGCCTTGAAGATCAGATCCTTGGTGCGGGCGGGACCCACCAGCGAGACGACGCGGCTGATGTTCGACATCGACAGGCAGTTGCCGAGCGTGCGTGCGATCGGAAAGCCGATGCGCGTGGTTTCGGTACCGATGCGAAGGTCGCAGCAGGCCGCGATGCCGGCGCCGCCGCCGGTGCAGGCTCCCGCAATCGCCGCGATCACGGGCACACGGCACTGCTCGAGCGTGCCGAGCACGCGGTCGATGCGAGCCTCGTAGTCGAGCGCGTCCTGCGCGGTCTTGAAGGCGCGGAATTGAGAAATGTCGGTGCCCGAGGCGAAGGCCTTGTCACCGGCCCCGGTCAGGATCAGCGCCTTGATCGAGCGATCGGCGTTGATCTCCTGGCAGATCTCCGCCATGCGATCATACATGGCGAAGGTCATTGCGTTGCGCGCCTGGGGGCGGTTGAAGGTGATCCGCGCGATGCCGTCCGTCACGGAGTAGAGCAGGTCTTCGTTGGTCGTCGTCGGTGCGTTCATCGCGCGCTCACTTTCTAAGTTAGTTCAGGCCACCTGAGCCTTCAGGCCACCTGAGCCTTGGCCATCGGCACCGCGTCGCGTCCCTTCAGGACGTCCATGGCCGCCAATACGCCGCCGCTCCGGTGCGGAATCTTTGCAAGATCCAGGCCCATCTCGACGCCGGCGAGCGTGCCCATCAGCATCAGGTCGTTGAAATGGCCGATATGGCCGATGCGGAACACCTTGCCCTTGACCTTGTTCAGGCCCGTGCCGAGCGACATGTCGAAGTTTTCGAGCACCACCTTGCGGAAGGCGTCGGCGTCGTGTCCATCGGGCACGCGCACGCCGCTCAGCGCCGGCGAGTGTGCGGCGGGATCGGCGCACTGCGTCTCCAGGCCCCAGACCTTGACCGCGGCGCGCGTCGCGGCGCTGTGGCGCTTGTGGCGGGTCCAGACATTCTCCAGCCCCTCCTCTTCCAGCATCTTGACCGCTTCACGCAGGCCGTAGAGCAGATTGGTCGCGGGCGTGTAGGGGAAGGTGCCGAGTTTGTTGAAGGAGATGACCTCCTGCCAGTCCCAGTAGGAGCGCATGCCGGGGTTGGCCTTCGCCACCGCGAGCGCCTTCTCCGAGACGGCGTTGAAGCCGAGGCCCGGGGGCAGCATCAGGCCCTTCTGCGAGCCGGCGACCGAGACGTCGATGCCCCAGGCATCGTGCTCGTATTCCATCGAGCCGAGGCCGGAGATGGTGTCGACCATCAGGAGGGCCGGATGCTTGACGCGGTCGAGCAGCTTTCGCACCTCGAGCGGCGGCGTCACGCAGCCGGTCGAGGTCTCGTTGTGAACGACGCAGACCGCCTTGATCGTGTGCTGCTTGTCGGCGGCAAGGCGCTTCTCGATCTCGGCGAGGTCGGCGCCATGGCGCCAGTCGCTCGGAATGAAGTCGACGTCGAGCTTGAACTTGTCGGCGATGCCGCGCCAGAGCACGGCGAACTGGCCGGTCTCGCACATCAAAACCTTATCGCCGGGGGCGAACACGTTGACCATCGCCGCTTCCCAGGCACCGGTGCCAGACGAGGGGAAGATGATCACGGGCTGCTGGGTGCGGAACACCCGCTGCATCGAGGCAAGGACAGCAAAACCGAGTTCGGCGAACTCCGGACCGCGATGGTCCAGCGTCGGCATGTCCATCGCCCGCAGCACCCGGTCGGGCACGTTGGTCGGTCCTGGAATCTGTAAGAAATGCCTTCCAGTGTGCACGGTCATCGGCGTCCTTCCCGGTCTAGCCTTGGTTTTGATGGCCGCCGAATAGCACCATTTGACCGGCTTGTCCCCTCTCCTTAAGACGCCTCCCATGCATAAGCGGCGGGCCTCGCCCTGGCCGCGCTTCCCCTACTCCGCGGCCACCACCTTTCCGAAAGGCAGGCGCCTCTCGGCCCCCGTGAACGGGCGCTCCGGATGCATAAGGAAGGCGGAGAAGCCGCCGAGCAGCAGCAGCCCCATCGACATCAGAAACGGCAGGTACCAGTTGCCGGTCGCGTCGATCACGAAGCCGGCAACGAGCGGGGAGACGATGGCGGCGAAGGCTGAGCCGGTGTTCATGAGGCCCGAGGCGGTGCCGGAATATTTCGGGGCGATGTCCATCGGGATCGACCACATCGGGCCGATCACCAGCTCGGCGCAGAAGAAGCCGGCCGACAGGCACAGCGCGACGATCGTGATGTCGTGGACGAACAGGATCGGAAACAGCGAAAGCAGCGGCCCGGTAAATCCCGCAACGGTGACGCTCAGCCGTGCCAGACGGACGTTGCCGGTGCGTTCGAGGATCTTGTCCGAAAGCACGCCGCCCACGCTGTCGCCGACCACGCCGGCGAAGAAGACGCCGGAGGCGAACAGCGCCGAGTTCTTGATGTCGAGATTGTAGTTGTTCTTGAAGAACAGCGGCAGCCAGTTGAGATAGAGCCACAGGCACCAGCCGTAGCAGAAATAGGTCAGCGTCACTGGCCACATGCGGCCGAGCAGCGGCCCCCACGGCACGCGCGGCCGCTCGCCGGTCGGGCGCGGCGGCAGTGCGGCGAGCTCGGCCTCGGTGATGGAGGCGTGCTCATTCGGCTAATTAGCGGAAGTACCAGACCCAGACGACGCCCCAGACCAGGCTGACGAGATCGAGCACGACGAATGCGCCCCGCCAGGTCAGCCAGAGGATGAGCAGCGCCACCACCGGCGGCGTCACGGCGTTGCCGAGCCGGGCGAAGGAATGGGTCAGTCCCTGCGCAAAACCGCGGCGGTTCGCGGGCGTCCAGTATTGCATCGCGCGCGTTGCCGTCGGAAAGGTCGCGCCCTCGCCGAAGCCGAGCGCGAAGCGCGCGGCGAACAGTGCGGCAAGACCGTTGACGAAGCCGGTCGAGATGGTCGCCGCCGCCCAGATCATGCCGCACCAGAACAGGGTCTTGCGCGGCCCGAAACGATCGCCGACCCAGCCGCCGATCACCTGGAACAGCAGATAGGGATAGGCGAAGGCGGAGAAGACGAGGCCAAGCTGGGTGTTCGACAGACCCAGCTCCTTCTGGATCTCGCTCGCGGCGGTGCCGATGTTCACCCGGTCGACATAGGTGATGAAGTACATCGCGCAGAGCATCGCCAAGACGACATGCGTGGCCTTGAACCGAATTCCCATCTCCCCCTTCCCTGACTGTTTTTTATGATTGGCCTTGCGTGTCCCGCGCGACCTAGGTGCCGACCACTTTCAGATGCGGCGAGGCATTGTCCTGTGGGCGCTGCTCCAGAAGCTTCATCGCGGCGTCGACGCCGCTGGAGCGATGCGGCACGCCCGCAACCGACAGGCCCATCTCCACGCCGGTGAGCGCACCGAGCAGCGTCAGCGCGTTGCATTCGCCGAGGTGGCCGATGCGGAAGACTTTTCCGGCGACCTTCGACAGGCCCGAGCCGAGCGACATGTTGTAATTGTCGAGCACGATCTTGCGGAACTGATCGGCGTCGTGGCCCGGCGGCATCAACACCGCGGTGAGCACCGGCGAGAACTCCGAGGGTTCCTGGCAGAGGATCTCGAGGCCCCAGTGACTTACGGCGGCACGCGTCGCGGCAGCCAGCCGCTGATGGCGCGCGAACACGTTGTCGAGCCCCTCTTCGAGCAGCATCGCGATCGCCTCGCGCAGGCCGTAGAGCAGATTGGTCGCCGGCGTGTAGGGGAAGAAGCCGTTGGCGTTGGGCTTGAGCATCTCCTCCCAGTCGAAATAGGAGCGCGGCATCTTGTTGGTCTTCGCGGCTGAGCGCGCCTTCTCCGAGATCGCGTTGAAGCCGAGGCCGGGCGGCAGCATGAAACCCTTCTGCGAGCAGCTCACGCTGACATCGACCTTCCACTCGTCGTGGCGGTAGTCGACCGAGCCGAGCGAGGAGATGGTGTCCACCATCAGCAGCGCCGGATGCGCGGTGCGGTCGATCGCGGCGCGGATCTCGGCGATGCGGCTGGTCGCGCCGGTCGAGGTCTCGTTGTGCACGACCATCACGGCCTTGATCGCGCGCGCCTTGTCCTCGGTGAGCTTCGCCTCGATCAACGCGGGATCGGCGCCGCGGCGCCAGTCGCCGGGCACGAAGTCGACCTCGATGCCGAATCGCCCCGCCATCTGCCGCCACAGGGTGGCGAAATGGCCGGTCTCGACCATCAGCACTCTATCGCCAGGCGACAGCGTGTTGACGATCGCGGCCTCCCAGGCGCCCGTCCCCGACGAGGGGAAAATCACGACCGGACCCGCGGTCTGGAAAATCTTCTGGCTGCCTTCGAGCACGGCGCGGCCGAGCTCGCCGAATTCCGCGCTCCGGTGGTCGATGACCGGCATGTCCATGGCGCGCAGGACGCGCTCGGGGACCGGGCTCGGGCCTGGAATCTGAAGGAAATGGCGTCCCTGGTGCATGAAAACCTCCCTGTCGGCGGACTCTAGCCGGCTTCAGAGGTTATTTTGCATTCATTTTTTGTCATTTCAATCGAATTTTGGTATTCGATTGTGAACATCGACGCGATCGAACAGGCAAACTATTGTGCTGCAAATGAAATCCACGATTCCCGACACCGGGGTTCCGATCACCCCACCAGCCGCAAATGGCGGCGACCGCCAGGAGGCCTCGCTTCACGGCGAGATCCTGCTGCGGCTGCGCGACTACGTGGTCGAGGGCAATATTCCCGACGGCGCACGCGTTCCGGAGCGGCACCTGTGCGCGATGCTCGGGATCTCCCGCACGCCGCTGCGCGAGGCCCTGAAGGTGCTCGCTTCCGAGGGCCTGATCGAGCTTCTGCCCAACCGCGGCGCGCGCGTCCGCCAACTCAGCCAGCGCGACCTCGAGGAGCTGTTCGACGTCATGGCGGGGCTGGAGAGCCTTGCCGGGCGCCTCGCCTGCGAAGCCATTACGGATGAGGAAATCACCGCGATCGAGCAACTGCATTACGAGATGTACGGGCACTATCTGCATCGCGACATGCACGGCTACTTCCAGACCAACCAGCGCATCCACGAAAGCATCGTCGCGGCCGCACGCAACGAGACCCTGAAGACCGCCTACGCCAACTTCGCAGGCCGCATCCGCCGGGTCCGTTACTCAGCCAATTTCGCCCGCAAGCGGCAGCGCTGGGCGGAAGCGATGCGCGAGCACGAGGCCATCCTCGATGCGCTGCGCCGCCGCGCCGCCAGCGAGCTCAGCGACATCCTGTTCCAGCACCTGCGCAACAAGCGGGCGGCCGCGATCGAGCACCTGACCGAGCCCCAAGAGGACGCGCCGGTGTCGCCCTGAGGGGCGACCGACTTGCTCGTTTTGAATTCATAATATAATCGGTCGTGAGAAATAATGAATAACTCAGCATGGGCCTCGCTGGATCAATCCGGGAACCAGGGATGACAAACGCCTCCTCGCTCGAACGGCGCCTGCGCGCGGAAATGACCGGCGATGTCCTGTTCGACGGCTTCAGCCGCGGCCGCTATGCCACCGACGCCTCATTCTACCAGATCATGCCGGCCGGCGTGGCCGTGCCCAGGACCATGGATGAGGCCTTGCGGGCACTGGCGATCGCCCGTGACGAGGGACTGAAGGTCACCCCGCGCGGCGGCGGCACCTCGCAATGCGGCCAGACCGTCAATGACGGCCTCGTGGTCGATCTCTCGAAGCACCTGAACCGGATCCTGTCGCTCGACGTCGCCGGCCGCTCCTGCGTGGTCGAACCCGGCATCGTGCTCGACGATCTCAACCGTCAGCTCAAGAAGCACGGCCTGTGGTTTCCAGTCGACGTCTCCACGGCCTCGCGCGCCACGATCGGCGGCATGGCCGGCAACAATTCCTGCGGCGGCCGTAGCTTGCGCTACGGCACGATGCGCGACAACACGCTGTCGATGGAGGCGGCGCTCGCCGACGGCACGCTGGGCCGCTACGGCGAGGTGTCGCGCGATCTCTCCGATCTCGATGCGAACGACAGCGTGCGCACCCTGTTCCGCGACATGCTCGATCTCGGCGCTCGCGAGGCCGACGAGATCGCCGCGCGCTTCCCAAAGGTGCAGCGCCGGGTCGGCGGCTACAATCTCGATGCGCTGACGCCGCGCAATGCGCGCAACAACATGGCGCATCTCCTGGTCGGCTCCGAAGGCACCCTCGCCTTCACCACCAAGGTCGAGCTGAAGCTGTGGCCTGTCATCCGCAACAAGGCGCTCGGCATCTGTCATTTCGGCAGTTTCTACGAGGCGATGGACGCCGCCCAGCACCTGGTCAAGCTCAAGCCGATCGCGGTCGAGCTGGTCGACCGCTCCATGCTCGCGCTCGGCCGCGACATCGCGATGTTCAGGCCGATCATCTCCGCCGCCATCAAGGGCGATCCGGATGCCGTTCTGGTGGTGGAGTTCGCCGAGGAGGACCAGGCGGACAATCTCCTGCGCCTGAACCAGCTTGGCGAGCTGATGGGCGATCTCGGCTTCGGCTGGAATAACGACAAGCGCAAATGGGGCGGCGTGGTGGAGATCACCGAGCCCGCGCCGCAAAGCGGCATCGCCGATTTCCGCGCCGCCGGCCTCAACGTCATGATGTCGATGAAGCAGGAGGGCAAGCCGGTCTCGTTCGTCGAGGATTGCGCCGTGCCGTTGCCGCATCTGGCCGACTACACCGCGCGCTTGAGCGAGGTTTTCGCAAAGCACGGCACCAGCGGCACGATGTATGCGCATGCCTCCGAGGGCTGCCTGCACGTGCGGCCCGTGCTGAACCTGAAGCAGGAGAAGGACGTCAAGGCGATGCGGGCCATCGCCGAGGAAGCCTTCGCGCTGGTGCGCGAGTACAAGGGCTCGCATTCCGGCGAGCATGGCGATGGCCTGGTGCGCTCTGAATTCCACGAGACCATGTTCGGCGCGCGTCTCGTCGCCGACTTCAGGGAGGTGAAGAGCCGCTTCGATCCCGAAGGCGTCCTCAATCCCGGCAAGATCGTCGATGCGCCCCGGATGGACGATCGCTCGCTGTTCCGCTTCAAACCCGACTATCGCGTCACCGAGTTGAAGACCAGGCTGGATTGGTCCGCCTATCCCGGCGCCGGCGGCGGATTCCAGGGCGCGGTCGAGATGTGCAACAACAACGGCGCCTGCCGCAAGCTCGAGGGCGGTGTGATGTGCCCGTCCTACCGCGCGACGCGCAACGAGAAGGACGTCACCCGCGGCCGCGCCAACAGCTTGCGGCTCGCGATCTCCGGCCAGCTCGGTCCCGACGCGTTGTCCTCCGACGAGATGATGGAGACCCTAAAACTCTGCGTCTCCTGCAAGGCCTGCCGCCACGAATGCCCGACCGGCGTCGACATGGCTAAGATGAAGATCGAGGTGCTCGCTGCCCGCGCAGCGTCCCATGGCCTGACCCTGCGCGATCGCTTGGTCGGCTACCTCCCGCGCTATGCCGGTCTCGCATCGCACTTCGCGCCACTCGCCAATTTGCGCAACCGCAGCCCGCTGCTGCGAAAGCTGTTCGAGCGCTTTGCCGGCATCAGCGCGCGCCGGGCGCTACCCGCCTTCCGCAGCGACGTGTTCGTGGCGCCCGCAGAAGCGGTCGGGCCGGAGACCGGCCGCGAAGTCGTGTTGTTCACGGACACCTTCAATCGCATCTACGAGCGCGAAAATCTCGACGCCGCGCTCCGCGTGTTGGCGGCGGGTGGTTATCGCGTGCACCTGCCCAAGCCAACGAGCGGCAGTCGCCCGCTCTGCTGCGGCCGTACATTCCTCTCAGCCGGTCTCGTCGACGAAGCCAGGGCCGAGCTCGACCGCCTCGTGGCCGCGTTCGCGCCCTTTGCCGCCCGCGGTGTGCCGATCGTCGGCCTCGAGCCGAGCTGCCTGCTGACGCTGCGCGACGAGCTCGCCTCGCTGCGCAAGGACAACGATGCCAGGGCCGTCGGCGCCCACGCGCTGACTTTCGAGGAATTTTTGGTACGCGAAGCGGAGGCCGGAAGGCTGCAGCTGCTACTCGGTACCGTCGCCGACAAGGCCGTCGTGCACGGTCATTGCCACCAAAAATCCTTCGGCGCCTACAAGTCGGTCGAGCAGGTGCTGCGCCTCATTCCGGACCTGAAGGTCGAGACCATCGAAGCGAGCTGCTGTGGCATGGCCGGCGCGTTCGGTTACGGCGCTGACACCTATGATGCCTCGATCGAGATGGCTGAGCTGTCGTTGCTGCCCGCCGTGCGGCGCGCCGACCAGAATACGCTGGTCGTCGCCGACGGCACCTCCTGCCGGCATCAGATCCACGACGGCGCCCAGCGCGAAGCGCTTCACGTCGCGCGCGTGCTGGCGATGAGCCTCGACCGCGCCGGAGCAAATTCCACTTCTCACACCAAAAAGGAAACCAGTCATGGCTGACCTCACGCTCGATACCGCCCGCAAGATCCTCGACGCCGCCTTCGTAAAGTCCACCGAGCTGAAGCTCAAGCCGCTGGTCGTCACCATCCTGGACGCACGCGGCGTGCTCAAGATCGCCGCGGCGCAGGACGGCACCAGCCTGATGCGCGCCGAGATCGCCCACGGCAAGGCCTATGGTGCGCTCGCCATGGGCATGGGCTCGCGCGCCTTGTACCAGCGTGCGCAGGAGCAGGCCTATTTCATCGATTCCGTGAATACCATTGCCAAGGGGGCGCTGGTGCCGGTCCCCGGCGGCGTGCTGATCCTGGACGGCGCCACCTTGCTCGGCGCCGTCGGCGTGTCCGGCGACACCTCAGACAATGACGAGGCCTGTGCTGTGGCCGGCATAACGGCTGCCGGACTGAAAGCGCATGCAGGATAATGGCTGAGGCTCCTGGGTCCGGGATAAATTAGCATGCCGCAAGCGGGCAACCGTCTCGATCAACAAAACTTGCCTTGTGGAGCTGAATCGTCCTAAGGCGAGCTAGTTTGCTCGCGCTAAAATTCGCGGGGTTCCGTCGCGTCCGTCGAGCCATCGCCAACAATGCTTCGCCCGCCATCCTGGCGCAACGGAGCAGGCACTCGAGATCAAGCCCGATAGGAACGACCGCGCACCGCACTGATCGAACGCAGATACAACAACGCGTCGAGCAGCATCCCTTAGTTCCTACGGAAGTCGCCATTGCTTGACAGTGTTAGACCGTCTGCCCACCAATTAGAAATGCGGGGTTGATAAGGGAGCACATCGAGGCGAAATGCGTCTCGCAAGCAGCGCAATCGCCGGGGTTCGAAATGGATGCTTTGGGCACTGAAGGGAGCGGTTTAGATGGGTCCGCTCTAGAGCATCATGTGCAGCCTGACACCTGACACGGAGAGTACCCAACCATCCTTTCGCCGAGCCTGCTTTTGAGGCTCACCGGGCATAAAGCTGCTGCACCTAGCCTAGGTGCACCCTAATCTCGAGGCAATAGGTGCGATGCGGATTGTCTAAGCTGCGTTGGGACATACCACGGAGCAGAGCATTGATGGCCATTCAGGTCGGCGGTCCGGCACCTGCGGCAGCGACTACGCAGCCAACAGGCTCGTTCGGCGGTTGATTAGATCGCGACAGCGGGCGGAGCGATGTTTAAACAGAGCGGCACAGTGAATTTTGATAAGATGGGCAGCAAATCGGAGTTTACTGCCCATCACCCTCTTTGGAGCGCAACCAAAAGCTGCAAATTCCGGTGTAAAGACTTGAAAAAGCGCAGCTTTCTTGTGAGCAATGTCAGCATTGGGATCGCGCAGATCTGCCTATCAGACCTTCTCTAGGTGCACGATCATGAGGATCGTTGAGCAGCCTACAAGGCGTCCAGGACATTCTTAGCCCCTTCCAAACCCACCGAGGAATATGCGGAAAAGCCTGAGCTCGCGCGATTTGCAGTTTCTGTTGGTGCAAGCGGCCCAGTGCGCAAGGACCGGATATCGGAGTTCGTCGTACGCAATAAGAGCGATTTTACGTTGTTGATCGAGGGAAGGCGGCCGGCAATCCTCACCCTCGTGACTCGGACGAGCTCAGTCCTGAAAGACGCCACCGCAATCCGCGAGCGCGGGGCGCATGAACGCAGAAAGGGGTCGTGAAGATCACCGCCTAGAGTTTGCAATCTCGATCGCCCCGAGCGGCCTCAGCTCTCGGGGTCGCAGGCGATGGATCAGCCGGGCATCGACCGGGGCATGTGCCCCACCCTTAGGGGCGCGCGGCGCTGCCCCGTCGAAAGCAGTTCGTTCGCTGAATCGAATGACGGCGAGTCTGCTCAAACGTTGTGCGGCCGAGCGCGGGCTGTGCGGTTTTGCCTGACGGGCAAGTCCCGACTGTTTGCCTGCTCACGAGGTGCTGCCGCCATGGCCATATTCGTCAGCAAGGCAAGCTCAACGACATCGCCCCCCAACCCGGATAGCGGCCTGCTGGTCCGCAATCGCCACCACCCCGGCCTGCTCAGAGCCCCGCGGTGGGCGACTATCCTGCGCCCCACCGGGGCTGCTTCCTACGTTTCCTCGCCAGCGCCTTCGGTTTGAATGCACTCGCGCTCGGGACTTGCAGGGCCGTTTGATAGACATGCCGTGAAAGCGGCGCAACGACAGGTCCTTTATACGTCGGTGAAGAACAAGATGGGTTTCTGCTACATCCATACGGGCGTTATTCAGCGCGCGAAGGGCTACACGGCTCTCGCGCGGCTCGCCTACCAGACCTGTGGATCCGTGAACGACGGCTTCCGTCGAGTGAGCTACCGGGCCTATGCGGCGCATCACTTGGGAGGGCTTGTTCTGCTGCCGAGACACGCACCTGCGGAGCTGGCCGATCTTCTGGAATTCGTGGCGGCTGTTGGCCTCCGTGAGAACCGGCGGGACGCACAGGAGGGCCGGATCGTCGATTTCGCGATACCACGCCAAGTGCCGCCAGAGCTGTTGCTGGCCGTGGCGGCATTTGTGCTCCTCCCCTTCGTCGAGCTCGGCATGTCCATCCGCATCGATGTGGAGTGCCCGCCCGCAAGCGACGGCCAGCCGAATCCACACGCGCACGCCTATTTGGCAATGCGAGAGGTGGACCGAGACGGCTTCGGTGCCAAGGAACGATCTTGGAACCAACTGTTCTGGCGCGACGGCGGACGCCACGTGCGGTCGATCATTGCCGCGCGACTCACGCTGGCTTGCGCCATCCTTTGTATCGACGCTCACGTCGATCCACGGCACAATGAAGCCAAGGGAGCGGACACGCCAGAGCTGCGACTTCCGGGAGTGCTGTTTCGAATGTACGAGGCCGGCAGGTCGGTTCACCAGATCGAGAACCTCAAGGCGCAGCGGCATGGCAAGAAGACCCAGCCGACGCAGCGGCATGCGCCGAAGGTGACACCTGGGCTGATGATCACGAACGCTGCAGCGTCTAAGAACGGCCCGACCAAGGTGGCCGCCTTCCGCCAAGCGTTCGCCGAGAAGGCCATGGAAGTGGGCTACGCGCTTGAAGCCATGGCCGAAGAGCCCCCCGAGGCGCCGCTGTCGCTGGCAGCCACCGCCGTGTCGTTCGATGGCGTCGCCTTCAGGCTTAAGGAGAACTGCGAGGCGGAGGACGCCGACATCGTGGTGCTGTTTGCACGCGTTCTTGGCTGGCCGTCGCTGGTGGTCGAGGGCGACGCTAAGATTGCCGACCTGATCGCGGTCGCGGGTGCGTCCATCGACATGTTCATGGTCAATCGGTCGCCCTCTCCCGCTGTGCGCCATATCATTTCGCAAACGAATTTCGAAAGATTCAAGGCAGCCATCGCGCGGGCCGACCGGCTCGGTATTGTGGCAAAATTGCTGGCTGACGTTGCGCCTGGATCGGCTGCCGCGCCCCCCGGCGAGGGTCGCGAGGACGTTGTCGCGGCATCGGTCACCGAAATTGATGTTGAGCCGGCAGGCGCCGCAATCCCTGCAGAGGCGGTCTTGGTCCAGCCCGGCCCCGAGGTGTCGGCTGAGCCGGATTCAGAGGCTGGCCTCGACGTTGCGCCGTCCGCCGAGGTCATCCCCAATTCTGGCGATCGAGCGGCCATGGATCCGACGATCATCTCAGGTCCTTCGCTCGACGGCCTTGAATCCCTCCCTGACGACGATTCCTGGCAGATCAAACCGGATCCGAACGTGGTCAGGCAAAACGCCCGGCATGTGCAGGCCTACTATGACCGCCTCCAGCGCCAGGTCGCGGAGGCGGAGGAGATCGCAAGCAGGATGACCAATCGAGTCAAGGGGCGCGATCCGCGTCCGCCTTAGCCGAGTTTCCTCTGCAGGTCCGAGAAGATGGTCTTTGTCGCTGGCACTGCTCGCGACGCCAAGGCCATGGCAGCCGAGCGCCTGGTCTCAGCAAACTTTGGGATAGCGACTTCCGGTGCCCGGTCCCGGACAACCATCGCACCGCCAAGATGGCGTGCGTAGCTGAAGGAGCGCAACCGACCCGAACACACTGTGGATATAGGGCGCGATCCGCCGGAAGGCCGACAATCGCCCAAGGCGCGGGTGAATCGCAATTTGCCGTCCCCCCGGCGCGCCGAGAGGATCAAAACAGCCGGCCTGCCCCTGTCCGGCCCACTCCACATCGGCGTCAAGGGTTGACCGCCTGCGTATCACTCAAGCAATCTGATTGGGCTCCGCAAATCTATCGGACGCCGAAATGGTCAAGCATCTCTATACGATGCGCGAGGCTTCACAACTGAAAGAGGAGCGTTGGGCTGCCGCTTCCGACTAAATAGGAGTCGGAAATCGCTTGGCATCCTCTTAGCTTAGCGCCTGCCGCAGTAGGTTCTGTTCCAGCCCGACGGGCTAGCGCCGATTGAGCCTCCGTACCACCTCGGCCGGATCGAAACCTAGGATTCGCCCCAGCTCGATCAGCTCAACCACATCGATCCGACGCTGGCCGGACTCTAAGTGGGTGACCCACGACTGATACACTCCGAGCTTCTCGGCGAGATCGACCTGGCGAAGACCAGCGTCCTTCCTGAGCTCGACCAGCATGGCCGCGAGTTTCTTCTGAATTGGTGACGTGACCGTTTTTGGCATCCAGCCTCCCGGAGGGGGCTAGAGAAATAAAACGACTTTACAGATACCTATAATATCGGTATTCTCGACCTAACTAGCCAATCATCGAGTGAGTCATGCCGAGCCCAAGATTTCCGCCTGAGGAAACCAGCGAAAAATGGTGGTCGGGTGCACACGGGCGGAGTGCACAGTGAGGGTAGCTTACTCTTCAGATTGGCATCTCGGGGCTTTCCCAGAGTCTCCGGCTGCTGACTTTGACGTGTTGGTCTGCGCCGCGACATCTGTGAGGTGGGCGAGCCTCAGCGCGCGATCCGGAGCGTGGTCGAGTATGCCTGCGGCAAATCCGTTGTCGCTGTTGCAGGAAACCACGATCTTTACACGAGCAACCCGGAGGACAAGCGCACGAACAACGATTTCATCCGTCTGATGCGCGCGGAAGCGCAGCGGCAGGATGACGCCGCGGATGATGACATCGTACACGTGTTGGCCGCTGACGAACCCGTCTGTTGGATCGGCAACGTACGATTCGTCGGGCTCACGCTCTGGACCGATTGGATGCTGGCCGGCCGCTGGACTCCGAACCCGGAACTGATGCCTGCGGAAGTGTGGGCGGCGCACGCGCGTGCGATGGCGAGACATTGGCATAGCGGACCCGAGGAGTATCGCAAGATTCGAACAGAGCGCGGCATTTGGACCCCGTACGATGCGGTCGCCGAACACGCGCACGAGAGGGCGATCTTAATGGACGAGCTCGCCAGCCCGCACGATGGGCCGACTGTTGTGGTGACGCACCATCCGCCGATGCCGGAATTTGTCGATGCCTATCAAGGGATGATTGGCATGCCGTGGTGGGCGGCCGCGTTTTACGGATCAGATATTTTGCGAGCGATGCCGGACCAACTTCGTCCGGATCTCTGGATCTGCGGCCACGTGCATGTGCCGTGCGACATCCAGTGCGGGCGCACACGCGTCGTCAGTAATCCAGTTCGCGGCGGTAAATTTGATCCAGATGCTGTAGTGGAGGTGTGATATGGCGATGCATGGTGTCCCAGAGCCGAGTGATTGGCGCGCGAGACTCGTTTGGAAACACCACAGGCTCTTTGATCCACCACCGGGAGACCCGGAGCTGGCGACGGGACTACCGGACTGCGGTCCAGGCTGGGAAAAGATCATTGATCGCACCTGCAGCGATCTCGGCGCACCATTTCTTTTCGGCTTCCATATGCGTGGAGAAATCAAAATCACCCAAGTCTATCAGAAATTAGGGACCCTGCGATTCCGATGGGAGGAGGTTCAAAACAAAGGCAGTCGCACTTGGAAGCCCCTTTGCTTCTCCAGCAAGCTATCAATTCGCAACATTCTCCAACGTGCATGTGCCGCATCTGCCTGCATTTGCGAATTCTGCGGGGCCCCTGGTCGGCCCCACAGCAACGGTAGCACAGTCACAACCCTGTGCACCGAGCACGCTGATGGCGATCCTATGCTGATGCCGAGAGGGTTGGAAAATACGGACGTGCACATTGCCCTAATAAACGGAATGATCCGAGTTTTGGAGTGCAAGCAGTACGATCATGGCGATGACTGCTTCACTGTGCTCGCTGCAAGCGAAGTCGGGCTCGACCAAATAGAAGGGCCCTTGTTCGGAGGGCAAAAGCAGAGGTAATTGACGTGCTGCGGGTCACTGTCGAAATCTGGCCTGGCGGAGAGCCGCGCCGCGCGCGGATTCTTGCGACCGCGTTTATCGCAAACGTAAGCGATCTCGAGGACATCTCGAACTACACGATGCGGGTCTCCGAAGGCGTCAATCCCGTCGCCGGCACACCCGCGTGGAAAGCCGAAGGCGAGGTGCGCGGTCACGACCGACGTGCATCTGTGTGGAGTCTCATCGCTAAGGTCGCGGCCTGGGCGGCGGAGCAGCGGAAAGCCGTTATCCGACGAGGACAGCCGGAAGACCCTCTCGGCTACCATACGAGCGACCTAATGTCTTGTGCCAGAGCCATGGCGGAAGCCGCTTTGTCCGGGAATAACAGGGCGCATGTGGACGCGGAAATCGCTGCCGTCGAGAAGCGTCTGATTAAGACGGTTCCGAAGGATGACGATAAAGCGACGGACAACAAGGCGCCGAGCGCGCTAGACGAGGACGGGCAGGAGACATGACGGCCGACGAAATTTGGTCGGATGAATTGGCAGGACAACTAGTTGACACAAACCCGCGTCTCTTCGGCGCGCCTGCTCGGGCGTAGCCCGAATGTAACGAAGGGTGGCGCGAACTTTTCGAACGCTGTTGCTCCCGGATCGAGAGTGCGCTGCAGCCGGATGAAACTCTGACGATAGAGCAGATCAAAGAAAAATAAGCGACCTTGCGATTCTATTACTATGGCAAATTTTCGCAGGCCACCCGGCAGAAGATCAACAATGCGATAGCTCTCGCGGAGGCCCATAGCGCTGTCACCTGCGAAATTTGCGGTGTCGAGGGGCGGCTCTATCGCCACGGTGCTTGGTACATGACCCGGTACACTGCGCACGAGAAGGGGCGCCAAGTCCCTGCCAAACCGGATCGTGAAAACCTCCTAATCTCATACGGATACGAGGGCGGCCAGTTACGAGTCGTAGCATGTCAGCGCTACGACCGGGCGACCGACGGCTTCACACCGGTGGATCCGCGTCAGTCGGTTAAACGAGGAGAGGCAGGAGAAATAGCAAATGTTTGCCCCTACTCACCAGTCGGAATGGCAGCCCAGCGCATTGGGAGCTCTCAAGAGATTCGAGCCGGGAGCCTGCCGATTTGGGATGCTTATTTCCCTGTCCACGAAGGCTTGCGCTTCTCGCTGAACGCCTTCAGGCCCTCCTTGGCGTCCTCGGTCATCGCGAGCAGCGCTATCTGGCTTTCGGTGTAGGCGATGCTCTCGTCAAACGACATCGACGCGATGGCGCGCATGGCATATTTGCCGCGGCGGATCGCGGTCGGGGACTTGTCGACGATGCGGCCGATCAGCCAGTCGACCTTGGCATCGAGCTCGGCGGTGGGCACCACATAGTTGAGCAGGCCCGCAGCTTGCGCCGCTTTCGCGTCGAACGGCTCGCCGGTGAGCGCCCATTCGTTGACGAGGCGCGGCGGCGCGATGCTCTGCAACAGGCTCAGCACCTGCATCGGAAACACGCCGACCTTCACCTCGGGCAGACCGAAGACGACGTGATCGGCCGCGATCGCCATGTCGGTCATGCACAACAGGCCCATGCCGCCGGCCATGCAGACGCCACCGACCCGCGCAATCGCCGGCTTCGTCGCATTCTGCGACAACCGCAGCAGATCGGCATAGTCGACATTCGGCTTGGAATGATCCATCGCGAACGCCGCGCCGGAATTCTGCAAGTCGGCGCCGGCGCAGAACGCCTTGTCGCCCGCCCCCGTCAGCACGATGACGCGGACGTCCTTGTCGTCATGCGCGTCGCGATAGCCTTTGGTGATGCCGGCGATGACCTCGCCGTTCAGCGCGTTGCGTTTCTCCGGCCGGTTGATGGTGATCCAGAACGCCTGCCCACGCTTTTCGGTGATGATTGCTGTGGTGTCGGTCATGGTACGCTCGCTTCCTTGCTCCCGTTTGTAGCCATTTGCGGCAGCTCGGGCGGCGGGCGCAAGGGCAATCTGCGACGAGGCCTTGCTTTAGCGCCTCGACACAAATGGGCGGGCGAGCGAAGCGCGCGCTCAGGCCGAGATCGTCTTCCTGATCCAGACCTTGTTGTCGTGGAATGCAGCTCCCCCGATCGGCGCGATCGTATCGGCTCCAGTCAGCACGTTGATGCCACGGCCACCGATATGATTCTTGTTCGGGTGAACGGATTCCGCGATCAGCACGCCGCGCCGCACGCCGTCGAACAGCGTTGCGAGCAGCGTGGTCTCGCCGCGGGTGTTGCCGAGCGTCACGGCGTCGCCGTCGGCGATATCGAGCGCGGCCGCATCCAGCGGATGGATCATCACGCTCGCTCTGCCTTCGCGCGCCTGCGAGGACGGCGTCTCGTTGAAGGTGGTGTTGAGGAAGCTGCGCGAGGGACTGGTCGCGAGCCGGAACGGATGGGCTTGATCGGTATGCTCGATCACCGCCCAATGATCCGGCAGCGACGGCATCTTGTCGAAATCGCCCATCGTCTGGCCGAAGGGCGGATGCGCCCAATCGGCCTTGAAATGGAATTTCTTGTCCGCATGGGCAAAGCCGTCGAGATAATGCGCGGTGCGGAAGTCCGGCTGCAAATCGCGCCAGATGTCGGCTTCGAGGCCGCCGATGTCGCCGTGTTCACTGAGCTTCAGCGTCGCGTCGATCAATTCGCGCGGCGTCATCTCAAAACCCTGATGCTTCGCGCCAAGCCGCGGCGCCAGCGCCTGCAACACCTGGTGGTTGGAACGGCATTCGCCGGGCGGGTCGATCAGCTTCGGTCCGACCGAGATGTGCTGGTGGCCGCCGCCGTAATAGAGATCGTCATGCTCCATGAACATGGTCGCCGGCAGCACGATGTCGGCCATCTCGGCCGTCTCGGTCATGAACTGCTCGTGCACCGCCACGAACAGATCCTCGCGCGCAAACCCCTGACGCACCAGCGCCTGCTCCGGCGCCACCGTCATCGGATTGGTGTTCTGGATCAGCATCGCCTTGATCGGACCCTTGCCTAGCAAGGCTTCGGCGTCGCCGGTGAGGATGCGGCCGATCTGCGACTGGTCGAGCGCGCGCGTGGTCTTATCGATCGCGTCGTGGCCCTCGATGAGGGATTCATTGAAGTGCCACAGCGCGTAATTGTTGAAGAAGGCGCCACCGCCTTCATACTGCCAGGCGCCGGTCACCGCGGGAACGCAGAGCGCCGCATGCATTTGCGTGGCGCCGTTGCGCGAGCGGGTGAAGCCGTAGCCGAGCCGGAAGAAGGTCCGTTTGGTCTCGCCGACCAGTTTCGCGAAGGCCTCGATCTCGGACACCGGCACGCCGCAGATCGCGGACGCCCACTTCGGCGTGCGCGTCTTCAGATGCGCCTCGAGCTCATCAGGGCAGTCTGTGTACTTGTCCATGTAGGCGCGGTCGGCGTAGCCATCGCGGAACAGGACATGCATCACGCCGCACGCGAAGGCGCCGTCGGTGCCGGGACGCAGGATGATCTTGATGTCAGCCTGCTTCATCGTCTCGTTGTCGTAGATGTCGACCGCTGCGATCCTCGCGCCGCGCTCCTTGCGAGCACGGGCAGCATGCGTCATCACGTTGACCTGCGTGTTGACCGGGTTGGTGCCCCAGATCACCACGAGGTCAGAGAGCGCCATCTCGCGCGGATCGACGCCGGCAATCTTGCCGGTACCGATCGCGAACCCGATGCGCCCGACATTGGCGCAGATGGTCTGATAGAAGCGCGAATATTTCTTCACATGCGTGAGGCGATTGAGGCCGTCGCGCATCACCAGCCCCATCGTGCCGGCGTAGTAATAAGGCCAGATCGATTCCGCGCCATACTCGCGCTCGGCCTGATTGAAGCGATCCGCGATCTCGTCCAGCGCCTCGTCCCAGGAGATCCGCGCGAACTGCCCGGAGCCCTTCGGCCCGGTGCGGCGCATCGGATACATCAGCCGCTCGGGGTGATGGATGCGCTCGGCGTAACGGGCGACCTTGGCGCAGACGACGCCAGCCGTGTAGGTCTGCTTTTTCGAACCTCGGACGCGGCCAATGCTGCGGCCTTCGACCACCTCGATATCGAGCGCGCAGGCCGAAGGGCAGTCGTGCGGACAGGTCGAATGGCGGATTTCGATCTTGGCGTGCTGGTTCATGTCCAGTTCGTAACATCAAAATAGCAGCCAGCCGAGGGCATTTATCCGGCAATGCCCATGCGATTTGCTCAGATCACGTGCCCTGCCGGTTCCTGCCGCGACCGCGAAGAGCGGCGCGGCCACACCGAAAACGGCCCGATATTCCCGGCGCGATCGGCTTTGTGAGCCGTCGACAGTCCGTATCTCCTGCCGCTACATTGCCAGGCAACAAGAACGACAACAAGGAGGTGGCATGACGGCCCGAAGATTGATGCTGGCGCTCGCCGGTCTGCTCGGTGCATTCGCTGCGGCCCCCTCATTCGCACAGGATTACCCGACCCACGCCGTCCGGATCGTAGTGCCCTTTGGCGCCGGCGGGCCGGCGGACGTCGCGGCCCGGCTGATCGGCAATGTGCTCCAGGAGAGCTTTGGCCAGCCCTTCGTGGTCGAGAACCGCACCGGCGCGGGCGGCGTCATCGGCACGGTCGAAGCGGCAAAGTCGCCGGCCGACGGCTACACGCTGCTGATGATGTCCAACACCCAGACCGCGAATGAATCGCTCCTGACGCCGGACAAGCGCAAATACGAGCTGATGCGCGACCTCGCGCCGATCGCGCCGGTGAACTACTCCGACCTCGTCATCGTGGTGAACCCGCAGGTTCCGGCGAAGGCTCTGCAGGAGTTCATCGCGCTCGCCAAATCGCAGCCGGGCAAGCTGAACTACGCCTCCTCCGGTCAGGGCACGCCCTATCACATGGCCGGCGAGCTGTTCAAAGCCATGGTCGGCATCGATGTGGTCCACGTGCCCTACCGCAACAGCGGCGAGGCGCGCAGCGGCGTGATCGGTGGACAGGTGCAGATGATGATCGACGCCGTGCCGGCGATGGCGCCGAATATCGGCGAGAACCAGGTCCGCGCGCTCGCGACCACCGGCAAGGAGCGCTCGGCCGTGCTGCCGAACGTGCCGACCGCTGGCGAAGCCGGCGTAGCAGGCTATGAGGCGACGATCTGGCTTGGCCTAATGGCCCCGGCCGGCACGCCGAAGCCTATCATCGACAAGCTCAATGCCGCCGTGAACGCAATGGTGAAGCGACCGGACATCGTAAAGCTCTGGACCGAGCAGGGTGCCGTACCCATGTCCATGACGCCGGAGGAATTCGAAAAATTCCTTCGCGGCGATATCGAGAAATGGGCCGATGTCGTCAAGAAGTTCGACAAGTCCTGAGGCCGTAGAGCGATCATGCCGACCATTCAATTTCAGCTCAACGGCGCGGCCATAGCCGTGGATGCCGATCCCGACCAGACGCTGCTCGATGTGCTGCGCGGCCGGCTCGGCGTCACCGGTCCGCATTTCGGCTGCGGGGCCGGTGAGTGCGGGGCCTGTCACGTCATGGTGGGCGACCGCGCGATGGCCTCCTGCGACATGCCGATGTGGTCGGTGGCGGACAAGGACGTCGTCACGGTGGAGGGCCTCGGCACGGCCGAGCAGTCGCATCCGCTGCAACGCGCCTTCGTCTCCGAGCAGGCGATGCAATGCGGTTACTGCGTATCGGGAATCCTCATCAGCGCGGCAGCGCTGCTGAAGCGCAATCCCTTGCCGACGGAGACCGAGGTCAGAGCCGCGCTCGATCGCAATCTGTGCCGCTGCGGATCGCACAATCGCATGGTCCGCGCCGTGCTGCGCGCGGCAGCGGAGACGGCGACGTCATGAGTATGCCCTCCCCCGTCCCGAAACTGCCGGTTAGCCTCGCGGCCAATCCAAAGCTGTCGTCCTGGGTGCGGTTTAGCGGCGAAGGCGGTGTCGCGATCTCGCCCGGCAAGGTCGAGATCGGCCAGGGCATCGTCACGGCGCTGGCGCAGATCGCCGCAGACGAGCTCGACGTCGATATCGGCAGGATCGAGCTGATCCGCGCCTCGACGGCGGCCAGCCCGAACGAGGGTGTCACCTCGGGCAGTCTTTCGGTCCAGCAGTCCGGCCGCGCGCTGCGACACGTCTGCGCCGAGGTGCGCCAGCGCTTCCTCGCAGCCGCATCGGAGCGTCTCGGCGTCGATGCGGCGCTGCTCGATGTCGATGACGGCACGATCTCGGGTCCCGGCAACGTCAGGACCAGCTATTGGGAGCTGGCTGGCGACGTCTCGCTCGACCGCGACGCCACCGCGGGCGCCGTCGCGAAGCCCGCTGCCACGCGCGATGTCGCCGGACATTCGGTCCAGCGGGTCGACATTCCCGACAAGGTGTTTGCGCGACCGCGCTTCATTCACGATTGTGCATTGCCGGACCTGGTGCACGGCCGCGTGCTGCGGCCTGACATCTCGGGTGCCAGGCTGATCGCGCTCGACGAGACGGCGGCGCGCGTCGTTCCCGGCCTCGTCGCGATCGTCCGCGACGGCGGCTTTGCCGGCGTGGTTGCCGATAGCGAGGCTTCGGCGGAAGCCGCACTGAAAGCCTTGCGCAAGGGCGCAACCTGGTCGGCTGGCGAGCTGTTGCCCGACGAAGACGATCTCGCAGGCTTTCTGAAGAGCCAGCCGGTCGAAACCACCGTCATCGACACCAGAGCAGCGGCAACGACGAAGAGAGCTGCGCGCACCCTTCGCCGGCAGTACACCCGTCCCTACATCGCACACGCCTCGATCGCGCCATCCTGCGCCATGGCGCGATGGGACGGCGATCGTATCCATGTCTGGACACACAGCCAGGGCGTCTATCTGCTGCGCGCCGATCTTGCGATCGTGCTCGAGCTGCCGGCCGAAAACATCGTCGTCGAGCATATGGAGGGGGCCGGCTGCTACGGGCACAATGCGGCCGACGACGTCGCGCTCGATGCCGTGTTGCTGGCGAAGGGCGCCGGCGGCCGCCCGGTGCGGGTGCAGTGGTCGCGCCATGACGAGATGTCTCATGCGCCGTTCGGCGCAGCGATGGCCATCGAGATCGAGGCCGACCTCGATGCGGACAGCGAGATCGTCGGCTGGCGCCATGCGATCTGGAGCAACGGCCACGCCGCGCGCCCGGGACGCGCGGCGCAGCCGGCGCTGCTTGCGGCGACCGAGATCGCGCCCCCCTACCCGCGCATGATCTCGACGAATCCACCGGCCGCCAATGGCGGGGGCGGCGACCGCAACTCCGTTCCACTCTACGACCTCCCGGCCTGGACCATCACGAGCCATCGGCTGCTGACGATGCCGGTGCGCACGTCGGCGCTGCGGACCCTGGGCGGGCAAGGCAATGTGTTCGCGATCGAATCCATACTCGACGAGATCGCGGTCCTGCGCGGCGAGGACCCGATCGCGTTCCGCCTGCGTCATCTCCGCGACGAGCGCGCCAGCGACGTCATTCGCGCCGCGGCACTGCGCGCGCAGTGGAAACCGCAAAAACAGTCTGGCATCGGCCACGGCGTCGGCTTCGCTCGCTACAAGAACACGGGCGCCTATTGCGCCGCGATCGCCGAGATCGAAGGCACCGACGACATTCGCGTCCGGCGGTTGACACTTGCGGTCGACGTCGGCGAGGCCATCAATCCGGACGGCGTCATCAACCAGATCGAGGGCGGTGCGATCCAGGCCACGAGCTGGGTGCTGAGGGAGCGCGTGCGCTTCGATCGCACGCACATCACGTCGACATCCTGGACGGACTATCCGATCCTGACCTTCAGCGAGGTGCCGGCGGTGGATGTCGAAATCATCCAGCGGCCGGAGATCGAGCCGGTCGGCGCCGGTGAGGCCGCGCACGGTCCCGTGACGGCGGCGATCGCCAATGCGGTCTACGATTGCCTCGGCGTGCGCGTACGCGACCTGCCGATCACGCGCGACAGGATCATCGCAGCCATGGAGCTTGCATCGTGACGACAGTGACCATTTTGAGCGGCGGCGCGGCGCAAGGCCTGGTGCGCGGCCTCAACGAGCCCTTCAAGGTGCAGACCGGCCTCAGTATCGACGGCGAGTTCGGCGCGGTCGGCATCATGGCCGACAAGCTGCGCGCCAGCACCCCGGCGGATCTCGTGATCCTGACGCAGGCGCTCCTTGCGAAGCTCGCCGCGGAGAAGCTCGTCGTCCCCTCCTCGATCGCAGATATCGGCCGGGTCGAGACCGCGCTGGCGGTCCGCAACCGCGATCCGAAAGTCACGGTGAAGACTGAAGCCGATCTCCGCGAGGTGCTGCGATCCGCGGATGCCATCTACGTTCCGGACACCAAAGCCTCGACCGCGGGACAGCATGTCGCAAAAGTGCTGGATCAGCTTGGGATCGCCTATGAGGTCGCATCGCGTCTCAAGATCTTTCCGAACGGCGCGACCGCGATGCGCGAGCTTGCTGCATCCACCGCAACCCGGCCGATCGGATGCACCCAGGCGACCGAGATCATCGCGACCGACGGCATCACGCTGTCGGGGTCGCTGCCGCCGGGCTGCGAGCTCGTGACGATGTACACGGCCGGCGTGACCGCGCGGGCCGCACATCCGACAGAAGCCGCCGCGCTGATCGCTCTGCTGACCGGCGCAGACCGGAAGGAGCTGCGCCGGAGCATGGGCTTTACCGGCTAGGTGCCGACGGCCGCCTTATTTGTGCAACTGGGTGAGACCGGTCGGCGGCCCATCGACCGCGGTCCAGCCGCCGTCGACGAACAGCGTGCTGCCGCTGACATAGCTCGCGGCATCCGAAGCGAGTAACGTCCGAACACCTGGTAGAACACGATGGTGACAATGACGAGCAGGCCGGTCACGGACAGATACATGCCGAGGCGAGCAACGACGGCATTGATCCGCGACAGCAAGCCGGTCGACGGTCGGCCGGTTACCTCCTGCTCGTGGCTTGCGACATGTGGGTCTGTCATCGGCGTCTCCTTGCGCGTCCCCTTCGCGAGGGTCCGGCGCCCGCCTCGCGGCGACGCCGGACCCGACGCTGTGGTCTTACTTCGTGTCCTGGATCCGCTTGACGAGGCCCTTCAGCTTTTCGTCACCTGCGAACTTGTCGTACACCGGCTTCATCGCGTCGACGAATTCCGCCTTGTTGGCGATCGTGACGACCTGAACGCCGGCAGCCTCGACGGTCTTGCGCGAGGCCTGCTCACGCTCGTCCCAGAGCTTGCGCATGACGGGCACCGATTCCTTGGCCGCCTTGCGGATCATTGCCTGATCCTCCTTGCTCAACGTGTCCCAGACCTTCTTTGACATCACGAGAACTTCGGGCGCGAGCGAGTGCTCGGTGACGTTGTAGAACTTGGCGGCCTCGAAGTGGCGCGAGGACTCGTAGGAGGGCCAGTTGTTCTCGGCTGCATCCACCAGGCCCGTCTTGAGGGCTGTGTAGACTTCGCCATACGGCATCGGCGTCGGATTGGCACCAAGGCTCTGGATCATGCCGACCCAGAGGTCGGACTGCTGGACGCGGATCTTCAGGCCCTTGAGGTCGGCGAGCGACTTGACCGGCGCCTTGACGGTGTAGATGGAGCGGGCGCCGCTGTCGTAATAGGCAAGCCCGACCAGGCCGGCGGGCTCCATGGCTGCGAGGATCTCGTCGCCGATCGGTCCGTCAAGGACGGTGCGCATGTGCTGCGTGTCACGGAAGACGAAGGGCAGGCACAACGCGATGGTTTCAGGCACGAAGTTGTTCAACGGCGATGCGTTGATCCGCATCATGTCGAGGGCGCCGATCTTCAGCTGCTCGATGGTGTCCTTCTCGGAGCCCAAGGCTCCATTGGGAAACACCTTCACGCCGAGCTTGCCGCCGCTCGCCGTCGCGAGCTGCTTGCCCATGAACCTGACGGCCTCGACGGTCGGATAATCGGTTGGGTGGATGTCGGCCGAGCGGAAATCGCGTGCGGTCGCCAGCGGCGCTGAGACCGCCAGTACGGCGGCTGCGATGATGCCGGTGAGTATCTTCATCTGGGCTTCCTCCTGAGTTGATTATGTCGTTGTCGGGCCGATGCTGCAGGCCGCCTTGGGTCGCTCCACTTCAGGTGTAAAGTCAAGCGTTACAAACGCACCACCTTGGTAGGATTGCGCGGCGGAGTCGAGCGGATTTGACTGGTGGATGATCACGGCGAGGAAAGGTGCGAGCTTCATCGCGCCCTCTCCGGCGGGGACTTGCGCGGCAGGTGCCGGCTTCCCTTTAATCCCGCCTCGCCGTCGGCCAATGCCGGACGCGAGGTGATGATGCTCGTCATATCCATGGACGTTCCTCTGGTTTTAAATTCGACCGCTATTGGTTGCGGCTTGGAGGTGCAGACGTGACGGTCGCCCCATCCTTGTGCGATGCGCGCTGATCAGCGATGTCGCCAACGTCGTCCCTAGGGCGGGCGGCATTCTGAGTCCAAGCCAAATGCGGCATCGATCAATGCTGGAGTTGCATCGATCGGTCATGCATCACTTCGAGGGCGCGACCGGCCAATGGCCCCGTTTTTCCGAAATCGCCTGCACCGGGGCGTTGCTTGACGCCACAGGGAGAGCCCGCCCAAGATGCGCCGAAACGGAACATCGCGAGGAAATGCCCATGCCGCGGAAGCTGATCGATATTTCCGTGCCGCTCAGAAACGACGTGACGGCCGATCCGCCGGGCAATCACCCGACGATCCAGTATATTGATCACCAGCAGGGCCTGCCCCGCATGCTGCAGTTCTTCGACGGCCTCAAGGCGGAGGATTTGCCGGATGGCCAGGGCTGGGCGGTCGAGCAGGTCTCGCTGTCCACCCACAACGGCACGCATCTCGACGCGCCCTGGCACTTCCACCCGACCATGAATCGCGGCGAGCGGTCATGGACGATCGACGAGGTGCCGCTCGAATGGTGCCTGCAGCCCGGCGTGAAGCTCGACTTCCGCCACCTGCCCGATGGGTACGTGGTGACTGCCGACGATGTCGAGAAGGAGCTGAAACGGATCGGGCACACGCTGTCGCCGCTGGAGATCGTGGTGGTCAACACCAGCGCCGGCGCCAAATTCGGCCAGGCCGATTACGTCAACTCCGGCTGCGGCATGGGCTATGAGGCCACCATGTACCTGCTCGAACGCGGCGTGCGGCTGACCGGCACCGACGGCTGGAGCTGGGACGCGCCGTTCGTCTACACCGCGAAGAAATATGCCGAAACAAAAGATGCCGGCCTGATCTGGGAAGGTCACAAGGCGGGACGACACATCGGCTATTGCCATCTCGAGAAGCTGCACAATCTCGACAAGCTGCCGTCGACCGGATTCACGGTCTCATGCTTCCCGGTGAAGATCGAGCGAGCGTCCGCAGGGTGGACCCGAGCGGTCGCCATCGTCGACAATCAGGTCTGAGGCCTCACTCGCCGTCCAGGCCGCTCGCGGCGAGGTCGCGCAACGCATCGGTATCCAGCACGACGATGGCGCCGTGCTCGAGACGGACCCAGTTGCGGCCGGCCCAGGCGCGCAATTGCTTGTTGATGCTCTCGCGCGTCATCCCCACCATCTCGCTGATCTCCTGCTGCGTGATGGCGAGCGTGCCGCTGCCGGAGTCGAACTTGCGCTCTTCGGTGAGACCGAGCAGCGCGCTCGCAAGCCGGCCCGGCAGATTTTGCAGGATCACCTGCTCGACCTGCTGGCTGGTCCAGCGCAGGCGCGCGCAAAGCAGCTCGATGAATTTCATCGCCAGCGCCGGCTGGCTCTTCACGAATGGCAGGAAGTCCCGGCGGTCGATGATGTAGAGTTCGCAATTGGTGTTGGCAGTCGCGTCGGCCGAGCGCGGCGCGCCATCGAGAACCGCGATCTCGCCAAAGATTTCTCCAGGACCGATCAGATTGAGAATAGCGTTCCTTCCATCTGGCGATGAAGAGGAAATCTTCACTGTTCCCGTGATCACCGCGAACAGGTTGTTGCCGGGATCGCCCTTGGCGGCGATCGTCGCACCGCGCTTCACCGTGGTGTGCTTGGCGTAGCGGCAGAGCTGATCGAGCGCATCCGGCTCCAGATCCGCGAAGATCGGGTGCTTGCGCAGGACCGATAATTTGTTGCCCGCAGCTTGTCGGGGGTCGCCGGTCTTGTCCTGAGGCACGCCGCTGGGCTCCTAAGACTGCGAGACACTGGAGTTCCTGCGTAGTCAACGTTAGCAGGCTTTTCAACCGGAAAGCATGTGCACGGTTTGAGCCAAATACGGCGAAAATGCCACGGTCGGGCGCCGAGGCGGCATCCGGGGGATGAGCCATTGTGTCCCGGTCGATGCAGAGTTGCAGCTATCGCGCGCACCATTGCGTTGAGGCGCTGCCGAACGGCCGCGAGCCGGCCGTGGAAGCCTCCGCGGCAAGCATCGTAAAACGCGATTGTGATCTCAGGACTGTCAGTGCCGGGCGCCCGAATCGGGCCGACCTGCGCTGGTTTGCCGGTCTGCCCATGCCAAAGCCCCGGCGAATGTGACAAAAACGACCACGACAGCGATCGTCACCAGCAGTGCGTCAGTCGGCATGATGCCCTCCCCTGTTATTTGGGCATTATTGGCGGCGAACGACCGCCGTCATTGATTGGGATCAAAATTGGCGAGCGCCGGATCAGGCCGCAGCCAAGGCCTCGACCTTCGCCGGATCGAGCAGGCTGATGCCGCCTTGAACGATCTCGATCACCCCATGTCGCTCCAGCTTGGTGAAAGTGCGACTGACGGTTTCGATGGTCAGGCCGAGATAATCGGCGATGTCCTGACGACTCATCGGCAGCTGAACCGTGTCCGACGCCCCCTTCAGCGAGAATAGCCGCTCGCGCCAGGCGAGCAGAAACGTCGCAACTTTCTCGTCCGCCGATCGGCGGCCGAGCAGGACCATGTGGTCGCGCGCCTGGCTCAACTCGCGAATCGCCAGCTCATTGATCCGCCTGAGCAGATGCGGCCGGCTCTCGACGAACCGGCCGAAGGGCGCCTTTGCGAACTGGCACAGTGTGACGCCACCGATCGCATCGGCCGAAAAATTGTGACGGCCGGAAATATTCATCCCCAGGAAATCGCCTGGTAACGCAAATCCCACGATCTGCCGCCGACCGTCCGGCAACAGCTTGTAGAGCCGCATGACGCCGTCGAGGAGATTGTAGAACGAGGTCGTGGTGTCCTCCTCGGAGAAGACGGTCTCGCCCCCCTCAAAGAGGACGCGGCGTCCCAGATGCTCGAATTCCCTGAGCTCGGCCGGGTCCAGCGACGCGCACACCGCGAAGTCGCGGACCGCACAATCGCTGCAGAAATGCCCGTTCGGCTCGATCGTCACCACGGAAGCCTTCATCTACCGCTCCAAGCACCGGCTGCCCCGCATCAGGCCGAGCCCACCGCGCGGGCTGCATTTTACTGCACTGCGCCAAAGCCGATTGACCCAGATCAATTTTGGCGGGCATGGCCGTCTTGTGTTGTTGCTAGACCGCCTGCACCGTCCAGCCGATCAGTTCCTTTGCAATGCGGGCGAAAGCTGTGTCGAACGCTGCGACCGCTGCGGCCGGCTCGACCTTATCAAGCTTCTCGCTGGTCTCGACGAGGCGCGACGCGACCACTTTGCCGTTCTTGTCGACGATGCGTGCCGACAGTCCGATCTCGACCCGAGCCTCGCCTTCCGTGGCGATCCGGAAGCGCCTGATGTCGATCAGGAGCTGGTAGTCCGCCTGCCCGAGATCGCTTGTGCGCAACGGCGCGTGGGCGATGTCGTAATTCTCAAAACTGTCTATCAGCCGCGCCTGCACCAGCTTCGGAATGCTGTCGGCCCAGAGGAATTCGGCAAAGCCCGCATTATCCCCGCTGGGTGCAAACAGCATCCGTTGGGTCTGGAGCATCGCGACCGCGGTCGGCTCGGGAATCGCCAGTGATGCCGAAAGCGTCTTGCCGGCCAGCCCAAGATTCTGCGGCGTGCGCAGGTCATAGGTGATCTTCTGGGCCGGCGTCCCGCCGCCGGTCATCTTTTCGAGGCCTGCCAGAATACCGTCGATTTTGCCGGTATTGCGCGCGAGGCCGTCGGAGAATGTCTTGAGGTTCGCGATGGTGTCCTTCAGCGGACCGGAATTGTCCTCCAGCACGGTATCGACCCGTCGCAGCGCATCGCGCGCAGCCTGCGTCATGCTCTGGCCTGCACCGGCCTCGGCGATCAGGGTCACGGGCTCGCCGGCCTTGGCGACGGTCATGCCGCCCTCCAGCGTCACCACTGGCACGCCGGTCAGCCCCTGGAAATCGAGCCCGACCTTGGTGTCGGTACGCACGGGTGTCGTCGAGGCAACCGAGATCGTCGCATTGACGAAGCGCGGATTGTCCGCCGCGAGGCCGATCTGCGTCACCTCGCCGACCCGGATACCGTTGAACAGCACGCCGGCACCGACCAGCAGACCTGGCACCGGACCTTGGAATTGCACATGATAGTTCGCGCGCGGCCCGATGCCGCCCGTGTTGTTCAGCCAATAGACGAAGCCGAACACCGCGAGGATCGCGGCCAGCACGAAGCTGCCGATCAGCACGTAGGGAGCGCGGGTTTCCATGTCTCATCTCATCTGGTGTTGCAGCATCTGCGAGCGCTTGCCGTGGAAATAGGCGCGCACCCAGGGATGCTCGGATTGCAGCAATTCGTGCATCGGGCCGATCGCCACGATCTTGCCGTCGGCGAGCGCGGCGACGCGGTCGCAGACTGTGGTGAGGCTCGCAAGATCATGGGTGACCATGAACACGGTGAGGCCGAGGGTCTTCTGCAGCGTCCCGATCAGCGCGTCAAAATCGCCGGCGGCGATCGGGTCGAGACCGGAGGTCGGCTCGTCCAGGAACAGGATCGGCGGATCGAGCGCGAGTGCGCGGGCCAGCGCCACGCGTTTGGTCATGCCGCCCGAGAGCTCGGACGGATATTTGTCGGCGTCCTGCGCCCGCAGCCCGACCATCTCGAGCTTGGCGATCGCGATCTCGTCCATCAGCTCTTGCGACAGCACGAGATTTTCGCGCAACGGAAACTGGACGTTCTGCCGGACCGTCAGCGAGGAGAACAGCGCACCCTGCTGGAAAAGGATGCCCCATGTCGTGGCTGCGCCCTCCTTGCGACCGCCGACGGGCTGTCCCATCACGTCGATGGTGCCGGCCTGGCGTGGGATCAGGCCGATGATGGTGCGCATCAACACCGACTTGCCGCCGCCGGACGCACCGACGAGCCCGAGGATTTCGCCCCGGCGGACGTCGAGCGAGAGATGATCGAGCACGGTCTGGCGGCCAAAGCCGACCACGAGGTCGCGGACGCGGATCGCGAACTCCTCTTGCGACTGCTCCATCGTCACATTCCGATCGAGGCAAAGAAGATCGCGAACAGGCCGTCGAGAACGATCACCAGGAAGATCGACTTCACCACTGACGTCGTGGTTTGCCGCCCCAGCGACTCGGCGCTGCCCTTCACGCGCAATCCTTCGCTGCAGGCGACGATCCCGATCACCAGAGCCATGAAGGGCGCCTTCAGGATGCCGACCTCGAAATGGGTGACGGAGATGGCCTCATGCAGCCGCGCGATATAGATCGCCGGCGCCATGCCGCCGTAGAATTGCGCGACCAGCCCTCCGCCATAAAGCGCCGCAACTGCCCCAATGAACGCGAGGATCGGCAGCGCGATGACGAGGGCTGCTACTCGCGGCAGTATCAGGACATGGACGGGATCGAGGCCCATGGTCGAGAGCGCGTCGATCTCCTCGCGCATCTTCATCGAGCCGAGCTCGGCGGTGTACGCGCTCCCCGACCGGCCGGCGACCATGATGGCGACGATCAGCACACCCAGCTCGCGCAGCACCAGGATGCCGACCATGTCGACAGTGTAGGACTCCGCACCGAACCTGCGGAAATGAAAGAACCCCTGCTGGGCGATGATGGCACCGATCAGGAAGGTAATGAGAACGACAATCGGAATGGCCTGCCAGCCGATCCGGTAGAGCTGATAGACAAGCGATGTCAGCCGCAGCGAGCGTGGCCGGCGCAGCACGCCGATCACGGCGATGAACAATGCACCGAGCATTTGAAGAAAAATCGTGACGTCTTCGCGCGCGCCAACCGTGGATTTGCCGAGATCGCCGAGCCTGAGCAGGACCGGGTTTGGCGCGGCCGCAACCGCCGGGGTGTGGCGGTTGACCTGGCGCACCTCGTCCATCAGGCCGCTGAAATGATCGGCGACGCCGACGAATTCGGCCGATCTGCCGGATGATGCGGCCCGTCGCGACAGCTTCTCCAACACCCAGGCGCCGAGCGTGTCGAGCGCACTGACGCCGGACATGTCCAGCGTCACGGCGCTGGATCGATCGACATCGGCCCCGACCGAACGGGACAGCGTCTCGAGCGCCGAGACGTTGGCTGCCGTCCACGGCCCTTCCGGGCGCAATTTCAGCGCATCGCCGGAGGGCGTTGCCAGCAACAGCGGTTCGGAGTTCACGCATCCACCTCATCGGGACAATTGGCCCCCATTCAGCCGCCACTTCTAGGCCAGCATATGGCGGCCGGGTTGACCTGTCTCAACACCAGGACCGCGCGCCGTCCCTTGACGCAAATCAAGCGCGGCCGCGCCGCCGGGCCTTAGGGTCTCTTCCATTCAAGGGAGTTCTCAAATCCATGTTCAACAGCGACAGGATGAGCGAAGAACTGCGAGCGCTGAAGGTTGACGTCACGCGTCTGCTGAGCACCGCAGGCGAAGAGATGTTCGACAGCTCGAAAGATCGGGCCGAGGCTCTGGCCGATCAGATCAAGGCCGCGCTTGCCGAGCTCGGAGAAACCGTCAGCGACGAGCAGGAGCAGCTTCAGCGCCTCATTGCGGAACGCCCGGTCACGTCGCTGGCCTCGGCTTTCGCGCTCGGCGTGGTCGTCGGCGTCATGCTGAGGAGTCACTAGGTGAACACGGAAAATGTCGTCAAACATCTGCGTGCACTGTGGCGCACCGACAGGATCATCGCGGACATCAGGCTGCGCCATCTGTTGATCGGTCTCGGCCTGCGGGCCTTCGCGGCGCTGATCGCGACATTCGGGCTCCTGATGCTGGAGCTGTCGGCCTATTTCGCGCTGGTCCAGATCTGGAGCGCAATTGCGGCGGCTGCCATCCTCGGCACCGTCAATTTCGCCATCGCGGCGGTTCTCCTCGTCGTTGCCGGCCGTCCTCCATCCGGCCGCGACATCGAGCTCGCCAATGAAATTCACGGCGCATCCATCGAAGCCTTGCAGCTCGAGGCGCGGGCGCTCCAGGCCCAGGTGTCGGGCGCGGTGCATCATCCGCTCAGCACGATTGTGCCGGTGCTGGTGCCGCTGATCGCGATCATCGTCAAGAGTCTGCGGAAAACGGAATCCGCCGCATCGCGCGAAGCGCACTCGTGATCGGAACGCTCAGAGCTTGAGCCTGACGTCACAGAGGTCGGGCTCGGTCGAATCCGGCTTCACGTCGAAACCGAGCTGGCGGCACATCTCAAGCATTGTGGTGTTCTCCCTGAGGACATCACCCGAGATGGTCTTCAGACCCTCCGACCTCGCATAGTCGATGATCAACTGCATCAGCGCCCATCCGAGCCCCCTGCCCTTGAGGTCCGACCGCAGCAGGATCGCATATTCACCGCTCTCATAGACCGAGTCCGAATGGAGCCGAACGACACCCACCATCTCGCCGGTGGCTTCGTCGAATGCGATGAAGGCCATTGCGCGCGCATAGTCGAGCTGGGTCAGGCGCGCGATGAACTCGTGGGTGAACTCCTTCATCGGCGCGAAGAAGCGCAGGCGGAGATCGTGCGCCGTGACGTGACGCAGGAATTCGTGGATGGTCGGCTCGTCCTCGGGACGCAAGGGCCGTACGAAGATGCGCCAGTCGTCCTTGAGCGCCAGCCGGCGCTCCCACTGCGACGGATAGGCCCGGACGGCGAAGTTGGCCGGGCCGGAGCCCGCGAATTTGCGCTGCGGCGGCCCCACCGCGACGCGGGCGTCGACCGCCGTCACGCCGGTCTCGTCCGCAAGCAGTGGGTTGATGTCGAATTCACGGACCTCGGGAATGTCAGCGGCCATCTGGGCGAGCTTGACCAACACCAGCGCGACGGCGTCCGGCTCGACCGCGGGTACGTCGCGATAGGCCTCCAGCAGCCGTGATACGCGCGTGCGGCCGATCAGGTCGCGGGCGAGCTGCAGATCGAGCGGCGGAAGCGCCAGTGCCTTGTCGTTGATGATCTCGACCGCCGTCCCGCCCCGGCCGAAGACGACGACGGTGCCAAAGGTGGGATCGTCGGCAAGACCCAGGATCAGCTCACGCGCCTTCGCCTTGACGACCATCGCCTGCACGATGACGCCCTCGATGCGGGCTTCGGGACGGAGCTTCCTCGCCCGCGCGAGAATGTCGGTGGCAGCCGCGCGCACGGCCTCCGGCGTGGTCAGATTGAGGACGACGCCGCCGACGTCCGATTTGTGGACAATGTCGCGCGACATGATCTTCAGCACGACCGTGACGCCCTGCGCGAACATCTCGCTGGCGTAGGCGACGGCCTGCTCGACATCGGTCGCGGCACGGGTCGGTACCATCGCGATATCATAGGCTCCGAGCAGGTGCTTGATCTCGACGGGATCGAGCCATTTGCGACCGTCCGCGATCGCAGCGGCGACGATCTGCCTGGCAGCCCGGGCGTCAGGCACGAACGTGTCGGGCATCGCGGGAGGAACCTGGCTCAGCTCCTCTACGACCTCGCGATGCCTCACGAGATGCATGAAGCCGCGCACCGCATCATCTTCGGTCGGATAATTCGGAATGCCCGCGCCGGAGAGCGCCTGAATGATGTTCTGATCGGCTCCGACCCAAGCCGCCAGCACGGGCTTCGCCCATCGGCGCTGCTGCTCGCGATATTTGCCGACGAGCTCGGTGACGGTCGCGGCGATGTCGGCAGCCGGGGCGATCGCGGTCTGCACGTTGAGGACGAGGACGGCATCATTATCAGGGTCCGCGAGCAGCACCTCCAGCGCCGCCGCGTAGCGCGATGCATCGGCATCACCGACGATGTCGACGGGATTCGAACCGGACCAGGTCGGCGGCAGCACCGCATCGAGGCTCTTGCGCGTCGCAGCCGAGATGGACGCCGGGATTCCCCCAAGGTCCACCAACCGATCCACGGCCAGGACACCGATGCCGCCGCCATTGGTGAGGATAGCGAGACGCTTTCCCGCCGGCGGCTCGACGCGACCGAGCGTCTCGGCGCAATCGAACAGCTCGCGCAGATCGGAGACCCGCAGGACGCCCGCACGGCGGAACGCGGCATCATAGACGGCGTCGGCGCCGGCGAGCGCGCCGGTATGGGTTGCCGCCGCTTTGGCACCCTGCGCCATGCGGCCGGACTTGACCACGACGACCGGCTTCACGCGCGCCGCGGCCCGCGCCGCCGACATGAACTTGCGCGCGTCCTTGATGGCCTCGATATAGAGCAGAATCGCGCGAGTCTTGTGATCCATCGCGAAATAATCGAGCAGGTCGGCAATATCGACGTCGATCTGATCGCCGATCGTGACAATGCCGGAGAACCCGACGCCGCGCTGCGCAGCCCAATCCACCATTCCGGCCGCGATCGAGCCGGACTGCGAGATCAGCGCGAGGTTGCCCGCCCCCGGCATGTGCGCGGCAAAGCTGGCATTGAGGCTGACGCCGGGCATCATGATGCCGAGACAGTTCGGCCCAATCAGCCGCATCCCGTATTTGCGTGCCGCAGTGATCGCGGCCTCGTGCAGGGATCCCGGTCCGTGACCGAGGCCCGCCGAGACGATCAGCGCGCCGGCCGAGCCGCGACGTCCGGCCTGGTCGATGATGCCGGGAACCTCTCGCGCCGGCGCGGTGATGACCACGAGCTCGGGCACGAAGTCCAACCTGTCCAGACTGCCCACCGCAGCGATGCCGCCGATCTCGGCGTGGCGCGGATTGACGAGGCCGAACCGACCCTTGAACTCGGCCTTGTGAATGTTCTCGAGAACGGCGCGTCCAACCGAGACCGGGCGGGCGCTCGCGCCGACGAGCGCAACCGAACGCGGCGACAGCAGATTCTTCAAGCGATAGGTTGACATGGAAGCATATGCGCCCGGTCGTTGGCGGTTCCGATGGTTGACGATCGGCCGATAAACTGGCGATGCGCCTAGTGCGAGATCATAACCCAGCACGGCGGCTGGCCAATGACGGTTTTTGTCACACCACCCCAGACGATCTCGTTCAGGCGTGAATGATGGTAGGCGCCCATCACGATCGCATCCATGGCATGGGAATTCGCCCAGCTTCCGAGCACCTTGCCGATCGAGCTGCCGCCGCCCTTCGTCGTTTCGAACGAGGCGTAGACCCCGTGTTCCCTCAGATGGTCGACGAGCGCGGTTCCGGATTGCACGACCGCATCGGCCTTGTCGTCCGCCACCGTGACCACCCGGACGGATGCCGCAGCCTGAAGAATGGGCAGCGCGTCGCCGACCGCCCGCGCGGCACGGGCTGAGTGATCCCAGGCGATCATGACGTTCTCGAACTCCGGTCGCAGCTCGTCCACATGCTGTTCCGGGCAGAGCAGCAGCGGCCGGCCGGATTCGAACAGGAGCGTTTCGATGATGCGCTCCGTTCGACTGTCATGGGGCCTCACGGGGACCAGCGTCAGATCGCTGAAGCGGGCATGCTCGGCCAGGATCGACGCGATCTGGTCCGCAGGCACCTTACCCGATCGGCTTTGGGCGCGAATGTTGGCGCGGGAGGCTGCATTGGTGAAGGCGTTGAGGAGTTGCTGCACGTCGCTTACCTCACGCGAACCGCTCGCCTCCGCGGAATCCAGATCGCCAGGGCTGATGACCGTCGGTCGCGCGAAAACATCTTCCTCGAGCGCGAGCGCGGTGATCCTGGCGCCGAGGTCGGCGGCGACAGCCACGCATGTCGCGATCGCAGCGAGGGCCGGCCCGCGCGGTTGGCCGACAAGCGGCAGAAAGACATCCTTGATGGGCATCGGGATTCTCCTTACCGGTCAGGATAAGCCACCTTTCGCCGGGAAGCTTGATCCTCCTCAAGGCGGGAACACCGCGCAGCCAGCCGACGACAGACTTTGACCGATGTCAAGGACTGGCCCCGATCCGCCTCTAGGAGTTAGCCTGCTGCCTCACCGCCGATGCATCTGGATTTGCTCGCAGAGATGACGGACGATTCTGCAACCCAGGAACGGGTCTTCGAAGCTCTAAACGCGCGTCCTGGCGTAAAGCGGATCGACACCCACGCAGCGTCGGTGTTTCTCGACGGAACGCGCGCCCTGAAGATCAAGCGGGCTGTCAAGTTTCCATTCCTCGACTATTCGACGCTCGAAAAGCGCGAGGCGGCCTGCGAAGAGGAGATCAGGATCAACCGGCCGCTCGCGCCGCAAATCTATCACCGCGTCGTGGCGATCACGGAGGAGCCGGATGGATCGCTCAAGATCGACGGTCGCGGCCGGCCTATCGAGTATGCGGTCGACATGTCCCGCTTCGACGAAAACCGGACGCTGGACCATGTGACAAAAGCCGGCCCGCTGGATGCAGAACTCGCCCCCGCCATCGCGGATGCGATCGCAGCATCGCATGCGAGAGCGCCCGTCGCGGACGGCACCGCATGGATTGCCTCCATTCCCGCGCTGATCGATGGCAACAGCACCGGGCTGCGCAATGGCGATCATTTCGAAGCCGCCCAGATCGAGCAACTCTGCGAAGCCTCACATCAGGCATTCCTGCGCGTCCGCGCTACACTGGAACAACGCGCGCGCCACGGTTTCGTGCGCCGCTGTCACGGTGACTTGCATCTTGCCAATATCGTGCTGATCGGCCGGCAGCCTGTCCTGTTCGACGCGATCGAATTCGACGCGCAGATGGCGACCGTGGACATGCTCTATGATCTTGCGTTCACGCTGATGGACCTGCTGCGCCACGACCAGTCGGACACGGCCAATGCAGTCCTGAACCATTATCTATTGACGGCGCCCGGCGAAACGCTCGACGCCCTGGCGGCGCTGCCACTGTTCATGTCCATTCGCGCGGCGATCCGTGCGCAGGTGGCGCTGGCGCGACTGAGGCGGCCTGATGCCGACGGCCCCGGCACTCTCGGCGAGGCGCGCCGCTATTTCGAGCTCGCCCAGGCTTTGATTCATCCCCCCGCCCCTCGCCTGATCGCGGTTGGCGGACTGTCGGGCACCGGCAAATCCGTGCTCGCGCGCGCGCTGGCGCCCGCCGTGGCGCCACAGCCGGGCGCCGTCGTGCTGCGCAGCGACGTCATTCGCAAGCAGCTGTTTCAGGTGGGACACACCGAACGGCTACCGCCGTCCACGTACCGGCCTGACGTGACGGCGCGCGTCTACGAGGTGCTGATGCAGCGCGCCCGCCAGGTTCTGGCGCAAGGCCATTCGGCCATCGTCGACGCCGTCTTTGCGCGTGAGTCCGAGCGAGACGAGATGGCCGCCCTGGCACGCGAGTGCGGCGTACCGCTCAATGGACTATTCCTCGTCGCCGACCTCGCCACCCGCAAGGCGCGAATCGGCGGTCGCCGGGGCGACGCGTCCGACGCCACGCAAGAGGTTGCCGCGCAGCAAGAGCACTATAATATCGGCCATGTCGGTTGGGCGACCATCGATGCATCCGGGACACAAGCGCAGACGCTCCAGAACTGCCGGGACGTAGTCGCTGAGGGCAAATAAGGCAATCCGATTGGCGCGGGCTAGGATGGCGCGACCCACCACGAGTTCGATGGCGACCGCTCGCGCCAAGCCTGCGGCGCGGCGCAATGTTCTGCCCGGCCGCCTCAGCCCCGGCATGGCCTGCGACACCGCGTTCCGGATCATCGCCCGCCGCCACCTCGATGCCGTCCTCGCCCAGCACGATGGCACCTGCCACGGCGATCCGGAGGCGCTGCATCAGATCCGGATCGCACTGACGCATCTGCGCACCGCCATCCGCTTCTTCTCGCCCATGGTCGACGATGCCCTGCGGCCGAATGTCTGGGCCGAATTGAAATGGCTGAACAGCCAGCTCGGCATGGTGCGCGACCTCGACGTGGCGATCGAGCGAGTTATCGCCGAGAGCGGGGGCGAGCTTGACGTGATCGCCGAGCTTCAGCATTGGGACGAGAAGCGCGCCGAGAGCCACCGCCTGCTGGCGCGCGCGCTGCAATCGGCGCGGTATCGCCGTCTTGTCGAGCAGACCTCGGCCTGGATCGAGAGCGGTCCTTGGTCGACCCGGCGCAGCAAGGAAGCCATCCGATTGCGCCGCTGCCCGCTTGCCGACCACGCGACGGCGCAGCTCACGGAATGGGAAACGGCGCTGCTCAGGAAGGCGCGGAAACTGCGCAAGCTCGACGTCGAAAAACGGCACAAGCTGCGGCTCCTCAACAAGCGGCTGACCTATTCGATCGAATCGCTGGAGGATTTGTTTGCAGACGAATCGCTGACCAAACAGAAGTCGATCCTCAAGCAATTGCGCAAGGCGCAGAAGTCCCTCGGGCAATTGAACGACGATGCGCGAGGGCAAACCCTGGCAGCGTCACTGAACGAGGCCGTCCCAGAGGCGGGCATTCGCTTCCTCAACCGGAAGCGTCAAAAGAAGCTGTTGCGGACCGCCTCGAACGCTTACCGGAAACTGGACAAGGCCAAGCCGTTCCGCTCGTCCGACCTCGCCCCGAATGCAGAGCCCGAGGATTAGGGCGGACCAGCTTGACTTGGGTCAAATCAGCTTCCTGCCGGCGAACTAAGCTCCACACATCGATATTCGTGTGAACTTGCGGAGCTTCCCCATGCGCGCCCACCAGATCATGACCCGCTCGGTTATCTCGGTTGCCCCCCACACCAGCATCATCGAGGCGGCAAACACCATGCTGAAGCGGCACGTCAGCGGCCTCACCGTGGTCGACGATGCCGGCAAGCTGGTCGGCGTGGTCTCCGAGGGGGATTTCGTCCGCCGCAGCGAAATCGGCACCGGGCGCAAGCGAGGCCGCTGGCTGCGGTTCATCCTCGGCCCCGGCACATCCGCCAGCGATTTCGTCCACGAACATGGCCGCAAGGTCTCGGAGGTGATGACCGCCTCGGTCGTGACCATCACCGAGGATACGGCGCTCGCGGAGATCGTTGATCTCATGGAACGGAACAACGTCAAGCGGCTGCCGGTGGTACGCGGCGACAAGGTCGTCGGCATCGTCTCGCGCGCCAATCTATTGCAGGCGGTGGCGGGGCTCGCTCGCGAGGTCCCGGATCCGACGGCCGACGACGATCACATTCGCGGCCGTATCATCGACACCATGGAGAAAAACGACTGGTGCCCGTTCGGACTGAACGTCATCGTCCGGGGCGGCATCGTTCATCTCAGCGGCGTCATCACCGAGGAACGCGCGCGTCAGGCCGCCGTCGTTGCGGCGGAGAACGTCGAGGGTGTCAAGAAGGTGCACGACCATCTGTGCTGGGTCGACACCGTATCGGGCGTCTATCTGAATTCGCCCGAGGACGACGATCTCGCCAAGGCCAGCTAGGTGCGAACCAAAGGCGGCTTAGCGGGGAATGACGGCGGTGGCTTCGATCTCGACGCGCGCCGCCTTCTCGACGAGGCGGACGACCTGCACCAGTGCCATCGCAGGATAGTGCGCACCGAAAGTGGCGCGGTAGCTCTTGCCGAGCTCCCTCAGGTTCGCCAGGTATTCGTCCATGTCGACGACGTACCAGGTCAGGCGCACGAGGTGCTCGGGCCGCGCACCCGCCTCCGCCAATATCTCGGCGATGTTGCTCAGGGCTTGGCGCACTTGCGCGACAAAGCCGTCCGCGAGACGCTCCTCGGCGTCCCAGCCGATCACGCCGCCGGTGACGACGATGCGTCCCTCGGCGGCCATGCCGTTGGCATAGCCTTTCGGTAGCGGCCAGCCGGACGGTTGGAGCACCTGCGCCCTGGAGCCGGTTTCGTCCTCGGCCGCTGTCGGCAGCACCGCGAAATGCGGGCCTTTCGGCGTCGTCACGGACAATTCTTCATCCTTCTCTTATTCCGCCGCAACGCCAGAGGACGTCGCTGCAGCCTGCGCCAACTGCCGCAGGGCAAATCGCTTCAACTTGCCGGTCTCGGTCTTCGGCAGTTGCGCCACGAACTCGATCGCGCGCGGATATTTGTAAGGCGCAATCTCACGTTTGACATGCTCCTGCAACTCCGCTGCGAGTTGAGCGTCCGGCGTCACGCCGGGGGCGGCGATGACATAGGCCTTCACGATCATGCCACGCGCCTCGTCCGGCGCACCGACGACGCCGCACTCGGCTACGGATGGATGCGTCAGCAGCGCCGCCTCCACATCCGTGCCCGCGATGTTGTACCCGGCTGACACGATCATGTCGTCGGAGCGCGACTGGTACCAGAAGTAGCCGTCGCTATCCATCAGATAAGTATCGCCGGTGATGTTCCAGCCGTTCTGGACGTATTTGCGCTGCCGCTCGTCGGCGAGATAGCGGCAGCCGGTCGGGCCGCGCACCGCGAGCCGCCCCATCGTGCCCGGCGGCAGGTCATTGCCGTCGTCATCGACGATTTTTGCTTCGTAACCCGGCACGGGTTTGCCGGTTGCGCCGGGACGGATCTCGTCCTCGGTCGCGCTGATGAAGATGTGCAGCAGCTCGGTCGAACCGATGCCGTCCATCAGCTTGATGCCAGTGGCCTTGAGCCAGGCATCGAATGTCGGCTTGGGAAGGGTCTCGCCGGCAGAAATGCACTTGCGCAGCGAGGAAATGTCGCGACCTGCGAGCTTGCCGATCATGGCGCGATAGGCGGTCGGCGCGGTGAAGCAGACCGAGGTCTTGTATTGCTCGATCGCCGTCAGCATGTCGTCCGGCGTCGTCTTCTCCAGCACGACGAAGGAAGCGCCGATATGCATCGGAAACAACACGCCGCCGAAGCCGAAGGTAAAGGCGAGCGGCGCTGAACCGACGAAGCGATCCTTCTGCTCCGCCCTCAAGATGTTGTGCGCATAACCGTCGCAGACCGCCAGCATATCCCGATGGAAATGCATGGTGCCCTTGGGATCGCCCGTCGTGCCCGACGTGAAGGCAATCAGGCAGATGTCATCGGCGGCGGTATCGACCGCCTTGAACTCCGGGCTCGCATCAGCAATCAGCGCCTCGAGCGAGTCCGACGCGCTGTTGCCCCAATAGACCACGTGCTTGAGGCCGGGCGCCGCCGCTTTCGCCTTCTCCATCTCCTCCGAGAGTTTTCCATCGCAGAGCGCGAGTGCAATCTCCGCCTTCTGGATCGGATAAGATAGTTCCTTGGCGCGCAGCAGAGGCATGGTCGCCACGACGATGCCGCCAGCCTTGATCACCGCGAGATAGGTCGCAACCATCATCGGATTGTTGGCGGAGCGCAGCAGCACGCGTCCGCCGGTTACGAGACCAAGCTTGCGAACCAGCACGTTGGCGATGCGGTTCACGAGCGCTTGCAGCTCGCGATAGGTGTAGCTGACGGCCGGACTGATGACGCAGGACCCGTCACCGTGGCCCTGCTCGACCCAGCGGTCGAGAAAATAGCTGACGCAGTTCAATCGCGGCGGATAGTGCAGCTCCGGCCGCGTGAAGATGAATTCGGGCCAGAACTCTCGCGGCGGCAGATGCTGCCGTGCGAACGTATCGACGTGGGCTGTCGCGGCGTTGCCGTCATACGAGCCCGACTCTTCAGCCTTAGCGGCGTTGGCCATCGCACGCTCCTTTCAGCATGGAAAGCACCCGGCAGCATCATATGGGAAACATTTTAGGCTTAAAACAATTCGGCGCAATAGCGGATTTTGGGCATCCCATGCATTTTCCTGCGGCAAGGTGGTGGGACTGGCGGGGTGCCCCGCTGGCGGACTACGGCCGGCGGCGAGCGGCCGATTTCTGCGCCGACGCCTTTGTCTTGGCCAGGAGCCGCATCAATTCGCGGACGTCCTTCGGGGTCAGGTCGGCGAAGAGATCGGCGATCCAGGTCTCGTGCTCCGCGGCCATCCTGCGAAACTCGGCGCGACCCAGCTTTGTGAGGCGGATCACCTGGACGCGGCGGTCCGTCTCCGAGGTGCGCCGGTCGAGATGGCCCGATTCCACCAGCCGTTCGACGAGGCCGGTGACGTTGCCGTTGGACACCATCATGCGCTTGGAGACGTCGGACAGCGTCATGCCATCGGGCGCCTTGTCGAGCTGCGCCATCAGGTCGAACCGGGGCAGCGTGACGTCGAAGCGCTGTCGCAGGCGGCCACGGACTTCGCCTTCGATCAGGGTCGTGCAGGTGAGCAGACGCAGCCACAGCCGAAGCTCTTCGGCGTGGTCCTCCGGCGTCTCGACGGCCTTGGTCTCGGAATCGAGCATCTCGATGCAGTCACTCATGGCCGGCCTTGGCGCCAGCACGGATTCCCCAACGTTTTGAGCTTCAAATAAATCGGCCCCGGCCGCAAGCCTAAAGCTGCAACAAACGACCGCACTCAAATTTCTTTAGGCTTCAAATAACTGGCGCGCCGCTTGCATGCGCCACTGCCCGCAGGATGGCCCCGCCTTGAGCTTGCTTGCCGCGGCCGCCATCATCGGCATAAGCTTGAATTGGAGTACCCGGCTTGCTGCGCAGGCCCGATCGTCACGGGGGACACATCATGAAGACGCAACTGACCTTGGCCGCTGCCGCCCTGCTGCTCGGCACCGCGGTGAGCCCTTCCTTCGCCCAGGAGAAGATCAAGCTGGGCGTGGTCGTGACCCTGTCGGGCCCCGCCGCCGCGCTTGGCCAGCAGGTCCGCGACGGCTTTGCGCTCGCCGTGAAGGATCTCGGCGGCAAGATGGGGGGCCGAGATGTCGAGGTGATCGTCGCCGATGACGAGTTGAAGCCCGACGCAGCGGTCACGAAGGTCAAGGGCCTTCTGGAGCGCGACAAGGTCGACTTCGTGGTGGGCCCGATCTTCTCCAACATCCTCCAGGCGATCCACCGCCCCATTACGGAGTCCAAGACGTTCCTGATCAGCCCCAACGCCGGCCCATCGACTTTCGCCGGCAAGGACTGCAACCCGTTCTTCTATGTGACGTCGTATCAGAACGACCAGGTCCACGAGATCCTCGGCAAGGTCGCGCAGGATCGCGGCTACAAGCGCATGTATCTGATGGTGCCGAACTATCAGGCCGGCAAGGATTCAGTGGCGGGCTTCAAGCTCGACTACAAGGGCGAGATCGTCGAAGAATCCTACATGCCGCTGAACACGCTGGACTTCCAGCCGGAACTTTCCAAGATCTCGTCGCAGAAGCCCGATGCGCTGTTCACGTTCATGCCGGGCGGCCTCGGCGTCAATCTCGTCAAGCAATACCGGCAGGCCGGCCTCGCCGACACTATTCCGGTGCTCTCGGCTTTCACGGTGGATGAATCGACCTTGCCGGCGCAGCAGGATGCGGCCGTCGGCATGTTTGGCGGCGCGAACTGGGCGCCCAATCTCGACAACCCCCAGAACAAGAGGTTCGTCGCGGCCTATGAAGCCGCCTACAACGTCGTGCCCGGCACCTACGCTTTCCAGGCCTATGACGCCGCGATGCTGATCGACAGCGCGGTCAAGGCCGTGAAAGGCGATCTCTCGAACAAGGATGCGGTTGGGGCTGCGCTGAAGAAGGCCGACTTCACCTCTCTGCGCGGCGCCTTCAAGTTCAACACCAACGGCTATCCGATCCAGGATTTCTATCTGACCAAGGTCGCCAAGCGTGCGGACGGCAAGTTCCAGACCGAGATCGTTCAGAAAGTCTTTGAGAACTATGGCGACCGCTATGCCAAGGACTGCAAGGCGGCAAACTAAGCCGCACCGCATTACGGGAGGACTGCAATGAAAAGCGAAATCACCGGCATCACACGGGCCAATGAAGGGATCCAGGGCATTTCCTGGAACATCCTCGGCCAGACCTACGTGCCGAAGAGCAATACCGAGCACAGCTTCTCCTGGCACGCGACATTGCCGCCGGGCACATTCGTGCCGCCGCACATCCATCCCGACCAGGATGAGTATCTCTACATGCTCGAGGGCAAGCTCGACTTCATGCTCGGCAATTCGGAGTCGCAGGCGACCGCGGGCGATCTGATCCGCCTCGGCATGGGTGTGCCGCACGGCATCTTCAACAAGTCGGAGCAGACCGCAAAGGTGCTGTTCTGGGTGTCGCCGACCCGCAAGCTGTTCGACCTGTTCTGGGGCCTTCACAATATGAAGGAACAGAAGCCCGAGGACGTGGTGGCGATGGCCGCCGAGTTCAACATCCACTTCCTGCCGCCGCCGCCCGGCGGCTAGCAGCGAGTCCTAAGCGCGCACCGCCGCCAGACCCGGCACTGCGGCGAAGCCGGCCTTGGTGGCGTAGCCGCGGACGATCGCCTCGCGCTGGGAATAGCTCAGCACGTTGTCGACGTTGTCGAAGCCATCGGGCGCAAGCTGCTCGACGGCGTCGATGACGCCCTCGGGACCGCCGCGCCGGTTGGATCGGACGATGTCAGCGGTCATCGGCAGACGCTTCTTCTCATATTCAAGCAAAGCCTGGCGCGGATGCTCGGCGCGCACCAGCGCATCGGCAAGGCAGCGCGCGTCGAGGATCGCCTGAGATGCGCCGTTGGAGCCGACCGGATACATCGGATGCGCGGCGTCACCGAGCAGCGTAACGCGCCCGGACGACCAATAAGGCAAGGGATCGCGGTCGCAGGTCGGATATTCGTAGAATTCCGGCGTTGCCGAGATCAGGCTCTTGACGTCGATATAAGGCACCGAGAAGCGCGCGACATGCGGCATCAACTCCTCGCGCCGGCCGGGCCGCGACCAGTCTTCCTTCCGGGGCGGCGGGGCATTACCTTCGCCGACCTTCACCAGCACCGCCCAGTTGGTGAGACGGCTCGCCGGGCTCGATCCCTCTGCGATCGGATAGATCACCACCTTGGCGTTGAGGCCGCCGGCCACGATCATCGACTTGCCGGTGAGGAACAGCGGCCAATCGCGCGCACCGCGCCATAGCATCAGGCCGTTCCAGCACGGCGGTCCCTCGTTCGGGAACAGCGTGTCGCGAACGCGTGAATGGATGCCGTCAGCGCCGATCAGGATATCGCCGCGCGCAGTATGGATGTGCGCGCCCGAGCGGTCGAAGAAATAAGCGGTGACGCCGCCCTCGTCCTGCGTGAAGGCGCCGAGGCGGCAGCCGGTGTGAATTGCCTCCGGTCCGAGCCGCTCCTCGACGGCGCGATGGATGACGCCCTGAAGGCGGCCGCGGTGAATCGAGAATTGCGGCACGTCATGGCCGGCGTCGATGCCGCGGGCTTCACGCCAGACCTCCTGGCCGTGGCGATTGAGGTAATAGAGCTGGTCGGTGCGGATCGCGACGTCGTCGAGCTGCTGGAGGAGACCGAGGCCGGCAAGCTCCCGCATCGCATGCGGCAGCGTGTTGATGCCGACGCCGAGTTCGCGGATGGTGTCGGCCTGCTCGAAAATCTCGCATCCGATGCCGCGCGAGCGCAGCATCAATGCCGTGGTGAGACCACCGATACCGCCACCGACGATAATCGCCTTCATCGCCCTTACTCCACTCGAAAATACGCCAGGCAATGGGGTTAAAGTCGCACGGGCGGTCACTCCGCCGCAAGCGGCTTTGTCGCCTCCGCCTTGAGCTCGGCCCGGGTCTTGGGCTTAGCCTTAATTCTCAGCTTCTCGAGATCCCGCCGGCCGCGCACGTCGTTGCAGAAAATCTGATCTGTTCCGTGCAAGTACTGCGGCGCAAATCCCCATTGCTGGCTTCCCGCAGCAAGTCCGGGGCTCAGTCGCCCCTGAAGACCGGCTTGACCTTGTTGGCGAACGCTTCAAAGGCGCGCTCGAAATCCGCTGTGGTCATGCACAAGGCCTGGGCAACGGCTTCCGCTTCGATCGCCTCTTCAATCGACATCGCCCATTCCATCGCCAGCATCCGCTTGGTCATGGTATTGCCGAAGGTCGGGCCTTCCGCGACCTGCTTGGCCAGCAACTGCGCCTGGGGCAGCACCTGCTCGGGCGTGACGATGCGGCTGAAAAAGCCCCAGCGCTCGCCCTCCTCCGCCGTCATGAACCGGCCGGTGTAGAGCAGCTCGGAGGCGCGGGACTGTCCAATGATCCGCGGCAGGATCGCGCAGGCGCCCATGTCGCAGCCGCCAAGGCCGACCTTGTTGAAGAGGAACGCGACCTTCGCGCCGCTCGCCGCGAGCCGCATATCCGATGCCATCGCGATGATCGCGCCGGCGCCGGCGCAGATGCCTTCGACCGCGGCCACAATGGGTTGAGGGCAGGCCCGCATCGCTTTGACGAGGTCGCCGGTCATCCGCGTGAAAGCGGTCAGCCCCTTGGTGTCCATCTTCACGAGCGGGCCGATGATCTCGAACACATCGCCGCCGGACGAGAAGTTACCGCCGGCGCCGGTGACGATGATGGCCTTGACTGCATCATCGAAAGCGCAGGCGCGGAAGAAATCCGTCAGTTCCCGATAGCTCTCGAAGGTCAGTGGATTCTTCCGCTCGGGACGGTTGAGCGTCACCGTGGCAACGCTGTCGACCACCGCCAGCAGGAAGTGCTGCGGCGAATAATCCGCGAGCGGCACGGTCACAGGATTGGCTGGTCTGCTCATGCGATCTCCTAACTATGTTTGTTCCGCGCTACTAGATTTCGCCGCCTGCGACTGCAATCGCCTGCCCGGTGATCGCACCAGCGCCTTCGCCGCACAACCAAAGCACTGCGTCAGCCACCTCTTGAGGCGTGATCAGCCGTCCCTGCGGATTGTGCTTCGCGAGCTCGGCGATCGCCTGCTCGCGGCTCCTGCCGGTCTTCCTCATGATGTTTTCAATGCTGCCGGCGACCAGATCGGTGTCGGTGAAGCCCGGACACACCGCATTCACAGTCACATTGCTTCCGGCCGTCTCGAGGGCAAGAGAGCGCACGAGACCGACGACGGCGTGCTTCGCCGCCGTATACGCGCTGACATAGGCGTAGCCCTTGAGCCCCGCCGTCGAGGCAATCGCGACGATGCGGCCATAGGGACGATCCTTCATGCCCGGCAGAACGCCCTGGATGGCATGGACAACGCCCATGAAATTGACGTCCATCATGCGCGCAAACAGGGCAGCGTCCGATTTCGCGAACGGCGCGGATTCTGCACTTCCCGCGTTGGCGATCAGGATGTCGATCGGCTTTCGCGCGCTCGCTTCAGCGATAGCGGCTTTCAGTGATAATTCGTTCGAGACGTCGGCGACCGCAGCAAAATGCGCGGCACCTGCGCTGACCGCCTCTTCTAGAACAGCCGCGTTCCGGCCGAGCACCGTCACGGTTGCACCTACCCCGACAAGAGAGGCTGCGATGGCGCGGCCAATGCCGCGACCGCCACCGGTCACGAGCGCGTGCGGCGAGTGCGGCAATTCGGACATGCGCTGGCTCCTTGGCTCTGCTGATCGTTCCTCGATATATTTTAACCTTCAAGTTTTTGCAACGAAGCTGCCGCAGCGCCGCGAACGCCTTCGCGCGAGAGACCGGCCCGAAAATTGCTTTAAGTATAAAATTATCGCTTCCCATCCCCCACAGGCCTGTTAGCATCGCCCAGCCGAGCAAAAGGATGTCGCGTGTCGCAGCCTGCGCCAATGATAACAAAAGACGGCCGCTTCGCCTATGAAGCCGCGGGCGATCTGGACGCGACGCCCCTGATCTTCCTGCATGGCATTGGCGGCGCGGCACGGGCCTGGCGGCAGCAGCTTGCCAGATTCAGCACCCAGTTCCGCGCGATTGCGTGGGACATGCCGGGCTACGGCGGATCGGCGCCACTCGCCACCGTCAGCATCACGGCCCTTGCCGATGTGCTCCAGCAATTCATTGAGCAGCTTGGTGCAAGCAAGCCAATTCTGGTCGGCCATTCGATCGGTGGCATGATCGTGCAGAAATGGCTGGCGCAATTTCCGAAGCTGGCCCGCGCGGTCGTCCTCGCGCAGACCAGCCCGGCCTTCGGCAAGGCCGATGGCGATTGGCAAAAATCGTTCATCGCGGCGCGGCTTGGGCCGCTCGATCGCGGTGAGACCATGAAGTCGCTGGCTCCCTCCCTGGTGAAGGAGCTTGTCGGCGACGATCCCGATCCGAAGGGAATGGAGCTTGCGCGCGAGTGCATGGCAAGCGTGCCCGAGGCGAGCTATCGCGCCATGATGCTGGCTTTGATGGGCTTCGATCAGCGCAGCACACTCAAGGACATTTCCGTCCCGACGCTGTTGTTGTCCGGCTCCAAGGACAATAATGCGCCTGCCCCTATGATGGCAAAGACGGTAACATTCATTCCCTCTGCCGAATATGTCGAGCTGGCTGGGGTCGGCCATCTCGCCAATCTTGAACGCCCTGACGCGTTCGACGAAGCCCTCGGCCGGTTCCTGAATTCCGTCGCAACCAAAACGTAAGGTGGCTGCGCAATGACCATGCAAGTCAGCAAGAACATCGGCGTAACCGACAAGGTCGCGCTGGATACGCCGATCTTCGATCCCGTCGCATTCCGCCTGAACGACGAGCAGGCCGGCATCATCGCGCGCGCCCGCGAGATCGGCCAAAGCGTGTTCGCTGGTCGCGCGGCGACTTACGATCGCGAGGCGATTTTCCCGACTGAGAACTATCGCGACCTGCATCGCGTCGGCCTACTCGGCATCGCGGTGCCCAAGAAGCATGGCGGGCTCGGCGCGAACTATCAAACCTACGCACTGGCGGCAGCGGAAATCGGCCGCTATTGCGGCGCGACCGCCCTCACCTGGAACATGCACGTCTGCTCGACCCTGTGGTCCGGTCCGCTCGCCGACGATCTCGACATGGACGCGGAGACCCGCGCCGAGCACGAGCGGCGGCGCGCGGTGCATTACAAGCGTATCGTCGAGGATGGCGCGATCTACTCGCAGCCCTTTTCCGAGGGCGGAGCGGCCGCGGCCGGCGGCGTCGCGTTCGGCACGGAAGCAAAGCCCGTAAAGGGCGGTTGGATCGTCAACGGCAAGAAGATCTTTGCATCGCTGTCCGGTCATGCCGACTATTACGGCGTGCTCTGCACCGAGATGGAGGAGGGCGAAAAAGCCTCGCGCCGCAACACCCTTTACCTCGCGATCTCCGCGAAATCGGACGGTGTCTCGGTAGTCGGCGACTGGGATCCGCTCGGCATGCGCGGCACAGTCTCTCGCACGCTGCTGTTCAAGGATGTGTTCGTCCCTGAGGATTCCGCGCTGATGCCGCGCGGCGTCTATTTCCAGGCGGCGATGCGCTGGCCTCACATGTTCCTGACGCTGTCGCCGACCTATATGGGCCTGGCGCAAGCCGCCTATGATTTCACCGTGCGCTATCTTCGCGGCGAGGTACCGGGCATGCCGCCGGTCAAGCGCCGGATGTACCCCACCAAGCAGATCGCGGTCGCGCAGATGCAGATCAAGCTCGAGCAGATCAAGGCGATCTGGTTCCAGGCCGTCACCGAGGCCCGCGCCAATCCAAGCAAGGAGCAGGTGCTGCGCGCCTATGCCGCGCAATATTCGGTGATGGAGGGCGCCAATGAGCTCGCCGCGCTCGCGATCCGCACCTGCGGCGGTCAGGCCATGCTCCGCTCGCTGCCGCTGGAGCGCATCTATCGCGACAGCCGCTGCGGCTCGCTCATGCTGCCCTGGACCGCCGAGCTCTGCCTCGACCGGATCGGGCGCGAGGCGCTGTACGAGGCCGGTGAAACGGACGACTGACCGTGGACCTCTGTAGTCTGATCGATCGCAACGCGGCGTTCGCGCCAGACAAGACGGCGATCGCCTTCGAGGGTGAGCGGCTGAGCTACGCCGCACTCGCCGCGCGCATCGAACGGACCGCCACGGCGTTGAAGCAGGAGCTCGGCGTCGGCCGAGGCGACCGCGTCGCAATCCTGAGCCTGAACCGGCCGGACTATCTGGTTCTGCTCTACGCATGCGCGCGACTTGGTGCGATGCTGGTGCCGCTGAACTGGCGGCTGGCGGTTGCCGAGCAGCGCTTCATTCTCACCGATGCGGGCGCAAAGGTCCTGGTACTCGAGCAGGCATTTGCCGGAGTTCTCCCGGAGCTTGCGCCGGGGACGGCCGTCATCGGCCTCGATTTCGCGCCGTCGCGGGGCGTAACATTCGAAGACCTGCTGGCTCGCAGCGAAGGCAGCGGCCGCAATCCGCACACTGATCTCTCCTGCCCGCTGCTCGTCGTCTACACGTCTGGAACGACGGGACGGCCGAAGGGCGCTGTTCTGCGGCAAGAAGCCTTGTTCTGGAACGGCGTCATGAGCCAGCACATGCAGAACATGACGTCAGATGATCGCGTGCTGACGGTACTGCCGTTCTTCCATGTCGGTGGCCTCAACATCCAAACCACGCCGGCGCTGCAGCTTGGTGCGACGGTCACGATCCACGCCCGCTTCACGCCAGATACTGCGCTCGCGGCCATTGAACGGGAAAGACCGACCCTGACGGTGATGGTGCCTGCAATCCTCCAGGCCGTGAGCGAGCATCCCGCCTGGACAACGACCGATCTCTCGTCGCTCAAGGCCGTCTCGACCGGCTCGACCATCGTGCCACCGCACCTGATCGATCGCTTCGTGGCGCGCGATGTTCCGGTGCTTCAGGTCTATGGTTCGACGGAAACCTGCCCCATCGCAATCTACACCCGGCTTGGCGGCGATCTTTCGCGCGCGGGATCGACCGGACTTGCCGGCCTGTGCTGCGAAGCGAAGGTGATCGATCAGGCCGGCAATGAGGTCCCTGCGGGTACGCCGGGCGAAATCGCCGTGCGAGGGCCCAACGTGTTCTTCGAATATTGGGGCAATGCGGATGCCACGCGCGATGCGCTGCACGACGGTTGGTATCGCACCGGCGATATCGGCCTGTGCGACGCCGACGGCTATTTCTGGGTCCGCGACCGCAAGAAGAATGTGATTATTTCCGGCGGCGAGAACGTCTATCCGGCCGAGATCGAGCGCGTCCTGCTCGAACATCCCGATGTCAGCGAATGCGCCGTGATCGGCCGGCCGGACCCGCGCTGGGACGAGGTGCCGATCGCCTATGTCATCGGGCGGTCCGGCTGCCGGCTCGAAGCGGAGGAGCTGAGAGCGCATCTTCAGACGCAGCTCGCCCGTTACAAGGTTCCGCGCGACATCGTCTTCGTCGACGACCTGCCGCGCACGGCGCTGGGCAAGGTCCAGCATTTCCTGCTGAAGCAGCTTGATGCGCAATCGCGCGCGCAAGGAGAAGCATCTTGAAGATTGCAGTTCTGGGTGGGGGAAACGGCTCTTTCGCGGCCGCGGGCGATTTTGCGCTGTCCGGGCATGAGGTCCAGCTCTGGCGCCGCGACGCTGATCAGGTGACGGCGCATCGCGCGGCCGGCTCGCGCATCCTGGTGAAGGATCATAATGGCCGGCACGATGTGAAGCTCGCGCTGGTGACGACCGACATCGCCGAAGCAATTGATGGCACCGAGCTGATTCTGTGCCCCGCCCCTGCCTTCGCGCAGCCGGACATTGCTCGTTTGCTCGCTCCGCATTTGCAGGACGGCCAGGTCGTGTTCCTGCCGCCCGCCACATTCGGCTCGATGATCTTCGCCCAAGCCGCGCGGGATGCCGGAAACCACGCCAAGGCGAGCTTTGCCGAGACCGGCACGCTGCCTTGGCTGACCCGCAAGCACGGGCCGTTCGAGGTCGCGATTACCATCCGCGCCAAGCGGTTGCCGGTTGGCGTGTTTCCGCTCGATCGGGCCGCGCATGCAATCGAAGTGATCGGACGCGCTTTCCCTGATGCGATCGAGCCCTGCGGCGATGCACTCTCCGGCGCGCTGATGAATGCTGGGCCCATTATTCACCCGCCGTTGATCGTGATGAACGCGGGCCCGATCGAGCATTTCGAACGATGGGACATCCACAAGGAAGGAACGCAGGCCGCGATCCGCCGGGTGACCGACGCGCTCGACGCAGAACGAATCGCGGTGCGCGAAGCGCTTGGCTATGGCGCACCGCATTTTCCGCTGGCCCACCACTACGCCAAAGAGGGCGAGATCTGGATGTATGGCCGTGGCTCGCACGACCGGCTGACCGATTCCGGCGACTGGCGTGAGCGGATCGTGCTGACCGAGCACCGCTATATGCGTGAGGATCTGCGGCTTGGGCTGTCGCTGCTGGTCTCCGTTGCCGGCATCGCGGGTGTATCCACGCCGCTGGCCAGAGCATTCCTCTCCATCGGCGGCGCTGTGTGCGGTGAGGATTTTGCGCAAGGCGGCCGAACGCTCGAGACGCTCGGACTAGGCAATCTCGGCAAGGCCGAACTACAGACGATTCTCCGTACGGGGTTTTAACCGATGACCAGTCGCGCCAATATCGCCTGTCTGGGAGCCGGCCGCATGGGACGCGGCATCGCCGTCGCGTTCGCCTACGCAGGGCATACGGTCACGATGATCGATATCAAGGGCCGTTCCGCGGAAGATTTCGCCAGGCTGGAGGCGGACGCGCTCGACGAAGTCAGGAAGACCTTTGCCAGCCTGTCGAAGCTGGGACTGCTGAGCGAGGCAGATGTCGATCCGCTTATCGCACGGGTCTCGGTGGTACCAGCCAGCCGAAGCAGCGCAGCGCTGGCCGAAGCCGGGATGGTCTTCGAGGGCGTTCCCGAGGTCGTCGAGTTCAAGCGCGAGGTGCTGGGGGCGGCCTCAAAGCAGGTCGGCCCGGATACGATCATCGCTTCGACCACGTCGACCATCCTCGTCGACGATCTCGCTGGGGCGATCGTGAACCCTCGGCGCTTCCTCAATGTGCACTGGCTCAATCCGGCCTATCTGATCCCGCTGGTCGAGGTTTCACCCGGCAAAGCCACCGATCCCGCCATCATCGATGAGGTCAAGGCGCTGCTCGAAGCCATCGGAAAGGTCCCCGTGGTGTGCGCGGCGACGCCCGGCTTCATCGTCCCGCGCATCCAGGCGCTGGCGATGAACGAGGCCGCACGCATGGTCGAGGAGGGCGTCGCCAGCGCCGAGGAGATCGACAAAGCGATCCGTTACGGCTTTGGCTTCCGCTATGCCGTGCTCGGACTGCTCGAGTTCATCGACTGGGGCGGCGGCGACATCTTGTACTACGCCAGCCGGTATCTCGAAGGCGCGCTCGGCAGCGATCGCTATCGCGCGCCAGACGTCATTTCCCGCAATATGCAAGAAGGCCGCATCGGCTTGCGAACGGGTGCCGGCTTCCTCGATTATTCAGGCATGGACGTCGACGCCTATCGCGTTAAGCGGCTTCAGGCCATGGTCGACCTGCTCCGGCATTTCGGCCTGGCGCGCCCACCGGTCCTCGACCGCAGCTAGCCGAAGACGTCCTGCAGCACGCCTTCGCGAACGACCGCGACGCCGTCGAGTTCGATCGTCGTTCCCATCATCGGCAAATCAAAGTGGCCCGCCGTGTAGCGGCCGGCAAATTCGTTCGCGCCGGTCGAGAACAGGAAATTGCCGGAGACGGCACGAATTTCAGTGCCGTTGGTGTCGCGCTGGTCATACATCGAGAGGGCTTCGTAGCGGGCTCCCGGATTCATGCCGAAACCGACATGCGAGACCGCATAGGCCTCGCGATCGCCCCACGCTGCGAGATAGGCGCGCATCATCGCGGCATCTGTGCCCTCGCCCTCCAGCTCGACGACATAATCGTCCTTCAGCGTCATTTTCACCGGGGACGCCAGGTAGCGCTTGAAGGTCAGATTGATGTCACCGGGGGCCATCACCAACGTCCCGTTGATCGTTCCGCTCTTGGGAAAGCTAACCACAATGCCACCCGGCCAGTGCGCCAGCGTGCCGGGCTTGTCGGTCCAGCCCCACACGCCGACCGTGGACGCACCGACCATGTCAACGTCGAGCGCCGTGCCGGCCTTCGATGTCACGCGCATCCGCTTCGTCCCACGCAACAACTTCGCCGCCGCGCGAACGCGCTTCTCGAGTGCGGGATCCGGCACCATCCGCTCCAGCGCTTCCGGATGTTCGTTGGAGATCACCAGTATCCGCGCACCGGCCTTGAGGATCTCCGGCGTTTCCACCGCATGCATCAGGCCCTCGATGGTGCAATCCACCACAAAGCCGGCCTGCTGGAGTGCGGTGATGACCGGACCAAGCCGCTGGATTGCCTCGCTTGCCCCGGTCGAGCGAACCGGCACGATATTCCGGTTACGTGGCGTCGGCATCACCACATGAAACGGCCGCGCGCCCATCCGCAGCAGGGCGAGCTCCGCCAAATGAACGTTCAGCGCGCGCGATTGGGTTTCCGAGAGGATTGCCGCGGTGTCGCCGGCCTTGACGGCGCAGCGCTCAAAGATCTCGCAAAACGCGTCGATCCATTTTGCCTCGATGCGATCCGCCAGCATGGTTCACTCCCGGTCTTCTGGTTTCTTTGTTCAGTCAGATCACGCTTCGGGGAAGCCCCGCAAGAGATACGATCGCAGGGCACCCAGCAAGCCGTTCAGGATCAACCCCAGCAGCGAAATCGTGATCAGCGGTACGAACATGTCGACGGCCTGAAAAGTTCGGGCCGCCGTCACCAGCACGTGCCCCAACCCGTCCGTCGACGTGATCATCTCGGCCAGAAACACCACGATGCAGGAAATGACAAGGCCGATCCGGCAGCCGGTCAGGATCGAGGGCATCGCTGCCGGCAAGACCACCTTGAACAAGATTTCATAGCGCGGCGTTCCCGCTGCCATCGCCGACCAGATCAGCTTCTGCTCGACGGCTGATGCGCCGTAATAAGTGGACAGCAGAATGGGAAAGAGTGCGTCCGCCGCCACCAGCGTGATCTTCGATCCGTGGCCGAAGCCGAGCAGAAGCAACAGCGCCGGATAGAGTGCGACTTTAGGCAACGGCGCCAATACGCGCACGATTGGCCGAACTACGGCATTGATCGCTTGATTGGCGGCCGCGGCGATGCCGATACTTACACCGAGCACGACCGCAATCGCAAAGCCGGCAAACAGCCGGATCAGGGTCGCCGCGATCTCCTGCTGAAACGTCCACGTCACGAGTTGCTGGAGCAACCTGCTGAAGACGTATCCCGGGGGCGGCAGCAAGACCGCAGGCGCAAAGCCGAACGATACGAGGCCTTGCCAAACCGCGATCACCAGCGCAATTGGCGCGAGCCCGAGAACGACGTTTGCTGAGGGAAGACGCGATGTCATGAGAAGCTCAGCGGCATGTCGAACTGAGGCTCGGACCAGCGCACCAGCCGTGCGCGGACCCGCTCGAAAATCGCATCGAGGCAAATTCCCATCGCCCCCACGATGATGATCATCGCGAAGACGGTGTCGTATTGGCCCATGTCCAGCGCATTGAACAGAATGTTGCCGGCGCCGGACTGGCGGGCGATCATCTCGCTGGTGATCATCGTGATCAGCGCCAGCACGAGACCGGTGCGACATCCGGTCAGGATCTCCGGCAGCGCCGCCGGCAGCACGATCCGCACCAGCCGTTGCAGCGGCGAAAGTCCCATCGCGGCGCCCGACCACAGCATCTTCTCTTCGACGGCCTGGGCGCCCTCAAAGCTGTGATAGATCACGGGGAGGCTGACGCCGAGGAAGATCACCAGCGTCTTCGTGATGTCGCCGACGCCCAGCCAAAGCATGATGATCGGCATCAGCGCCGCTTTCGGCACCGGATAGATCACCATTAGAAGCGGGTTGAAGAAGGCCGCGACGGCGCGGCTACGCCCCATCAACAGACCCAGCGGGATCGAAACCAGCACGGCTACGCCGAACCCGATCGCCATGCGGCGAAGCGAGGCCAGGATGTTGATCAGCGACTCCTTGTCGCCAAGGATGTCCGGGATCGCGCGGATCGCCTCGATCGCCGTCGGAAAGCTGTCGTTCTTCAGCGCGAGCGACGCGACCTGCCACACCGCCAGCAGCCCGATGCAAGCGAACACCGGGGCGGCACGTCTGGAGGCTGCAGCCAGCGATGTCATGACGGCGTTCCGGTTTCGTCAACCTCGTCGAACATGCGCTCGATGTCGACGACGTATTTCTGGTAGCGCGGATCGAGCAACAGCTCGTTGCGGCGACGCGGCCGAGGCAGATCGATGTCGATCACCTGCCGAATGCGGCCGGGAGATTTCGACATCATCACGACCTTGTCCGACAGGAAGACGGCCTCGTCGACCGAATGGGTCACGAACAGCACCGTCTTGCGGTCACGCTCCCAGATGTTCAGGAGATCATTCTGGAGGCGTGTACGGGTGTGCGCGTCGAGCGCGCCGAACGGCTCGTCCATCAGCAGAACTTCAGGGTGGTAAGCCAATGTCCGGGCCAGCGCGACGCGCTGCTTCATTCCACCCGAGAGCTCCTTGGGATAAAAGTTCTCATAGCCTTTGAGGCCGACCATCTCGATCAAGGCCCGGCTCTGTGCTCCGGCCTCGGTGGCAGGCACACCTTGCTGGCGCGGGCCATACATCACATTGCCCAACACGGTCTTCCAGGGAAACAGAGCGAACTCTTGAAACACTGGTCCGCGATCCGGACCCGGCCCCGTGATCGTCTGTCCCTTCATCCTCGCCACGCCGCTGGTCGGGTTGACGAAGCCGCCGACGATATAAAGAAGTGTCGACTTGCCGCAGCCGGACGGACCAAGGATGGAAACGAAGGCTCCTTCCCCGATCGTCAGCGAGATGTCCGATAGCGCCAAATGATCCTTGCGCGCCGAGGTCTGGAAAACCTGGGAGACGCGGTCGATCTCGATGATCGCAGAAGCCGGCCTTTGTGACGTCACCGGATTCACCCATTCGCTCGATCTCGAAGGCACTACCCTCATCCCGTCTCTCGCTTGACTCACGCGCGAACGTCACGCAACCGATCCGTTGATGTCCTCCATCAGCCAGAGCTTAGCAAGAAACTTGCCAGACAGGCGGTCATTCTCGCACGGAAGCGGCGCGTCATTCGAACCAAGGCCATTCTGCAGGGCCCTCATGTGTGACGGCCCCGCCCGGCGCCTGTCCGACCAGCCGCGCATACTTTGCGAGCGCACCTGCACGGTGACGGGGCGGCCTCGGCTTCCAATCGCGTCGGCGCGCCGTGAGTTCCTGGTCGTCGACCAGCATATCCATCCGCCGGTTTGCGGCATCGATCCGGATCCTGTCGCCGTCGCGAACAAGCGCCAACGGACCGCCGACAAACGCTTCGGGGGACACGTAGCCGATGCACATGCCGCGAGTAGCGCCGGAGAACCGTCCATCGGTGATCAGGGCCACTTTCTCGCCCATACCCTGGCCGTAGATCAGCGCGGTAACGCCGAGCATCTCACGCATGCCCGGGCCGCCGACTGGCCCTTCATTGCGGATCACCAGCACCTCGCCCGCCGTGTAGGCGCGGTCACGGACCGCTTTGACACACGCCTCCTCATCTTCGAAGACGCGCGCAACGCCCTCGAAGTGCTGACTCTTTAAACCTGCGACCTTGATCACCGCACCGTCTGGACAGAGATTGCCCTTCAGAACCGCCACGCCACCATCAGGCATGATCGGCGCACGAGACGCGTAAACGACTTCACCATCGGGAGCGTTGGCCGCGCCATATTCTTCGGCGAGCGTGCGCCCCGTGACGGACAAGCAGCTCCCATCGATGTGCCCACTCTGGATCAACTCGCGGATCACGACGGCCGCGCCGCCGATGTCGTAGACATCCTTCGCAGTGTACTTGCCGCCCGGCCGCAAGTTTCCAATCAGCGGCGTCCTGGCAAAGACCTTGCCGACGTCATCGATCGTGAATGCGATCCCGGCCTCATTCGCGATCGCCGGCAGATGCAGCGCAGCGTTGGTCGAGCCGCCCGTGGCGGCAACAATCGCCGCACCGTTCTCGAGGGATTTCCGAGTCACGAGGTCGCGCGGCAGCGGGCCGCCACGTTCCAGCATCTCCATCACCAGCCGCCCGGCGCGGCGCGAGATCTGTGCACGTTCGGCATAGACACCGGGCACCATCGAGACGTTGGGAATGGTCAGCCCCATCGCCTCCGACACCATCCCCATCGTGTTCGCGGTAAACTGGCCCGCGCACGCGCCAATGGTCGGCAGGCAGGCGCGCTCGATCCGTTCGAGCGTGGTGCCGTCGATCTCTCCGGTCATGAAGCTGCCGACAGCTTCATAGGAGTCGAGCACCGTGAGCGTCCGCCCGTCCACCCGGCCCGGCAGCGAGCTGCCGCCGTAGATGAAAATGGACGGTACGTTGCAACGAACCATGCCCATCATCACGCCGGGAAGTGTCTTGTCGCATCCGCCGTACCCGATCAGCGCGTCATAGGCGAGACCATGAACGACGGCTTCGATCGAATCGGCAATCAGCTCGCGCGAAAAGAGAGAAAACTTCATTCCCTCGTGATTCATGCTGATGCCGTCGGAGACCGACACGGTGGAGAATTCGCGCGGCGTGCCACCCGCCTCCTCGATTCCCGTCTTTGCCGCGGCCACTTGGAAGTCGTGGGTCATATTGCAGGGCGTCTGCTCGCCCTTCATGCTGACGACGCCCACCATCGGCTTGGCGATCGCTGCGTCGTCGAGCCCCATTGCGCGCATGAAAGCGCGGTGTGGGGCCCGGTCGAGGCCGTCAGTCGTGACCCGTGATCGCAACTTCTTCATGCGCGCATCTTTTTCATGCAACGTCCGGGATGATCCGGGACGCCGCGCCCCTTGTCGGGACAATTCGCCCGTCGCCTATTCCAGCGGCGCGACGATCGTCGCGTGCTTGAACTGCATGGCATCCAGCTTCGGCAGCATTCCGGTCTCCGCGTAGATGTCCAGCATCTTCTGGATCGCGGGGAAGTTCGGCGCCGCACCCGGATCGCGGCCGAAATCGTTGTCCTTGAGCAGATAGGTCTCAAGCACCGGAATAGGCGCCTTCAGAACCTCATTCACGACCTTTAGCGTCTCTTCGCGGTCGGCCAGCGCTTTCTTCATACCTGAGGTAATGTCACGCACGTAGGCCTTCACCAAGTCGGGGTTCTTGTCGACGAAATCAGCGCGGCAGGCTTCCAGGATGTGCACGATGTTCGGCATCGCCTGCGACAACGAGAACAGCTTTCTTGTGCCCCCCTTCGCCTCCGCACGTGCGGCAAACGGCTGGTTCATGTTGACTGCGTCGACGCGGCCCTGACGCAGAGCATCTTCGGAGACGGCAAATCCGACCTCGACCAGCTTGATGTCCTTCGCCGGATCGACACCATTCTGCTTGAGCAACAGGTTGAAGGGGCCTTGCGTGCCGCCGCCGATCACGGAAATGCCGACCGTCTTGCCTTTGAGATCGGCGATCGTCTTGATCGGCGAGTCATCCATCACCGCCCAATAGACCGAGAAACCGCCGGGCTTCTCGAAGACGTGCTGCGCCACGATGTAGGCCTTGAGATTGCCGCCAACCACACCGTTGGCGAGCGACAGCGGCGCTTGCGTCGCGCAGTCCAGCGCGCCGGCCGCCAATGCCTGCGTCATCGGCGCGGTGCCCTGAAATTGGGTCCATTCGATGTTGTAGGCCTTGCCGATATTGGGAAACTCAGCCGGCCTGCGCATCATCCAGTACTTGGATTCCTCGGCCGGAATGGTCCAGCCGACGCGAATGGTCTGCTGTGCCCATGACGGGCCTGCCCCCGCGCTCGCAGCCGCGGCCGCTCCCAAAGCCAGGATCCACTTCGAAACGGTTCGCATCGTGCCCACTCCGCTGCTCCGGCGCCGACCGGCGCCGCCCAACCCGACCACTCAAATGTTTCATGGTTCAAACAATCAGGCAAGCCATGCGAGCCGGACGGTTTCGCTGTCCGACCCGCAATGTATGGTAAGGCGGCGTTTGCGCTGCGACAGAAGGAGGCAACCTATGGCTGATGCGAGCAAGACAAACCCGCAGGGCGTCGAGAGGCTCGGCTATCTCGGCCTTGGACTGATGGGAACGCCGATGACCCGGCGCTTGCTCAAAGCCGGCCATCAGGTCGCTGTCTGGAATCGTTCGGAGGGCAAGGTCGCTCCGCTCGTCGCGGCCGGCGCCAGGCGCGCAGCCACGCCCCGCGACATGTTGGCGAACGCGGATATCGTCTTCATGTGCGTAACCGATGCCGCCGCCGTCGAAGACGTGATTTTCGGCCCCGACGGTCTTGCAGCGGCTTCCGGCGCAGGCAAGCTCGTCGTTGACTTCTCGTCAATCCATCCCGACGCCGCGCGCGATCTTGCAGCGCGGCTGAAAGACGCGAATGGCGCAGGCTGGATAGATGCGCCGGTGTCCGGCGGCACCAAGGGCGCAGAGGAAGGCACGCTCGCCATCATGGCCGGCGGAGAAGCTGCTGACATCGAGCGGGCACGGCCCTACGTGCTGCACATAGCACGCAGGTTCACCCACATGGGCCCGATCGGGGCTGGCCAAACCACAAAACTCTGCAACCAGGTGATCGTCGGATGCGCGATGGCCGTTCTGGCGGAAGCAACGCGCCTTGCCTCGAACGCAGGAATTGACGCAAGCCGGCTGCCCGAGGCGCTCGCCGGCGGCTTTGCGGATTCCATCCCGCTTCAACTCTTCGTGCCGCGCATGGTCCAGGGCATCCACTCGCCGCCGCTTGGCCATATCGCGACAATGCTCAAGGATCTCGACACGGTCGCCGATGTCGCCCAGGCGACGTCAACGCCGGTGCCGATGGCGACCCTCGCGGGACAGATATTCAGGCTGGCCAAGGCTGCACGCGGCGCCGACGCGGACGCTTTGGAAATCTACAAGCTCTCGGCCACAGACCGCTGAGCCGACGCGCGTCCTTGAATCGCCTTATGGCAACTTCTTGCGTTCATCATCAGCTAGGAACCGGCCATACCCCCCGCGCGCAAACAGCAGGGGCTCCTTGGCACTGTAGGCATAGGCCTCGACCGCGCCGAGAAAGATCACGTGGTCACCGCCATAATAGCGATTGACCGATCGGCATTGAAAGTTGGCTACACTCTCGGCAAGCACCGGCGCGTTCCCGAGGCCCGGGGTCCAGTCGACCCCGGCGAACTTGTCCTCGGACGATTTTGCAAATTTGTTTGCAAGCGCCTGCTGCGACGTGCCGAGTATGTGAACGGCGAAATGGCTGGCGTTCTGAAACACGGGGAGGCTTGAGGAATAGAATCCGAGGCTCCACAGGACCAGAGGGGGATTCAGCGAGACTGACGCGAACGAATTGCAGGTGATGCCATAGGGCTTTCCATCAGCGGCCATGGCCGTGATGATCGTTACGCCCGTTCCGTATGAGCCAAGCGCGTTGCGAAAATCGCGAGGATCGATCGGCGAACTGTCGCTGGCGAGTTCATTGGCTGGATCGGAAATGGCCGGCTGCTTCGGCAAATCATTCATCGGCCGGCCTCACAGCGTGAGATTCTCGGACGGCAGGCCCAGAGCCACCCGTCCGTAATTGGTTCCGGCCGCATCGAAGTTGAACGCAAGATGCGAGTTGATCGCGTGCGCATCGCGGAACTGCCGCTGCAACACGCCCGTCGTGAACAGACCGCGCGCTCCGCTCGCCGCAAACAGCATCGAAACTGCGTCGGTGCACAGATTCACCGAAAATGCTCCATCGCGACGATATCTGGTCTTGGTCGCCATATCAGGAATACGATCGCGCCTCGCATCTTCCATTGCATTGACGCAGGCCGAACGCATGATCAGGCGCGCAGCGTCGATCTTGGCCGAGGCTTCCGCGATCTTGATCTGCGTGCTTTGAAAGTCGCTGAGCTTGGCACGGTTGTAGGTCGAGATGCGATGACGCGCGACCTCCGCATAATCGTCGAGACATACTTGAGCGTTCCCCAGCGCGACGCCAGAGAGGACGTAAGGAAAAAGCGAGAACACAGGTAGCGAATACAGCGGATTGGGATTGACCTTGCTTCCCGGCGTCGGGCCGCCGGCAAGATCACCGACCGCGACCGTCATATAGTCGGCCACGAAAGTGTCCCTGACTTCGACGTCGCAGGAGCCGGTACCGCGCAGTCCCGTAACATTCCAGGTGTCGAGCACCTTGTAGTCGACTTTCGGCAACAGGAAGATTCGGTACTCGATGCCGTCCGCTTCGTCGTCAGAATAGACAACGCTTGCAAGCATGTTCCATTCGCAGGAGGCAACGCCCGAGGAGAACGGCCAGCTGCCGTGCAACCTGTAACCGCCCTCGACCCTCGTGGCACGACCAGCTGGAAAAATGAACGAGGACGCAATCAGCGCGTCGGGATCACGGCGCCAGACCAGATCCTGCGCCTTCTGCTCGAACATGCCGAGCATCCAATGGTGGCTCGCCAGGTTAGCGAGATTCCACGCCACTGACGCATCCGCCATTCCCAGCAGTTCGGCGCAGTCGACAAGAGCGACATAGTCAAGCTCGGCACCGCCGATGCGCTTCGGCTGCAGCATGCGGAACAGGCCGGCGTCGTGGAGATCCTTCTCGGTTTCCGTCGGAAGATGCCGCAGTTCCTCCGTACGGGCAGCCCGCTCTCGCAGCCGCGGCACGAGCGCCCGGGTCCTCGCGATCATTGCCGCATAGGCGCGTTCGCCGGCTTCCTGCCCCGTCGGCTGGCCCATGCTCGGCTCTTGACCAGGCGCCATTCGTGTCCCTCGCTTTCACATAGTTATGCGGCGGGAACTTCGCCAAATCAAGCTGGGCAGGGTTAACGTTGCGTGGTCGCCCCTACACCCCAGCTGTTCGCAGGAATGCGATGTCGCGTACACCGTGTTCTCAAAGCAGCTTTCCGCAAGCTTTGCGATGCCTGGCTCCACGGAGCTGACCGCTCAAGCTTAGCCTGAGGTCGATGGCTTGCCTGATCCAAAGACGCCCTTCTGAGTGAACTCCGAAATCCGGCGCTCGTCGTAACCGAGCGTATCACGCAGGACGTCTTCGGTATGCTCGCCTAACAAGGGAGCAGCGACGGGATCAATTGCTCCCGTCAGGCTCATATTGATCGGAGGTTCGATATTAGGGACCCACTCCGCGGTACGGTGCGGAATCCTGTTCAGGCGATGACGCTCGCGGGCCTCGGGCGCATTGAACCCCTCCTCGACCGTTCGGAGATAGCCGACCGGGATATTGGCCAGCTTCATCTTTGCCATCCAGTTCTCGAGGGTATCGCTCGCGAAGACCTCTGCAATGGCTGCCCGCAGGAGCTCCTTGTTCTCAGAGCGCGCCTTGCGCGACGCGAACTGCGGATCAGTGATCAAATCGGGGCGGTTCAGCACCTCGACCACCAGCCGACGATAGAGCCGGTCATTGGCGCAGGCCAGGTAAAGCGGCCCATCGGAAGCTTCATAGACACCGACCGTGGGGGACCCGTTCGGCGAATTACCGAACCGGCCAGGGTTTTCGCCGTTGATCAGATAGGCCATGCCGTAGAAGCCGGTCATGCCCATGGCGACGTCGAACAGGGCGACCTCGACATGCTGCCCACGGCCGAGCCGATCGCGCGCCAAAAGCGCCAGCAGGATGGCGTTGCAGGCGGACATCCCCGTCGCCATGTCCACGATCGGGGGGCCGGTACGAACCGCAGGCCCATCGGCAAACCCATTGAGGGACATGAAGCCGCTTTCCGCCTGCGTGATGGGATCGAAGCCGGGCCGCGCGGCAAATGGTCCTGAGCGTCCGTAAGCCGAGATCGAGCAATAGACGAGCCGCGGGTTGAGCGGCGCGACCGCCTCGTAGTCGAGGCCGAATTTCTTCATGACTCCACTTGAAAAATTCTCCACGACCACATCCGCCTTCCGGATCAGGTCCAATGCGATCTCGCGAGCCTGCGGCACGGTCAGGTCGAGCGCGATACCGCGCTTGTTGCGGTTCAGGCTCAGATAAGCGGCGCTTTCGCCGCCGATTTCGGCGTGCTCGTAGGCGCGCGTATCGTCGCCACCATCCGGATTCTCGATCTTGATGACGCGTGCACCGAAATCGGCAAGCGTCTGCGTGCAGGCCGGCCCCGCCACGACCCGCGTAAAATCGACGACCAACAGACCGTCGAGCGCGGTAGGCGCGCCCGTCGCCCGCGACGAACGTTCCGGTAATTGAGGCTTGGTGGGCATCGACGGCGCTCCCTTACATCGGCTTATGGTTGCCGAATTTCTTGCAAGAGCAAACTTAAAGCCCGGCGCCGCCAACTTCGCAAGTGCTTCACCCGCATCGCTTCAATACGCAAAAAGAGCCCGGCAGCCATCAAGCCGTCGGGCCCGAACATTTTGGGAGTGCGAGCTACGCTGTGTCTCGCATTGGCCATCCTGCACCGAGAAAAACTCGTTCCGCATTACGGGAAACCCCGCTCAGCGAAGCCACTTCCGCCAATAGAGCGTGTGCGCCGAGGCCTCGGGTCCTCTGGCTCGAAGAGCCGATAGCCCGCCTGGATGAAGTTGTCCGTCGTATTCAAGAGAATGGCATCCCTTTCGATACGCAGCCCCCTGAAGTCCCCGCTCCGAATGCCGTCGCAGCACGCCGACCCTGAGAAGTAGCGCCGTTTCGAATGTGCGTCGACGGTATGACGCCGGCAAATGCGACCGCCTCATCGCCATGCCACCACGCTCCCAACTCGAATTGCGGCATGGCCGCCGCGTCGAAGAGCGTCGACCGATGCAGATCAGCCAACGTATCGACGAGGTCGTCATCGGATGCATCAACGATACGAATTTTGTACGGCCCGTTTGCGGGAAATAGCGTGCGTGCAAGTGCAGAGATGTCGGCACCGTGGGAGCTCACTTGCCCAGCACGACCCTAACGCCTAGCAAAACGGCCCCCATCAGTCCGGTCGCGATCACCGTGATAACGGCCTTGAAGGTGTAGCTCTGCGCCTGCTCCACGCTCTTTCGCCACCTCCGCACGTGTTGGAGATCAGCCCTTAGCTCCTTCCGGTCGTCGTGTTCGATTCCGAAGGAAGTTAGCACCGATGCGACGGCCTTCAGTACGAAGGCATCGATGCTCTCCTGTTGCAGCCTGTGTTGCTCGGCAAGTGTCTCAGCCACGATCGCCCTGATTTCATCATCTGGTTGATGATCCTTGCAACGTTCTCGAAACGACACTTGGCGAAGTAGAAGGATACAATCAGTCTCGGTCAGCATCCGCGCCTTAGACGTCTTCCGTCGCGCGGGCGGGCGGGCCGGCTCGCTCGCGAGCTCGCCTTCGATCTCATCTTTCAAGAAAATGTCTCCCACAACACGATTGCAACCAAGCCCGCGAGTGCGAGCGATATCAGTTAGGCGGTCATCGTCTCTCCACTAAAAGGAAGAAAGCGGCAGATCGCGTGACCAAGCGCGATCGTCTCGGGCGCGAACCCTATGTCCGTGAGCCCCGAGACCGCAGCGGCGCGAGCAACGGACCCGGCGCCGCGCCGGTCGGCGTTCCTTGAACGTGGTCTAGCGAGTGCGTGGCCGGATGCGCGGCCACCGTCTGATCTCAAAATCGAGACGAAAAACCCGCGGCGGGTGCTTCCAGCGCGGGTGACCAAACTCGTCTCGATGATGTCATTTGCCAGTGTTTCGACATGTCAAACATCCCTCGTTCGACCACACCGTGCCGGAACTTAGCCGAAGAGCGGCGCGTTTATTCCTTCGGTCAAAGGACCGTGCGCGCGATGAGCCATACTGTACTGGTTGTTGACGACGATCCCGGCGTCCTCGACGTCATCGTGGGCATGCTGGAAGATCTCGGCTGCGAGGTGACAAGCGCCCAAAGCGGCCCGGATGCGCTTGATCGGCTCAGGCAGAACGAGAACATCTCCATCCTCATCACGGACATCAGTATGCCGGGCATGGACGGTCAGAAACTGGCCGAACTGGCGAAGCAGCTACGCCCGGAATTGAAGATCCTGCAATTATCGGGGCGCGAACCGCGGCGCGGGGGCCTGCCAATGATCAGGAAGCCGTTTTCGTTCGAGGAGCCCCCCGACACCATGCGGCGAACCACCGGCGTTCGCTGAACGCCAGAGCCCAAAAGAAAACCCGCGGCGGGAGCTCCCGCGCGGGTCGAACCAAACTCAGGTCGATGATGCCATTCAGCCGGTGTTTTGCCCGACGTGTCAACACGGCGAACGCGGAAGAAGGAGCCCTTCCTCCCAGTTTGATATGTGGTGCGCAAGGGGCTTGCTTCAAGTCCCCCGCCCTGCCGTAGAACCCCCGCCCCAATGAGCATCCAAAGCAGCAACGCGAGGGGGTCCACATGCCTGTATTGCTTCCGTCGTCCCGGCCGCGCGGCCGTACCAAGCGGGCCGGCGCCAGCCGCGCGAGTCACCATGCCGTGCTGATCGCCGGCGGCGGCCCGACCGGTTTGATGCTGGCCGCCGAGCTCGCGCTCGCGGATGTCGACGTCGCCGTGGTCGAGCGGCGCCCGGATCAGGAGCTCGTCGGTACGCGGGCCGGCGGATTGCACGCGCGGACCATCGAGATCCTCGATCAGCGCGGCGTCGCGGAGCGCTTCCTGCGCGAGGGGCAAGTCACCCAGCTCGCGGGCTTCGCCTGGACCAGGCTCGACATCGGCGATCTCCCCACCCGGCACGCTTATGGCCTCGCGCTGCGGCAGAGCCACATCGAGCGCATCCTGGCCGACTGGGTCGAGGAGCTCGCGGTGCCGATCTATCGAAACTCCGAGGTGATCGGCTTCGTTCAGGATGCGACCAGCATCGACGTTGCGCTCGCCGGCGGCAAGACATTGCGCGCAAGCTACCTCGTCGGCTGCGACGGCGGTCGCAGCCGGGTACGCAAGAAGGCCGGCATCGATTTCGTCGGCTCCGATCCGACGCTCAGCAATCTCATGGCCGAAGTCGAGATGCGCGACGAGCCGGTATGGGGTCTCCGCCACGACGCCATCGGCTTTCACGGCCTCAGCAAGGCGGAGAGCGGTCGCGTGCTGGTCGTCGTGACGGAAGCGACGCTCGACCGCACCGGCGAACCCGGCCTGCGCGATCTCAGCGATGCGCTCGTCGCCGTGTACGGCACCGACTTCGGGCTCCAAAATCCCGCCTGGATCTCCCGCTTCACCGATGCGGCGCGGCAGGCCGTGTCCTATCGCCGGGAGCGCGTGCTGCTCGCCGGCGATGCCGCGCATATCCATCACTCCGTCGGCGGGCAAGGCCTCAACACCGGCGTGCAGGACGCGGTCAATCTCGGCTGGAAGCTGGCGCAGGTGGTCAGGGGAATTTCGCCCGACGGCCTGCTCGATACCTACCACGCCGAGCGTCATCCCGTTGCTGCGCGCGTCTTGCGCAACACCCTGGCGCAAATCGCCATGCTCCGCCGCGGCGAGGCTGGCCTCAAGGCCGCGCGCGACGTGGTGTCCGACCTGCTCGCCATGGACGAGCCGCGCCAACGTTTTGGCGCGATGATGAGCGGACTCGACATCCGCTATGATCTCGGCGAAGGACACGAACTGCTCGGGCGCCGGATGCCCGATCTCGACCTGATCGTCGAGGGCCATCCGCAGAGATTGTTCACGCTGCTGCACGGAGCGCAGGCCCTGCTGATCAATTTCGGCAAGTCCGGCGGGTTCGACATCGCACCCTGGGCAGACCGCATCAGGGTCGTCAACGCCAGCCACGACGGCGCGTGGGAGCTCCCCGCCATCGGGCAGGTCGCCGCGCCCGAAGCCGTGCTGGTTCGGCCAGACGGGCACGTGGCGTGGGTCGGCGATGAAAGCCAACGAGGACTCGAGGACGCGCTGACCACCTGGTTTGGACCGGCTGCTGCGGTGTAGCGCGCGAACGTCAGAGGCGCCATACAAACAAAGCCCGCGGGATTCCGCGGGCTTGATTGGCATCAGGTTTTCGAAACACGGCTCAATATCCGAACATTACGCCGCTCGCTGCTCTCCGAAGGCAAAGGTCACACGTTCGAATCGTGTCGGGTGCGCCAGTGTTTCTCTCGATCTACCAACCTCTTAGAGCGTTGGTGGTAGCTCCTCAAAAGCTCCTCAGACCGGCCGGTCACAAGCTGGTCACGCGAGAGGAGCTTTTTGAATGGCAAGCCTACGGTTCAGGAACGGGAAGTGGCAGGTCCAAGTCAGACGCCACGGACACACACAACAAGCCAAGTCGTTTCAATCAAAATCTGATGCACAACGTTGGGCACGGCAGATCGAAGCCGAGTTAGATCGGACTTTGATCCCCAATGACGTACGATCTCTCAATACAATCACTGTTGCGCAGCTTCTCACGCGCTATCGCGACAACGTCACCAATGAGAAGGCACGCCAGTGAGAGGCGCTGAGAGGCTTCAGAGATCCGTCGTTCAGGATGTACCGCAATACGCTGAGACGGACTGGCATGGCTCTGAGGGGCCGCGTCAGCCCCGCTTATGCGGTCGGCTGCGACCATACCGAATTACGCGATCATATCGCTGGTCAGTTTCGTACGGGAATGCGTTGGGAGAGGTATCGGCAATGGGAAGTCGATCATATCAGGCTGCTTTCGTCGGCGCGAACACCAAGCGAATTGATCGCGCTATGCCACTTCAGCAACCTCCAACCGCTGTGGCGAAGCGAGAACCTAAGAAAGGGCGGGGCCTAGCGCCCTGTCCACTCCCTCGTGCATCTGTCTTTGCCTTTTTCCCCTAGAGTTAGACCCCAATAGCGGGATTGGCCCTAGCTGTTTGTCTAGATCGCTGTACGGCGGGTAGGACGGCTACCTTTATTTGAAGCCAAAATTGAGGTTTACACCCTGAAATCCTCTCAGGTAATAGACTGCAATCCAGTAGAAATATTTGGAAACGTTGCAGCTTCTGGTGGCCTCATTGGAGATGATAGGTTCGGAGGGGACGAGCTTTCGCAGGGAAATCGTTCAACTTCGAGCGATTGCTGTCCTGAGCGTTCTGCTGTTTCACTTGAAAGTACCGGGCTTTCAGGGCGGCTTCGTCGGAGTCGACGTCTTTTTCGTCATCTCCGGCTACTTGATCACTCGCAATATCCTCGTGGACGACGCTGGCGGTCGCTTCTCCTTCAGCGCGTTCTACTTGCGACGAACGAGGCGCATCTATCCAGCCCTGATCTTCACGGTGCTTATGACGTACCTGTCGGGCGCGTTATGGACGGCGCCTCTACTGTTTCTCGATATTGCGAAGGAGTGCACGCATGCGCTGCTGTCGATCGCAAACATCCAATATTGGAGAGAAGCAAGCCATTACTTCGCAGCGAAGTCGGACGAACTCGCTCTGCTTCACTGTTGGTCGCTGTCGCTTGAAGAGCAGTTCTATCTTATTTGGCCCGCACTCCTGATCGCCGCGGCGCGCGTTGGATGCATAAGATCGGCAATCGTCCTGTTGTCGCTTGCATCCTTCTTGGCCACGATATGGGTTGGCCCCATCGACAGCTCTGCCGTTTTCTTCTTGATGCCGTTTCGCATGTTCGAGTTCGGTTGTGGCGCCTTGGTGCTTTTCGCCGGTCAAACGCCACGCCGCCAATCGGTCCGTGAATTGCTTTCGGCGGCTGGCTTCGCTGTGATCTTGTCCAGTGCCCTTTTGTTGCAGCCAGACACGTCACGGCAAGAATTGCTCGTTGTGATCCCATGCCTTGGCGCTGCTGCTGTGATTTGGACCGGAGATACAACCTTCGTTTCTCGCGCTCTACGCTCTCAGGCGCTAACCGCCATCGGAACAATCTCGTATTCACTCTATCTTTGCCACTGGCCGATCATTTTCTACTCGCGCTTCATCTTTGGTGAGGCGGCCGACACTGCTGGAGGCAATATAGTCATGCTTGTAACGATGCTTTTCGTCGCTACCAGCATGTACTATTTCGTGGAACGTCGCTTCATCGTTGCTGGAGGCGCAGCCTCTGGAGCGCCGTTGAAGACATTGATGAAATTCAGCGCGGCTATTCTGGCATTTGCGATTCTGACTCACGCAACATTCATTCTGAAGGGCTTTGCATGGCGGGTGCCTGAGTCGGTTTTGGCGGATGGAAGGCTCGACAGTTCTCCCACTACTGATCAAGTCGTTTGGCCGCCGGGCCTACCGATTGTTGACTTGGCTGGAGACTCCCATGCTGAAATGTACGTGGCGGCAATGTTGCCGTTAGTCGAGAGCCTAGGTGGAAACCTTCAGTACATTGGCACTGCCGGATGCCCGATTGTCAAAGGAGCAGCCATCAGATCGCGACGACGCGTGGATTGTCTTCGGGGTCGCGATGAGCAAATCGCTCAACTTGAGACCCAAACGCGCCCGCTGATATTCATCCAGCGGTGGGAAACCTATGACGATGCGGGCATCGATTACGACCAACCAGGCATGTGGCCGAACGATGCTGGATCGTTCGCCAAGCTCGAAGCGGCCCTTTCTGAGACGCTACGCGTGTTAACGCCTGTTCGGCGTGTAATGATTGTGGGCGCCCAAGTTCCTGCCGGCTGCGAGATCAATCGGCCGCGGTTACTTCAAGGGCCGCTGCCTCATGTGCCACCTCCCCCATGTTCGCCCATGTCAAAGGTGAACGCGGTAGCGGCGGGCGCAGCCATCAATGCAATGCTCGCCCGTGTGCAGTCTAAGTATCCCGGAAGGGTCGACTTGCTCAAACCGGTCGATTATCTCTGCTACCAAACGTGCCCAACGTATCACGCAGGCCATTGGCTTTATTGGGACGCTACGCATTTTACCTTGGCCGGATCGACTTTCATGACCGATAGGGCTGCCTCAACATTTCGCACGTTCATCCTGGGTCGATCGAACGCGATGTCTTCAGGCGCACCAACTGAGAACTGATCCATTTCGCCTTCGCGCTCGACGAGGTCCGTCCTCTCGCATACTTCGTCGTGCGCGTGGTGCACGTTGTCGATCACGTATGAAGTAACAGGAGTAAGATTTGGATTCATGCACGAGCTCTCCTGTGTCCGACAAGTACACGCTGGGATGTGCGCCAACTTAAACTTGCGAAGAATGACGGATTTTTTTGTGGGGGCATCAGATAGGTTGACGCTTGCAAGTTTCCCCCATGCCGCGTGCGTCGGCAAATTGTGGTCACAGCACTGTCACAACGGTCACATCAATTGGGCTTGCCTCGACTTGACCTTTGGGGGGTACGCCCCCTACCATATTGTAGTGATCGCCAGTGTTTTCAGGGACTTTTGAGACTTGCACTAGAGAGACGCCAAGCCCACCGAACCGGTCGCGTTGCCCTCCAATGCAGCCGTTTCACCCGGCGAGCCGACGCCTAGAGCCGGGCTCTGTGGTCTGTATGCAAGCGCGTCGGCCATCCAGCGCGGCCAACCGGTCAATTCCGCAATGCCTTGAGCTGGGGGATCTGACTCAATCCGCGGTTGGCGCGGCTTCTGTCGGTCAGTGCTCATGTATTCTCCTGCGAACGCAGCCAAAGCTCTTCGTCGAAATCGCCCGTCGCGCCGAAGCTTCCAAGAACGCTCAGCCACAGCCGCCGGCAACGTAGCCGAGGCCGAAAGCACCCCCGACCTTCATTACCGGCCGAAACGACAAAGCCCGCCGCGGAGGTCCGGGCGAGCGTAATTCGGCATTCAATGTGATCGTGCAGGTCATTTTGCATATTCCAGCGCTAGGCGTTTGCCTGGATCCCATCGCACTTCGTGTTGCACGAGCGTTCAGGACAAACGAAAAAGCCCCGGCGATGCCGGGGCTTTGACGTCTGAATTTTGGTTCAGTTCAGATCAGTACTTCGCGACGACCGGACCGGTCCAGTTGAAGCGGTAGACCAGCGAGGTCGAGATCGTCTGATTCCAGCTGTTGGCACGGATGCTGTTGCCGACCGGAACGTTGCCGACGTCGAACAGCTCGTCCTGGGTCTTGGCGTTGTAGAAGGCCGAACGATATTCGGTCTTCATGAACCAGCCGGGCGAGCTGATGCCGAAGAAGTTCAGGCTATTCTCGACGCCGCCACCGATGAACCAACCGTTGCGGTTGTAGCTGTTGAGGTGGGCACCGACGGGAACGCCGGCGAGGTCCGTGAAGTTGGTCTGGCCGAAGTGGGCGCCCGAGTAACCGCCGTTGACGTAGGTGAGAACGTTCGGGGCGGCCAGCCAGCCGAGGCGCACACCAGCGGCCCACGACGTCTCGAGCTTCTGGGAGCCCGTGATCTGATTGAGCGGATCCTGGATGGTGGCGCGGATGCTGCCGAACTGACCGTCAGCGAACACGCCAGCGACCCAGGTGCCGCTGAACTGCCAGTCGTAACCGGCGCCCACGGTGCCGAACCAGCCCGAGCCGCCCTGGCGCTGTGTGATCGTCAGCGGCGTACCGGAAACCGTATCCACAACGCTCTGGTCAGCATTCGAGAGGCCGCCACCGCCACCGCCGAAAATGTAAAAGCCGGTCCAATTGGCGACCGGCGCCGGCATCGGAGCCTTCACATAGGGACGGGCAGCCAGGTCAGCGGCCGAGGCCGAACCGGTCATCGCCACAACCGCGGCGAGAGCGAGCAAAGTCTTTTTCATTGTCAAAATTACCCCAAGTGGAAGCGTCGTCGATGTCTGTGAGGTAATCTAGACGTATTGGCCGATAATGCTGTAGCTGGAAGGCCACAGTGACGGACAAACGCTCTGGAAATGCTGGCTGGCAACGAAGAAGACATAGCCAATTTAGTCCGCGACAATCCAGCGGCTATCGCCATCTATCTATCTGATAACTTTGAAGAAAATGAGATACTAAAGGCTAAGACGGCGCTCAGCCTCGTCACGCGAGCTCATAACGTACAGATCCTGGCACGGGACGCGGGCCTTCGACGCGACACCCTCTATAGGACGTTTGGCGGTCGAATCGACCCGCAGCTCAGCCGGGTTCTTAGGCTGCTCGAAGCGCTGAACGTAAAGGCCCGGGTTACGCCTGCGTCCGGGATCGCCAGCCCCAGCGCGATCGCTACACGGCTCAGTCAAGCCTTCGCTTTCGACGATCCGACTGACACCATCCGGGAGCTGAGCACCGTCGTCAAATCGCAGAACGTCACCTCGCTCGCGCGCGAACTCGGCATTATGCGGACGACGGTTTACAAGACGTTCGGAGGAACCGTCGATCCGCAGCTAAGCCGGGTCCTAAGTCTCTTTGAGACTTTCCGGGTCAGGCTGGAGGTCGTGCCGTCGACTGAGCCCAAGGTCAGACCACCCCGTCCGAAGCTTGGTCGACCGCGAAAGACCCTGGTCGAGCGGCCTTAGCATTTCTCAAGTTGAGCCCCGTTCCCAGCACTTATCTGCGACCGGGCTGGTGGACTCGTAGGGGAAATTCTTTCAAGCCAGAAAACGGCAAAGAAAACCCGCGGACCTCGCATGATGTGCAGGACCGCGTACCACGTCCCGCGACCAGTGCGGCGGCGGCGAGTACCTCACGGTAGTGATCCGCGAGCTTAGCAATGCCGAGCCAGTCTGGGCGGCCCCCTTCGACACCTCGCCAGCCTCGAAAGCGAAGCCCCTGAGATCGACTTCGCTCAGCCACCTCTTTTCGAATAGGTGGTACTTTCCGAATGGGTCGAAAGCGTCAGCCCGTGCATTTCGGAATCCCTGCCCTGCGCTAGGTCCCCGGGACGTTGGTCTATGGCTTTCTCACGACGGCGCCGAATGCCATTGTCGAGCCCATTCATCAAAAGGCAATGCCGGTGATCCTGACGACGGCCGAAGAACGAGATGTTTGGCTGCGGGCGCCATGGGACGAGGCCAAGGCGCTGCAACGGCCTTTGTCAGATCAAGCGCTCAAAATCGTGGCGCGGGCGCAGACAAGGAGGATAGACCTCCAATCGCCGACGCCACTTCCGTTCAATCGTGAACTTAGGAACTACCTGCACGCGATAGGAAATAAACTGCTCAAACCGAGCTGCGATGACGCCCGAGAGATTCTTCGAACCACTTAACAAATGATACTGACTCTCCTCGGCCCGAAGCGTAGAGTTGAAATGTCACCGCAGCGGCACTTGGCATCGGTCGGTGATGAGAACGCCAGTTGCGCTCCCGCCCCACTCTAATGAGGGAGCAGTGTCATGCTGAAGCGGCGTCGGGTTAAACAGGTCAAAACTCTCAAGGAGCGGCTCGCAGACGAGGCTGCACGCCTTCGCGACGAGGCCCAGGCGCTTGCGCCGGGACGGCGCCGTGAGATCCTGCTGCGCCGGGCGCGACAGGACGAGACGGCCATGCAGATCGAGTCCTGGCTGCATTCGCCGGGCCTGAGGGCGCCGACATGAGCCGGCAATACCGCGCCTATCTGGTCGGCGAGAACGGCGTGTTTCGCTCCGCCGAAGCGTTCGAGGCCGATTCCGATGCATCCGCGCTTCGCGTTGCACAACAGTTCACGCGCCGGGGCAACGTCGAGGTCTGGCAGCTCGACCGGAAGATCGGGCTGTTGCTGGCGCAAGCCACGCCGCCCATCGCAGCCTGACTGGCAGCCACGCGCCTGAACCGCCGCACCGGAAGGCGTCACTCCTCCGCAAGCTTGCGCTCGATATAGGCGTCCACCGTCTCGGCGAAGGAGCGCTGCACCCCCACCGCGGCACCATGCTGGTCGAGCGCGTCGCGCTGGAGGACGCGCAGGCCACGCCCCCGGAGGCTGGCCGGCGCGGTGTTCAAGTATTGATCGATGGCGCCTTTGGCGAGCGGAATAGCCCTCGGATCGCCCCTTGCGATCAAGAGACGCAAGAGGCTCTGGCAATCGGCCAAACCGGGCATGGCTCAGCCTTCAGCGTTGCTGCGATTTCGGGTTCGGTCGCTTGACCGGCTGGGTGTGGGTGCCGAACAGCGCCAGCAGAAACGCGACTTCTTCCTTCGAACCGACCTGGATCATGACTTGTCTCCTTCTCGCTCCGTTGGTCGGGGCCAACGGGCGCGGCGTTCAGGACAATCGGGTTTCAGCAATGTTTCAGGCGTGTTTCGTCGAGACCGAAAACGATCTCCAGAACACGATCTACCGGTGCCTGCTGAAGGTCTGCCGATGATGCAAAGGGCCTGCACCGATGTTTTTGTCGGACCAGCCCTAACTCCTGAAAACGGCCCCGGCGCGGGACGGGGGGCTGGGGGCGCCGGAGCCGCCATTCCAGGCCGGCCATCGGCGGTGGGCCGACCACAAAGCTAATTCCAGTTTGGAGCAAGAAGTTCCAATGGGGGACCTGGCAAAGCGAACAGCTCAATACTGAGGACGCTTCAACAGCTCCGGCAATCGCGCGATTGCCGTTGCGATCCGTCGCGCCTCGTCGCGCGATAGATACTGGTGGGCATATTGGTAGCCCCACGAGTGCAGATCATCGCGATGAAGAACGCAGCAGATCGTGAAGCCGTTCGCGTCCTTGACTCGGAAGCACTCCTCTTCCGCGATCATGACCCACGGCGCCGGAAACCGCCTGAGATTGTCCATCCATGATCACTGGCGTGCGTGGCCCCGTTGCTGCTCAATTCCGCGCGGTACGAGGCGGCGCTTGGCAAGACCAGTCCGCGGCGCTGCCGGCGGCCGGCGCGGAACGAAGAGGCTGTTCACAAGAATAGGTTCGCTGTCGCCGAGCCGTGTCCGCTCGTGAACCAGGCCGCTCATCACGACGCGCATCTTCATGATCTCTTCCGCCACGAAGGTGCAGTCCTCGTCGCGATTGATCTGCTCATGCATGATGGCCTCGGCCTCTCGCATGCTGACGCGTAACGCTCTGACGATGTTGCGGATTTCATTGATGCGGTTATCCACGGCCCATCTCCACCTGACGACGGGACAATAAGAACAAATCATGAACAATGAGTCAATACGATCTTCACTTCGGGTTCACGGTGCCTTGCCTAAAGCTGCGGCCAATAACGGCACGTAGGTAGGAAACATGTCCTTTGACCCGATGGCCGCTGCGGTTGACTGGCTTGACGCCTACCGCACCGGCGACATCGAAACGATTTTGGGAATGTACGCCGATGATGCGATCGTCCATTGCGCCTGCGGCGGCATGAAGAGGATTTCGACCCGGCAGGGCCTGCGCGCCTAGTGGGTCGCCCGTCGTGGCCCGCGCGTTGGCACACGGTTCACTCTGCTACCTGACGCTTCGAATTTTATCCAAATGCGGCGAAGCGGATTCGGCGGAATGAAATCTCCCCGCGTCATGCTGGGACATGTCCCTTGCGAGGGCGCATGGGCAAGCTGGAGATTCCGTCGATGTATTACGTCGCCGCCGCATTGCTGGTGCTGTCGGGACTGTTCTACTCCGCGAGCCATCACGAGCTCGGCCAGTTCGGTGCGAACGTGTGCAGCTATGGCAGCACGTTCTGCGACAACCCGGTGGTCGTCTTCACCGGCGGCGCGCTGGCCGCCGCCTGGGGCATGTTCGTCAGCATCAAGTAGCGGCACGCGCGTCGGCGCGCATGCATTGGGCGCGTTACCTCGCCAATTCCTTGCGGACGGCGGCGGCGGAATTGCCGACCTTGTCGACGGCCTTTTGCAACTCCTCCTTCGATATGCCGAGCGCGTGCGTCCAGTACTTGACCTCGAAGGCCTCGTGCATGTTGATCTTGCTGCGGTCCGGTTGCCCGCGCTTCGTCAGATTGTCCATCGCGTGTCCTCCCTCATGGAAGAGCAAAACGCCACCATGGACCGGCCGTTCCAAACGGCAGGACGAGACCATACGTCGGAGCTCACGCGTCGAGGCTCACACGTTCAGCCACAGCATGGAAGCGAGCACCGCTGAAAACAGAAACAGCCCGACAATTGCAATTCTGAAAACCAGATCGGCGGCCAAATGTGCCCCCTTTTGTCGTTGCAAATTCTTTGCTCGTACGGCGCGCGGCCCCGCCTTGGGCAAGGCAGGACCGCACCGTGACTTTGCTGCCGGGGCGGGTTGGAACGGCCCGTCGAGCGGCACCGCGACGCGCTCATCCAGCTTTGGTTCCAGGTTTTCGGAAGGCGCGAATCACAGCAACGATAACCCCACCGGTCGGCGGACGCCACTGGCATGAGAATCAAACCGTGCCGCGCGACAGCGGACAGCCGAGCAGGTGCTGCCTGATCGCCGACGGCTTCCGTGTCCAGGGATCGGCCGACTGTCGGCGACATCTTATCGCGCGAGAGGCTGGCGACCGTTTTGAACGGAGGGAAAAGGAAGAGCCCGCAACCGGTGACGGTGCGGGCTCGACGATCTCTGTGATGGTACTACTCTACGTGTGTTTTGCCCGACGTGTCAAAGGATGACGGGGTGTTGGCATCAGCAGACGGCGCGGGCGCTGGCCGACGCAGGAACTTTGCGGCCATGACGGGCTTGAAGCACACTTCGCAATTCCGGAAGCCGGAAAGTCAGCCCCTGTCAAACCGATCGAAGCAGCACGCCGCCACGCACGACAGCGCCGAAGGATCGGCGAAGTCCGGGCCGGGGCTGCTGCAACGGCTGGGGCCCGGGCTCATCACCGGCGCAGCCGACGACGATCCGTCGGGCATCGCCACCTATTCGCAGGCGGGTGCGCAATTCGGCTACGGGCTGCTCTGGACGGTGTTTCTGACCCTGCCGTTCATGATCGCGATTCAGCTCGTCAGCGCTCGCATCGGCCGGGTCACCGGCAAAGGGCTCGCCGCCAACGTCCTGCAGCTCGCGCCGCGCTGGATCGTGCTGGGGCTCGTCTCGCTGCTCGTATCGCCAACACCTTCAACATCGCCGCCGACATCGCCGCGATGGCGGAGGCGCTCTCGCTGGTCATCGGCGGGCTCAATCACGAGCACGCCCTGATCTTCGCGGCGGGTTCGACCCTGCTCCAGGTGTTCGTGCCCTATCGCCGCTATTCGCCGGTGCTGAAATTCCTGACGCTGACGCTGTTCGCCTATGTCGCCACCGCCTTCACCGTGGAGATCCCGTGGAGCACCGCGTTGCTCGCCGCGGTATGGCCGAAGGCGACGATCAGCGCCGACTATTTCGTCGCCGTGCTCGGCACCACCATCAGCCCTATCTCTTCTTCTGGCAGGCCTCGCAAGAAGTCGAGGAGATGAACCAGGGCAAGCGCGACAAGCCGCTGCGCGACCTTTCAACCGGGGGCGCCCCTGAAATCGCGCGCATCAAGGCCGACACCATCGTCGGCATGCTGCTCTCCAACAGCATCGCCTTCTTCATCATCCTGACCACGGCGGCCGTGCTGAACGGCAATGGCATCACCAGGATCAACTCGGCGACGGAAGCGGCCGAAGCGCTGCGTCCGCTCGCCGGCGATTTCACCTTCGCGCTGTTCGCGCTCGGCATCATCGGCACCGGCCTTCTGGCGATCCCGGTACTCGCGGGCTCGGCGGCTTACGCCGTTGCTGAGACTTTCGGCTGGCACGCCACGCTGGAGGCGAAGCCGGAAAAGGCGGTCGGCTTCTACGCCATCATCGCGGCCGCAACCATCATCGGCTTCGGTCTCGGCTTCACCGGCATCGACTCGATACACATGCTGGTCTGGAGCGCGGTGCTCAACGGCATCGTTGCCGTACCGGTCATGGCCATGATGATGCTGATCGTCTCGAGCCGTGCGATCATGGGCCGCTTCAAGGCCCGCTCACGGCTGGTCGCGCTGGGCTGGCTCGGCACCGCGATCATGGTGCTGGCCGTCCTCGCTCTGCTCGGCTCGTCCGCGATCGGCTGACCAGACCGGCGACAGCGACGACGAGATCTGCGATGCCAAGATCTGCGACGCCAAAATCTGCGACGCGACGACGATGATGAAGGCCGCGAGCACGGCCCGCACGCTGATGAACCGTATTACGGCGTCACGGGATTGACGGTCGGAGATGTCTTCGGCCCCGGCCGCTCCGGCTCGACCGGCGACTTCGGTGCGGTGGGAAGCACCTTGGCGCCGGCGGCATGTGCGGCCTCGCCCGTCGTCGCATACATCGCAACATGAGCCGGCTGAGTCTTGGCGCGGTTCCACGGCCCGTGATCGACGATCACCATCGCAGCAATCGCCAAGCCGGCCACGATCAGCGCGATCACGCCGGGATGGCGAAGCGCCGAGGACATGGAGTTTGCGAAGCGATGTGTTGTCATCGAAGGACCCGTGCTGTTTCCTCTCGCGGGTTAACTCAAACGCATCCTGCGAGTTCCGCCCTTCGCTTAAGCAAGTTCCGAGCCACTGCGCGGAACCGATCGTCCCGATGCGATCACTTTTTCACGTCCGGGCGCGCGTCGCCGACAAAGCTGTCGCGGTTCGGCATTTTGACAGCCGAAAGCGATTTGGCATCGAGTGTCGCATCGGCTCCCACCAGCCCGTTCAGGTTCAGGATATAGGCGGACACCGCATAGACGTCCTCGTCGCTCAGCGACTGCGGCGCGTTCTGCGGCATGGCGCGGCGGATATAATCGAACAGCGTCGGCGCATAAGGCCAATAGCTGCCGACGGTGCGGATCGGCTTGGCCGTTGCGATCGTGCCCTGCCCACCGGCGAGCCGGTCACCCAAGCCACCCTCGCCTTTATCGCCATGGCACGAAGCACATTGCTGGGCGAACACCTCGCGCCCATGGCTGACCGAACCGCCTCCCTGCGGTAGATTGCGGCCGTCACGTCCGACATCGATATTCCAGCCCGCGATCTCCGCAGCCGTCGCAGGGCGACCGATGCCATAAGGGCTTTGCGCCTGCGCTCCGCTCGCGAAGGCACCCAGCACGATTGCGACGGCAACGCCGCAGGTCTCACGCCAGCGCATTGGTCACCTCGCCGTCGGCCGCGATGCGCCAGGGCCAGATCGCGTTGTTGTGGTAGAAATAGTTCTCGCCGCGCACCGCGAGCAGCTCGGCCAGCGTCGGCTGCACATAGCCGGTCTCGTCGACGGCACGGCTCTGGATCACGGCTAACTTGCCGTCCCATTGCCAAGGCAGGCGGAAGCGCGTGAGGGCGCGCGTCAACACCGGCTCCTGCAATCGCGCATCCTGCCAGCTCCTGCCGTCATCGACCGAAACCTCGACACGCTTGATCTTGCCATGTCCGCTCCAGGCGATGCCGGTGATCTCGTGGAAGCCGGGCGCGCTCAGGCGTTGACCGCCCGAGGGGCGCGTAATGATCGACTTCGCTTCCATGTAGAAGGAAAACTCGCGCGCCGTGCCGTCGGGCAAGAGATCGGTGTATTTCGAGGTCTCTTCGCGCGAATAAGTGGGCTCCGCAGTCACGTGCAGGCGGCGCAGCCACTTCACGCTCATATTGCCTTCGAAGCCCGGCAGAAACAGCCGCAAGGGATAGCCCTGCTGCGGACGCAAGCGCTCGCCGTTCTGGCTGTAGACCAGAAGGGCGTCCTCGAGGCATTTCTCGATCGGAATGCTGCGCGTCAGCGCGGCGGCGTCAGCGCCTTCGGCGACGACCCATTTGGCGTCCGGTTTCAATCCGGCCTCCTGGAGCACGAGCTTCAGGCTCACGCCGGTCCATTCGGCGCAACTCACCAGACCCACGAGGTCCGATGCCGTCTTGCCATAGGGCTTGGTGTAACCGGGATTGCCGGAGCATTCGAGGAAGTGGATGCGCGACTCCGACGGAAAGCGCCTGAGATCGTCCATCGTGAAGATCAGAGGCCGCTCGACGAGGCCGTGCAGCATCAACCGATGCTGCGCCGGGTCGATGGTCGGAACACCGCCATGATGCCGCTCGTAGAACAGTCCATTCGGCGTGATGATGCCGTCGAGCTCCTGCAATGGCGTCCGGCTGGAGGCCGATATGTACTGCTTGAGAGTCTTCGAGATGTTCTTGACGACGCCCTTCTCGAACGGTGACGGCGCGCCATAGGGCTGGGCTCCCATCGGCTCGCCCGGCGCCTTCATCCATTCGGGAATGTTGGGCGGAAGGTTGTCCGTCTCCGCCGCGGCCGACGTAACAGCGCCCAGAACGGCGCCGCCCGCCACCGCGGTGCCGACCTGCAGGAAGCGACGGCGTGATGTTCTCGCGGATTTTCCGGCGGCGTCGATCGTGCTGCTCATTGCGGATCCTCGGCTGAAGCGCGCCCCGCATCAAACCCTCCGCGAAGGGCGTTTGCAATCCGCACCTATTTCAAAAACAGGCGATTTCGACCAGGACTGATCTAGATCAGCCAGCCGCAACAGCCAATCCGTTCTTCGCAATGCAAAACAGCTCTCGGCGTCACTCGCCCGGTGCGATCGCGTTACTCGGCGTCGGGCGGTCGGTGATCTGCTGTCCGAACAGGCTGCCGATCAGCTCGACCGCAGTGCGCGCGGTGCGACCGCGCTCGTCCAGGAACGGATTGAGCTCGACGATGTCGACCGATCCGACCACGCCGGAATCATGAAGCAGCTCCATGATCAGATGCGCCTCGCGATAGGTCGCTCCGCCCGGCACCGTGGTGCCGACCCCCGGCGCCACACACGGATCGAGGAAATCGACATCGAAGCTGACATGGAGCACGCCATCGCACGCCTTGACGCGCTCGATGACGCGCCGGATCAGCACGGCGACGCCGAACTCGTCGATCTGGCGCATGTCGACAACCCTGATCCGGCGCGTGCGCATCAATTCCTTTTCGAGCTTGTCGATCGAACGCGCGCCGAACAGGTCCAGCCTGTCGGGATCAATCGAGGCGCGCGGATCATCGCCGAGCAATCCGTCGAGGCCGGGCTCGCCACACAAGAACGCCGCCGACATGCCGTGCATGTTTGCGGTGATCGTCGTCTCTGGCGTATTGTAATCGGCATGGGCGTCGAGCCAGAGCACGAACAGCTTGCGTCCGCGCTCCTGCCAGTGGCGCGCCATGGCATTCACCGAGCCCATCGACAATGTGTGATCGCCGCCGAGGAAGATCGGCAACGCGCCGGTCTGTGCGATCTCATGGCCTCTGCGGCTCAGCAGGCGCGTCCAGCGCTGGATTTCGCGATAGTGGTTGGCTTTTTCGGGCAGCCTGTCAGCGAGGTCCCTGACCTCCGCCACGGAGAGATCGCCATAATCGACAACTTCGAAATCAAGGCTTTCGAGCAATGCCGCAAGCCCGGCGGTGCGCAGCGCCGCAGGGCCCATCAAGGTGCCGCGCTGCGAAGCGCCCATGTCGATGGGCGCGCCGAGCAAGGCGATGCGCCGGGCTCGATCCGGCATGGTCCGATCGGTCACGGCAGTCTCCTGACATCCACAAGGTCGTGACAGCCTAACAGAGATTCGGACCCGTCGTTTCACGGGTATTTCCCGCCGAAAAGACGCCGCGCGAGAAGCCGTCCCGGAACAAAATCCCGCGCGCCGCATTTTCCCTGCAAGGCCGGCACCCGCCATACATTACGGCGCCTGTCGCGGATAGCCAAAGGTCTTCGGACCCGCTGTTCAAAACGAGCGCTCGCGCGGATAGCCAAAGGTGCCGGCCTCATTCACTTCATCAGAAGCGGAGTTTACGAATTTGAGCACCGAGATTCCGCAGCCCCCGTCCCAGCCCGGCATGGCCGAGCGCGCCATCGACGCGGCGGCCGACGTCTCCCACACGATCGGAGAGGTCGCAGGAGGCTTGCGCGCCGCTGTCGACCGCTTGACGCATGTCATCGACGACGCTCGAAAGCCGGGTAAACCGCTCGCGACGGTCGCCGCGATCACGCGCGAAGCGCCCTTGGCCAGTCTGTTCGTCGCCTTCCTCTTTGGCGTCGCAGTCGCACGCCGGCGCTAGCGGTCGGAGTCGAAGCGGTTCAGGCCGCGCTGACAGCTTCGAGTTCAGCCGGCAGGAATTGCCTCTCGAACGCCTCGGCAGGCATCGGGCGGCCAAAGAAATATCCCTGCCCTTCCTCGCATCCCATGCTGACCAGGAAGTCGGCCGTGGCACGGTTCTCGATGCCCTCCGCCACGACAGTGAGCCCGAGCTGCTTGCTGAGACCGATGGTCGAGCCGACGATCGCGGCGTCGTTGGAATCGGCGAGCAGGTTAAGCACGAACGACCGATCGATCTTGAGCCCGTCGAGCGGAAACTTCTTCAGATAGCTCAGGCTCGCATAGCCCGTGCCGAAATCGTCGAACAGAACACGGACGCCGAGCTGCTGGATCCGCTCGAACATGTCGAGCACGCGGCTTTCGTCATGCAGCAGGATATCCTCGGTGACTTCGAGCTCGAGCAGTGACGGCGTGAGCCCCGTCTCCGCGAGCAGCGCCGCAACGGAATGCGCGAGGTCGCCGGACTCGAGCTGCGACGGCGAGAGGTTGATCGCGACGCGCACGCTGTTTCCGGACAATTCCCAGGCTCGCGCCTGCCGACAGGCGGTCTCCATCACCCAGTTCGCGATCCGCTCGGACAGGGACGAGGCGTTGACCACCGGCATGAATTCCCCGGGCGATACATACCCGCGCACGGGATGCCGCCAACGGATGAGCGCTTCGGCCCCGAGCAGGCTGCCGTCGACCAGCCGAACCTGTGGCTGATAGAACAGTTCGAACTCGCCGCGATCCGCGGCAAGCGCCAGCTCGCTCTCCAGCGTCAGCCGGTTCTCCAGCTCCTGCCTGATCGCACTCTCGAAGATCACGTGGCTGCCGCGACGCGTCATCTTTGCCTTGCTCAGCGCCAGATGACCATTGCCGAGAAGATCGTCGGCGTTGTGCCCGCCTTCCGGATAGACGGCGACGCCGATGCTGATCCTGACGCGATGTTGGCGCGCGCCCGTTGCGAGCGGCACTTCGAACGCGCGCGCGATCCGCTCGGCAAACTCCACAATCGGCTCGCCAGCCTCCGTACAATCAAGCGCGATGGCGAATTTCGTCGCCGCTGAGCCGGGCGATGACCGCCTTGCCATCGACCTTGGTCCGGAGGCGCTCCGCGACGGCCCGCAGCACGAGGTCGCCGGCCGAATGTCCAAGCATGTCGTTGATCTGCTGGAAGCCGTCGAGGCCGAGCACGAGCAGCGCGACGTCGGACGATCGCGGCTCCGCCGCGGCGATCAGATTGGCGAGATTCGCATGCAGCATGTTGCGGTTGGCAAGACCGGTCAACGCGTCATGTTCGGCGAGATACCTGACGCGTTCGGCTTCGCGCTTGCGGACCGAGATGTCGCGCAGAATCGCTCCGTACTGGAAGCCGTCCGTGCCCTGCCAGCCCGAAAAGCTCGCTTCGACCGGGAACGTCTCGCCGTTCTTCCGCCGCCCCTGGAACTCGACGATGACGGCACCGCCGGGCACCAACAGCGCCTGGCGCGCAGCATCACGCATGGCAAATGCCTTTGCGCCACCGCCGGCGGGCTCCGCACAGAGCGTTTCGAACGGACGCCCGATCATTTCGGTCGGCATGTAACCGAAGATCGCACTGGCGCCCGGATTCCACACCGTGATCCGATGATCCTCGTCGGTGCAGATCAGACCGTCGCCGAGCGACATCGCGATACGATGAAAGCGGCTCTCGGCAATACGTCCCAGGAGACTACGGAAATCGATCTCGTCGAGTGCAATCGCGGTCAGATAGGCAATGATCGCAATGTGAAACAGCGACGTGTCGATGATGAGCGGCCAGCTCGCCTGCACGAGCGCAGCGGCAAGTTCCACGCCCGCTCCTGCCGCGACGAGGATCGTGACACGGACGCCCGGTGCGGAACGGCGCCACGAATACATCATCGCCAGGCAGATCAGGCCCAAGCCAATGATCATGCCGACATCGGACGTCCAGCGCAGCATCCGGTTCTGGAGGATCGATTCCGTCGCCAGGGCCTGGAGGACGGGTCCAGAGACGATCTTGCCGTTGGGAACGCTGAACCGGTCGCCCAGTTCGAGCGCGGTAGCACCGACGATGATCTTCTTGTCTCTCAGCTTGTCCAAGGTCGCGGCATCGCCGCGCAGCACGTCAAAATAGGAGACACTTGGGATGGAGGCCGCACGAATGCCGAAATCGATCAGGAAGGGCGGGCGCCGATTGGCGTCCTGCCCGGCCAGCACGACGGCCATCGACGGCATCACGGCATCGCCAAGCTTCTCTCCGACCGGATAGCGGCGCACGAGCCCGTCGGATTCGATCGCAACATTGACGACGGCCGGCCACGACTGGTTGCTGAACGGCTTCAGTGGACGATTGATGTGAACCACGCCACCATTCGGCGTCGGCTGCTTGAAGGAGGGCAGGATCGTCGAACCGCCAACCTCCCGAAGCGCGGTGACGAGGGCTTCGTCAGAGGCCGGATCCGATGGTGTGCTGAAATCGACGTCGAAGGCGACGTCCTGTGCCCCCGCCGCCTCGAGCCTGTGCAACAGCTCCGCGTGGAGCCGGCGCGGCCAGAGCCATATCCCGATCTGGTCGATCGAGGGTGCGTCGATGGCCACCACGACGACATTGCCGCTGGCCGTACGCGATTGCCAGGCGAAGCGCAGATCGGTGAGCGCGTTGCGAAGCGCGCCGTGCCACCCCGTGGACAGCACGACCGCAAGCGCGATCATGACAAGAATATGCGGCCGATGGCGTTTCACTTTGCTCCCCTGCACCGGCGGTCCCTGCCGCCAGGCGCTCCCCTATGCCGACGACACGGTCCTAGCGATGGCCTCTGCCCCAATACCAACCGTAGTGGTGGCCATGATTGCCGTTACCGTTGTTGCCGTTATTCCCGTTTCCGCTGTTCCCGTTGCCGTTGTTGCCATTATTGCCGGTGCCGCCGCTTCCGTTGCTGGTCGTACCAGTCCCGTTGCTTCCGCTCCCGGCGCTTCCGCCGGACACATCGCTGGTCGAACCAGAGGTGGTCGCAACCGTCGTCGTCGTACTTGACGACGTCGACGTGGCACTGGCCGCGGGTGCACTGCTGCTCACCGTAACCGCCGTCACGTTGGAGCTGTTGGCGGCCGTGGTCGTCGTGCTCGCCTTCGTATCGCTCCAGACCGTCTCGGTCCCGGTGCTGGCGTTCGCATTGCGCACGTGCCCCGTTGTCGCGGCGCCGTGAGCGAGCCCGTTCGTGACCTTGTGGACGTTCAGCTTGACCTCGCCGAGCGAACTGGAGATGCGCACGACGCCGCCTTTGGGCGCCTGACCACCGGCCGCTTGATGCGATTGCGCCGGCGCGCCGGCCGCCTTGGTCCCCTTGTCGATCGGACCGAGCGCATGGATCGCATGACCGTTCGCCGCATTGCGCGGTGCCGACAGGCCCGATTTCGGCACCGGGACACGCTCGATCGTCGAGGCGCGCGGCTTGCCGTGCTCGATCGGATTGAAGGTCCCGGCACCACTCAGGCTGAGGCCGGGCTTGCCGTGCTCAAAGGAGGTGGCGGCCTGTCCCGGCATGACCTGTGCGATCTGTCCGGACTTGAAGTCGGACACTTCAACCTGGCCGCGGAGCACGGCGACCTTGGTGCTGCCAGCATTCACGGTGACGCTGAATTGCGTTCCCTTGACCACGGCGGCGAGATACGGCGTCTCGACCTCGAAATGCTTGACGTTGCGCTTCTCGACCTCGAGCAGGATCGAACCCGCCTGCTGGATGATGGTGGTCGCGAGCCCTTCCTTCTTCTCGGCCGGCAAACCGACCACCGAGTTCGGGGAGATCAAAATCGATTCCTCGCCGCGGACGAGCAGCACGCGTCCGTTGCGTCCGGTGCGAATGGTATCACCGACCCTCAGCGTCCCTTCCTGGGTCAATGACACAGGCGGCGCGCCGTTGGCGGCAAGCCAGACCTCACCCGAGGACTTGCTGACTGACCAGACGCCATCGTCCGCGGCAGATGCGAACGAGGCCGCACCAAGGATCAGCGCGGCCACGAAGGCGCACCGCATTCCAACTCTGCCCAGCATCACGATCCTCAGTGCCGCTCTACAGCCAGTCCTGAGGCGTATCCGAAATCACTCAAGAGAGAATTAGCGGGAACCGGCAAGTCCAATGGCTGCATTAACCAATCATTGACCATAAAAAACTAAGAAAAATCATGCAGCTAACGAACTCTTACCGGCTCTTGTGCACTGCTCCGTTAAACTACGGTGAGCAGCTCGCTGCGCGCATTGAGAAGCGGCATCTCCTTATTGCGCTGGTGCTGGCGGCACCGATCACGGGAATTTCGCAGGCGTTCGCTCAACAGGCGAACCAGCCCGGCTTCGATCCGCGGCAGCCCGAGAAATACTTTGAAAACCAAACCGAGCAGGAATCGCTGAGCCGTCCTCCGGTCACGCTGCCGGCGGTCGGCCGGCCCAACACAGGCGGGGATACGAAACCGCAATTCGTGTTGCGCGGGATCGATGTCGGCGGCGCCCAAGCCATTCCCCGCGATCGCATCGCCGCAGCCTATCAGTCCTATCTCGGCAAGAAGGTCTCGCAAGCCGACCTCGCCACGATCGCCGGCGCGATCAGCGATCTCTACCGCGCAGACGGCTTTCATCTGAGCCGGGCGATCGTGCCGCCGCAGGACATCGCCGACGGTCGCGTCCGGATCCAGGTGATTGAAGGCGCCATCGTGCAGGCCGAGCTGAAAGGCGACGGCGCCGAGCAGTTTGGCGTGAGGCCGATGCTGGGGCCGGTTCTCGCCGAGCAGCCGTCGCGCCTGGCAACGCTCGAGCGTCAGTTCTTCCTCATCAACAGCGGGCCGGGCATCCGGATCACCGACACCGCGCTCGAGGAGATCGGCGGTGCCACCGGCCGCTTTCGCCTCATCGTCCATTTGAAAACCTGGCACGTCTTCTCGTCGGTCGGCGTGGATAATTTGGGCTCATCGTCGGTCGGCCCGTGGCAGACCTACGCGACCGGCGCTTTCAACTCCTATCTCACGCCCGGCGATACGCTGGCGGTCAACCTGTCGACCATTGCCAACGACCCGCGTGAGCTTGGCTTTGCGCGATTATCCTATGACGCGCCCGGTCGGCGTCGACGGCGTGCGCCTCGGCGCTTCCGTCCTGTACAGCGCGGTCCGGCCGGGTGACGCCCGCCGCCTCGACAGCGACATCACCACGACAGAGGCGTTCGAGCTGCGGGCAAGCACCGTGCCCTTCATGTCGCAATCATCGGCGTTGACGCTGACCTTGGCCGGCGCCTTCAGCAACGTGTCCGAGCACGATCTTTACGGCCCCTGGTACAACGACCACATCAGGACCGCGAGCCTGACCGCCGATTACCGGCTCCAGGATCGCTTCGGCGGCACCAATTTCGCGACGCTGACCTACCGCCAAGGTCTCGACATCTTCGGTGCCTCGCATTTCGACGACGATCTGCTGTCGCGCGACGGCGCCGCGTCGAACTTCTCGGTGCTGAACCTCTGGTTCACGCGCTACCAGACCCTCAACGACGCCTGGTCGCTCAAGCTGTCCGCGGCCAGCCAGACGGCATCGCGGCCGCTGTTCATTTCGCAGCAGTTCTATCTCGGCGGCGCGGCTTTCGGCCGGGGCTATGGCGCGGCCGAGATCAGCGGCGACAACGGTCTTGCCGGCTCGCTCGAGCTGCGCTTCGACCAGAAGCTCAATTTCCGCTACTGGACCGGCTATCAGCTCTACGCCTTTGGCGACGCCGGCGCAGTCTGGAACGACGGTTACCGCCTGAGCGACGGCCTGTCGCTGACATCGGCCGGAGCCGGCGTGCGGTTCTTTCTGCCGGATGATCTTCAAGCCGATCTCGGCGTGGCCGTCCCCTTGAGCTACCGGGCGCCAGACAACGAGCGCCGTAGCCCACGCTTCCTGTTCACCCTCTCGAGCGCATTCCGGCTCTGCCCCGAACGCGGCAGGGGCGGCTGCCTCTAGCTGCCGCGCTTTGAGCACACCCGGCATGCGGCCCTTTTGCGGCCTTGCTCACAGACTTGCCTAAATTTAATCCCGTAACCTGCTCACGATCGCTCGATCCGGGGGCTTGCAATGACCAATTTCAGTCGAAAGTGATTGGGACGGAACCATGAAGAGGGTGTTTGCAATCCTGGCCTTTCTCTGCGTGCTCGGCGTCGGCCAGTATTTCGTGGTCAGCCGGTTCGCGATCCGACATGAGATTTTGACCCTGTTCGATGCCTCGCGCCAACGGCCGATCTCGGTCGAGATCGCGGTGCGGCGCGACTACGAGACCAAGGCCAATCTCGGGCTCTGGAAGCTCCCGCTCGCCATCATCAGCAACGGCAACACCGTCAAGGCGACCGAGTATTCCTTCCTCGCCAACGTGCTCGCGGCGCGCGGTTATCTCGTTGCCAGCATCCAGCAGGACCTGCCGAGCGATCCGCCGTTGATGACCCATGTCGGTCAGCAATATGTCGGGCGGCGCGAGGTCTATATCCGCTGCGAGGCCAACATCCTTTTCGCCCTGGCCGAACTGAAGCGACGGCTGGAAAACACCGACTACGACCACATCACCCTCGTCGGCCATTCCAACGGTGGCGACGTCTCGATGTATGTCGCCCATCAGCACCCGGAGATTGTGTCGAAGGTCATCACGCTCGACAATCTGCGGGTGCCCTTCGTGCTCAACGACAACCTGAAGATCTTGTCGTTCCGCTCCAAGGATCCGCATTTCCAGACCGACCCGGGCGTGCTGCCGACGCCTGAAGAGGCCAAAGCGCGCGGCATCGACATCGTCCATACCGGTGCTCAGCACACCGAGATGAGCGATCGCGGTCCCGATGCGGTCAAGGAGAAGATCCAGGCGACACTCGACCGCTTTCTGCGTGACAGCGCCAGCAGCTCGCTCGCGCCGGCTGACACCAGAAGCCCGATGATCATGAACCCCGGCGACTACTAGCCGGGCCCCCTTTGCGGCAGATCAAGGCAGCTCCAGACTGGCGACGATAGGAAGGGCCTCACCATCCCGGAGAGGCACGTGTCGCACTCCATCGAAAGCCTTGATGCGAAACGTCTCGAGACGGCAAGCCTTGGCCTGCCAGCTGCGAGGACACCGGCATTCGCGCGGCATCTCTATCGTGCGACCCGCAAGCTGCTGCGGTCGATCATCGCCCGCATCGATCTCTCGCAATTTCCGGGATCGTGCTGCGGCTGAGCGCGGCGTCGCGCAGGATCAATTTGCGGGCACGCGGCGCACACCGGAACTCAGGACTTTCCCTTGCCGGGCTGCATGAAACTCCCGGTCATCTGGCGCATGTGGTCGCCGGCGCTGGTGAACTGGCTGCGCAGGAAGTCGGACTGGATTCGCATCGCTTCCTGAAGGTCGGTGGCATGCACGAGCTTGCGCGCGTGCTCGAACGCCGACTTCATGTTCTGCTCAGTGAACGCGAGCGCCTGCTTGGACACGTCGGTACCCGCTCCGGGAACCGACGTCATCGACTTGGTGGCAGCTTCGAAAAACATGCCGAACGCCTGTTCCGCCTGGTCGATCGTCTTTTCGGCCAGGTCGCGCAGTTCGGCCGGGACTTCGAGCTTCGGTTCGATCATGGTCATACTCCTCCCCGTTTTTCCCAACTGAATACCACACTTGCCGGACCGCATTCCAGCGGCAGCCTGGGGGACAAACGTCGCCCGGCGGTCCGGCTCCTGCCGGAAAACGAGGGACGAGGCGTACGGCCGGCGCGCGGCCGGGGTCAGGACAGGGGGTGCTCGGGAAGGGTTTCTTTGGTGCCGAGGTCTTCGACCAGCTTGATGACCTCGAAACGCTGTCGAGGCCCGAGCTTCAGGAACGCACGAAGCAGGCGCAGACTTTCAACGGTGCTGCTTGCAGGCGCGCCGAGCTTGAGGTGCAGTTCAGCCGCGAAATTGAGGTTTTTCATCTCGCACCTATGACAAGCATCAGCCCTCGTGATCACACGTCGAGGTCTCGCTCGAGAACCGAACACCATGACCGGACGCCATGGTGACCCTGAGATCTCGGCCGGGGCACCCGGTGGGTTAACACGCTAAACCATATACTGGCTCAACCGAACAGGTTGCAATTATGTCAAGAAACAACCCTTCCGGCAAGCCCAACCGTCGCCGTAGCGATGCTTCGTCCGCATCGCACCACGGCAATTCCGGATAACAGGAATATGGACCGTCGTCACCCACCTGCGTCAAGAAGCGGCATCACTCACGCCTCGGGCGCTGCCAATCGGTGCGGCGTTTCGCCGTGTTTCCGGTGTGAACGAGGCCAGATTAAAGTTTCTTCAGCGTATACACGTAATTGTTGAGCTCGACCTCGGCGGTTGTATCGTCGGCGAAATGAACGTCGAGCCGCGCAGCCGGCCTGCAGCGTCTTGATCCGTCCGCCAGTGAAGCCCCCCTTGAGCTGCTCGGCTTGGACGCGGTTCCCCGTACCGGGTTCATCGGTCCGAAGATATCTCCGCCAATGAACCGTCGTTCAAGGTGGAACGACCAAGCGGTTGCGAAGCGGCCACGCAGACCACGGGCGCCATGGCTGACGGACTTCTCGATTCGGGCGCGCCTCAGCACCAAAGGACGACAGCATGCTTTCCCGCTGCGATCTCATCAAGGGCGGCGCCGTCGCGCTTCTCACTTTCTCGATACAAGGCGCATGGGCGCAGGAGACAAGGATGAATCTGTTCAAGATCGTCACCATCAAGGACGAAATCGTCGTCGGATTGTCGGCGGAGGAGCTCCAGGCGCTCGGCGGCAATGATGCGAGCGCGGTTGCGCACGCGCTGGCGCAGAAGGGCGATCTCACGGTCTGGCAGTACAACGTGCATCGCGGCCCGAACGGTGAATTGCAACAGGCGCCGACCGCGAAGATCGGGCTCTTGGCCAACGCGTCTCTCCGTGTCGAGCCCTACACGACGCCTTACCAGATCGTGCCGCATCCGTAACAAGCGGCCCGGGCGCGCCTGCGGCGAGACCCGCAGGCGCACCACTACTCTCAACGCTGCTTGGCGCGCCGAGCCCGGCCTTCCGTCGCAAAGCCGTAGATCAGCGCCAGCCGGTCCAGGCATTCGCGAAAGCGCCGCGCGAAATAGTCGTTCCAGCGCTGGGTACGAACAGCGCGCCGCTCCCCGATCTGATCCATGGTCAGCCCCAGCACCAGGACGTCGTGCACCAGCGCGGCGCCGTCGGTACCGAGTTCGCGCTCGACCCGGTTCAGGCGCAGCACAGCCTGGCGCTGGTCCTCGGTAACGGGCTCACGCGAGCGCGTGCCATCGACATATTCGCGCGTCGGGTCCACCGCCTGGGGCCCGCGCTCCGCCCTCTCCCAGTCGTTCTGGAAGGCGCGCCCGCCGCGATACTGCGCCTCGTCGATCTGGTGATGCGCGTGCAACCGGCCGAGCGGATCGCCGCGGATCGAGCGGACGGCGACGATCTTCTCGCCGGCATCGAGCGCCAGCGGATTGTCGACCTCGACCTCCGCCACCTCTGCATTGAACGGCACCTCGCGCGAGCGCCGATCGTAGATTCCAGTCAATCTGTAGGACTTGTTGCGTCGTGCACCTACCACTCGGATACTCCTCGCAAAATTGGATAGTGGTCCCGTCAGGCGGCTGAGATCAGCCTCAAGACGACGGGACCGGCGGTGCGAGCGGACGCGGCTCAGACCTTCGCGTCAGGCGAGCATGCGGCGTGCAATAGCTGGAGCCCGGCTGGCGCGGATGGCCGCAGAAGGCGATCCCCTCCCCGTCCTTGTCGCCACCATAGGGATAGCGGCAGTCGTCGCGCCCGAGTTCGCCCAGCGCGACCAGGCGGGGCTGGACGCCGACGCAGCGCAACTTGACACGCGCGGGCTTCATTGCGGATTTCGGTGGCAAGTTCAGGTTCGGCACCGCCGCACGGGGCGGCCCGATGAGACAGGCTCCTGACGGCAAGGACGGCACGATCGATGGACTCGTCATCCGCGCCGGTGCCGCGAGTCCAAGCCGCTTGGCGCGGCCGGCCACCGCGTTGCGTGTGTAAGCCGTTCCAAACCTTCCGTTTATCTGTCTTCCGATCTCCGCATAAGACATTCCCTTGAGAAAATAGTCGCGAAGCGCGTCGGAGTGCTCCGACGGCCAATGACCCGGTTCCATGCTGCTGTCCTGTGATGCGCCTCCTCCGATCGTTCGATCGCGAGGCGGCGCCTACATTCCGTTATTCCGAAGCGAATGTCAAGCGACAATTCTGATATTCATAATTGCATCAATTCCGAATTTCGGATTACAAGAGGCGGGACGATGGGCAATCGAGGGAATCACCATGCTGGACGTTGCAATGATCGAGCGGGGCCTGGAGAAGACGGGCAAGAGCAAGGGCGGCCTGGCGGCGGCCATGGGCGTGCGGCCCGGCGCGGTGTCGGAGATCCTGGGCGGCGAGCGCCTGGTGAAGGCGTCTGAAATCATTCCGATCATGGAATATCTTGAGCTCAATCTCGCGCCGATCATGGGCCGCGTCGGGGCCGGCGCTGTGATCGAGCCCGATTATGAACAGGTTCCCCCGGAAGGCCTCGGCGATATCGCGCTGCCGTTCCCGATCATGGAAGAGACCGTCGCCTTCGAGATCGTTGGCGATTCGATGCTGCCCAAATACGAGAGCGGCGACGTGATCGTCGTCTACAAGGACCAGCGCCATCCGCTGTCGAGCTTCTACGGTGAAGAGGCCGTGGTCCGGCTCAAGACCGGTGAACGCTATTTGAAGACCATCGAACGCGGAAAAACTCCCTCCGTCGTCAATCTCAATAGCTTCAACGCCAAGCCGATCGTCGGCGTCAAGCTCGAGTGGGTCGGCGAGATCTGCCTGTCCATGCCCAAGGGCCAGCTCGAGCGGCTGCGCGCCAAATCGGCACGCCCTCGCAAGAAGAGCAAGTAGGCATCGATTTCCGATTTACGGAAATCACCCTTGACTTAATTCTGTTTTTCGGAAATACTCCGCCGCACTCCCGGCTACGGGGCGCGGCAGGATCGTTTCATGCAGTATTTCGTCGTGATGATCGACTATGGGCGGCGCGGACGCGAGGCGGTCGTCGATCCCGAAATCACAAGGCGCGAGGTCATCTCCCGCGTCGTTTCGGGTGAATATCGAAACATCTCGTTCATCCACGAAATCGCGGAGAATGCGGTCGAGGACGTGACCGAGGCGATCCTGACCGAGGCCGCCCTCCCCCAGGTTCCGCCTGAAGAAGTCGACCTCCAGGCCATCCGCCTCGATCACGCCCGCGACCTGCGCAAGCACGAGAAGACGTGACGCAGGCCCAAGCGGCCTGCGTCACGTCACTGCCCGGCCGGATATCACACCGTGAGAACGGTCGATCCCGTGGTCTTGCGCGCAGCGAGATCGGCATGCGCTTTGGCGGCATCCTTCAGCGGGTAGGTCTGGTGCACCTCGATCTTGACTGCGCCGGACTTCACGACGTCGAACAGCTCGTTCGCCATGGCGACCAGGGCCTCGCGCTTGGCAGCGTAGGTGAACAGCGTCGGACGGGTGACGTAGAGCGAGCCCTTCTGCGCGAGCAGGCCGAGGTTGAGCGGCTCGACAGCGCCGGAGGACGCACCGAACAGCGCGGCAACACCGAGCGGCGCAAGACAATCCAGCGACTTCAGGAACGTATCCTTGCCGACGGAATCATAGACCACCGGCACCTTCTTGCCGCCCGTGATCTCGTCCACGCGCTTCACGAAATCCTCGCGCGTATAGATGATCACATGATCGCAGCCATGTGCCTTGGCGAGCTTTGCCTTCTCGTCGCTGCTGACGGTGCCGATCACTGTCGCGCCGAGATGTTTTGCCCACTGGCTCAAGATGAGACCAACGCCGCCGGCTGCGGCGTGGAGCAGGATGGTGTCGCCGGCCTTCACGCGATAGGTCTGCCGGATCAGGTATTGGGTGGTGAGCCCCTTCAGCATCATGGCCGCCGCGGTCTTGTCATCGACACCGTCGGGCAGCTTCAACAGCCGGTCGGCCGGGATCAGCCGCGCCTCGGCATAGGCTCCGAGCGGTGAGGCGCCGTAGGCAACGCGATCACCGGGCTTCAAATCGGTGACACCGGCCCCGACTTCCTCGACGACGCCGGCACCCTCGCTGCCGAGACCGCTCGGCAATTGTACCGGATACACCCCGGAGCGATTGTAGATGTCGACGAAGTTGAGGCCGACCGCCGTGTGGCGGATGCGCGCCTCGCCCGGCCCGGGCTTGCCGACACTGACTTCCTCCCAGACCAGGACTTCAGGACCGCCGGTCTTGTGAAAGCGAATGGCATGCGTCATGGGCGTTGCTCCCTTATTGTTGCAGTGAAGGTCCGTGGAAAACGGATCGGCCTGTGAAATAGGAATTCGGTCGGCCCGTTACAGTACAGAGACGTAACAAGAATGTCACAGCGAACGACAAACGCCTGCCGTTCCGCCTCTGTTCGAAAGAGTTGATGACGGCACCGGCGCGTTCCGGCAGTAGCCTTTTCGCGGGGTTTGGTGGTCGCCTGCGAAGGAGAGCCGAGATGCCAGCTTATGTACAGCATCATCAGGATATCGAAATCGCGCCTGTAATTTGTCCCGCCTGCATGGGGTTCCTGCCGATGTACGTCCGCGAGGTCGAACCGCATTGGGGCCTTGCCAGGATCGACTTCGTCTATGAATGCGCGGACTGCGGCGCGGAAGTCCGGCAGACCATCCGCAAGCCGGAGCTGCGGCACTGACCGCACGATCAGCCATCGCTTAAGTATTTGCGCTGAACGGAAAAAGCGACGTTCAGCGCGGGTCAGGCCGTCCCAAACGAGGCTTGTTCTTTGCCGGGAACGCAGGCAGAACAAGCCTCAAGCAAGACCTTTGGGAGCGCCCTTTCGTGGCTGAACAGAAGGCCTCGACCTCGATCGAGGCAGTGGAGAGCGGCCTCGCCGCGCAGGGCTATATCGCGAGCCGGCAGATCGCGACCGCCGTCTATTTGTCGCAGCAGATCGAGAAACCGATCCTGGTCGAAGGCCCCGCGGGCGTCGGCAAGACCGAGCTTGCCAAGGCCATTGCCGCCTGGCGCGGCATGAAGATGATCCGCCTGCAGTGTTACGAGGGCCTCGACGAGGCCAAGGCGCTCTACGAGTGGAAATACGCAAAACAGCTTCTCTACACCCAGATCCTCAAGGACAAGCTCGGCGAAGTCCTCGGCGGTGCGCAGACGCTGCATGACGCACTCAATCAGCTCCACGATTTCGGCGACGTGTTCTTCTCCAAGGAGTTCGTCGAGCCGCGCCCTCTGCTGCAGGCGCTGGAGCAGCCGGGCGGCTGCGTGCTCCTGATCGACGAGATCGACAAGTCCGACGCTGAATTCGAATCGCTGCTGCTGGAAATCCTCTCCGATTTCCAGGTCACGATCCCGGAGCTCGGCACGGTCGCGGCGATCACGCCGCCGACGGTGATCCTCACCTCGAACAGCGAGCGTGACCTCGGCGACGCCCTGAAGCGGCGCTGCCTGCATCTGCATATCGGCTTCCCCGAGCAGCGGCTCGAAGAACGCATCGTCGAGAGCCGCGTCTCCGGCATCTCGCAGGCGCTGCGCCGGCAGATGGTCGGCTTCATCCACGAGATCCGCTCGCTCGACCTGAAGAAACTGCCCTCGGTCAGTGAGACCATCGACTGGGCGCGCGTCCTGGTTCTACTTCAGGCCACGGAGCTAGACACCGATATCGTCAAGGACACGCTCAATGTGCTCCTGAAGTACGAGGCCGACATCGAGGCAGCAACGCCGCAAGTTACGACCTTCATTGCCAAGGCGGCACGGTCCAACGTCTTCGGTTGACGCCGATGCGCGAGAATCTCCATCGTTTCTTTCGAGCGGCGCGCGGTGCCGGCGTGCATGTCTCGCCCGCCGAAAGCATCGATGCGATGCGCGCGGTCAAGGAGGTCGGCTTTTCCGACCGGGCCATCCTGCGCGATGCGCTGCTCCTGACGCTCGCCAAGTCGCAGGACGAGAAGCTCGCCCTCGGCGACTGCTTTGATCTCTTCTTCAGCCAACCAGAGCCGCGGCAAGATCAACCCGAGGCCGACGACAACGACGACGCATCGCAGGACGCGGATCAGACCCCCTCACCCAGCTCGGCCAGTGAAGCAGGCGAAGGCCAGGCTTCCGAAGCATTGGGCCCGCTTGCGCAGATGCTGCTGTCGCAGGATCGCAACGCGATCGCAGCGGCGATCGCCAGCGCTTCCGGTGTGGCTTCGCTGTCCGACATCCGCTATTCGACTCAGCGCGGGATCTTTTCCAGCCGCATCCTCGACGCCATGGGCCTTCAGCGCCTGCGCGACGATCTCGACGCGCTCACCGCGACCAATCCGTCGCTGGCCGAGCGTCTGCGCGGCGCGCTGGACGCGTTGCGCGAAGCAGTCCGTGACACGGTCTCGCAAGGCCTTGCGCTTTATGCCCGCGAAGAGGCCGAAAACCTCCGCAACGAGATCCTGCGCAACGCGCCTCTCGCCCGCATCGAGCGGCGCCAAGTCGCGGAGATGCGCGCGCTCATCCGCCAGATCGCGCGGCGCCTGCGCGAGCGCTACTCGAAGCCGCGCAAGCGCCAGCGCCGCGGCCATCTCGACGTCCGCCGCACACTGCGCCGCAACGCGGCCTGGGGCGGCGTGCCCTTCCTCACCGCGTGGAAGCGCAAGCACCGCGACCGGCCCAAGATCGTCGCAATCTGCGACGTCTCAGGCTCGGTCGCGCAGGTCTCCGATTTCTTCCTGCTCCTGATCCACTCGCTGCACGAGGTGGTCGACGACGTCCACTCCTTCGCCTTCTCCTCGCATCTGATCGAGGTCAGCGAGATCCTGGAGAAGAAGTCGCCCGAAGAGGCGATGGCCGAGATCATGTCCAAGGTCGGCTTCGGCTCATCCGACTACGGCTCCTCTCTCGTCGATTTCGAGAAGGAGTTTATGAGCACGCTGACGCCGCAGACCACGGTGATCGTGCTCGGTGACGCCCGCAGCAACAATCTCGACCCGCGCGCCGACATCCTGCGCCGCATCTCCGAACGCTCGAAGCGCGTGGTCTGGCTCAATCCCGAAGGACGGCTCGCCTGGGGCTTCGGTGATTCCGAGATGCCGCGCTACGCGACCTTCTGCACTGTCGTGCGCCAATGCGCCACCGCACAGCAGCTCGAACGCGCCGTGTCCGACATCGTGGCGACTTATCAGTAGACGGCAATCACGTCCGCCGCTGGCGTCAGGCGGCAGTCAGCTCGGCCTGGACGAGGTTGCACTCCCGAAAGTGATGCGCAATTTCGTCGAGCGCGCGCTGCTCCCATTCCTGGGCCTGCGCGAGCCAGAACGCCCGTCGTTCCGAATCCAGCGCCGCGCGCTCTCGGCAGAGGAATTCCTGACTGCGAATTGCCATCAGCCTGTTCATGCACTCACACTCCTGTCGTGTGAAGCCAATCCCCTGCGAATCAACGTAGCAGAGTCCAGACAGAGTCCAATCGCCCTCGCTTCACGATTTCTGTGCATATCGCGACGCGCAATGGGACAGTGATGCTTCCCGTGCACTGCGGTAACTCTCGCTGCACGATCAAGCGCACATCATCAATTAGTGATCGGAGACCGGGACCATTTTCGTGCGCGAACGATCTTAACTGTTGTGGCGCAATGAAGTGCGGCAATTCGTGAAGAGAGGTTCTAAACAGCTTACCGAATTCCCGACTCATTGTCGTCGCACGGTGTTCATGCGGCGCCGCTAACAGGGGCTCGCGAACTTGGACTATCGCTTGAGGCAACATGAGCAACGACATCGACTTCGATCTTTCGCCGGACCAATGGGAAGCGCTGAAAGCGCTTCGCAACCCCGTGTCGAATGGTCGCCTCTCGAAGGCCTATCTCGTCGAAGGTCTCGTCAAGCTCGGTCTCGTTGTTGTCAATGACGGCGTACCTTCGATGACGCCGACGGGACGCAAGGTGCTGGTGCGCGGATCGTGCCGGCTACTGGATCTCGTGGCGTGACGAGACTGTCCGCGCGCAACAGCTCTGCATGATCGCCTGAAAATTGTCTTTTGCGTTCCCGCTGACGGCGTGTCGTGGGGATGACCTCAACCCGCCAACGTAACGATCAAAGGTCCATTTCGGGTTGCGATAACCGTGTGCTCGTACTGAACGGTTGGCGCCTCGGGGTTGCTGTAGAGCGTCCATGGATCGTCATCACCGTTCTCGGCCCACTCCGCGCCAAGCGACAGGAACGGCTCGACGGTGAACACCAGGCCATCGCTCATGATGCGGCGCTCGGAGCGATCGGGCCATGTCGCGATCTCCGTCGGCTCCTCGTGGAGCGACAAGCCGACACCGTGACTGGCTAGGTTCTTGACGAGCATGTAGCCGTTTTTCCGCGCAAACGTCCCGATGGCCTGACCGATGCCGGCAATCGGTTTGCCGGCGCCGACCTGCCGCAGGCCCGTCCACATCGCCCGCCGACCATCCCTGCAAAGACGCTCGATCGAACGGGTCACAGGCGGAACGGCGAACGAGGCTCCCGTATCGGCAAAGAAGCCGCTCTTCTCGGCCGAGACGTCGATGTTGACGAGGTCGCCACGCTCGATCCGCCGGGCACCCGGGATGCCATGAGCGATCTCTTCGTTCACGCTGATGCAGGTTGCGCCAGGAAAGGCATAGGCCAGTTCCGGCGCCGATCGCGCTCCGGCGGCCTCGAGGAGCTCTCGTCCGATCCGGTCGAGTTCCGCGGTGGTCATGCCGGGCTCGAGGGCCTTCCCCATCGCCTCAAGGGCATTGGCGACGATACGCCCGACCTCTTTCAGGCAGATCAGATCGTTCTCATTCGAGATTGTCATATCGAGCTCTTGCGAAAGCCGGGGCATAGCTGTTGCGATGCCGACTTGCAAACGGAAGAGCGCGCACAAGAATCCCCGATTATGCGGCGCCCTGGATGACCTCAAGACTAGGCCGCGACAATCTGGCACGGTTGTTGCTCCTTTTTGACGTCCAAGACGCGTCAAACCGGGGGAGTCCACCATGTCGACCATCACCGCGGCACCTACCGCCGAGCCGAAGCCGCTCTACACCTCGCTGTTCGTCCAGGTCCTCGCCGCGCTGGTGCTTGGCGTCATCCTGGGGATGGCCGTTCCGGACTTCGCCATCGGGCTCAAGATCCTCAGCGACGCCTTCCTGAAGCTGATCTCGATGATCGTGGCCCCGATCGTGTTCTGCGTCGTCGTGCACGGCATTGCCGGCGCCGGCGACCTCAAGAAGGTCGGCCGGGTCGGCGTCAAGGCGCTGGTCTATTTCGAGGTGATGACGACGGTCGCCCTCGTGGTCGGTCTGCTGCTCGCCTATCTCTTCGGTCCCGGCCACGGCATGAACATCGATCCCTCGACGCTCGACGCCAAGGCGCTCAACACCTATGCCGACAACGCGCACAAGCTGTCCGGCGGCGGCATCGGCGCCTTCCTGATGAACGTGATCCCCAGCACCTCCTTCGATGCGCTGTCGCGCAACGACGTGCTCCAGGTGCTGTTCTTCGCGGTCCTGTTCGGTGTCGGCCTTGCGCTCGTCGGCGGCGAGAAGGGCGCGCTGGTCACATCGATCATCGACGCGGCCTCCACCGTGCTGTTTCGGGTCATGGGGCTGATCGTGCGGGTCGCGCCGCTCGGCGTGCTCGGCGCGGTCGCCTATACCGTCGGCAAATACGGCGTCGGCTCGCTGAAGCAGCTCGTCTCGCTGGTGATGCTGTTCTACGTCTCGGTCGGCATCTTCGTGCTGGGCGTGCTCGGCGGCGTGATGGCGCTCGCCGGAATCAACATCCTCAAATTCCTCGCTTACTTGCGCGAAGAGCTGACCATCGTGCTCGCGACCGCGTCCTCCGATGCCGTGCTGCCGCAGATCATGAAGAAACTGGAGCGGATGGGCGTGAAGGATTCCGTCGTCGGCCTCGTCATCCCGACCGGCTATTCCTTCAACCTCGACGCTTTCTCGATCTACCTGACGCTCGCCGTCGTCTTCATCGCGCAGGCGACCAACACGCCGCTGTCCTTCGGCGACCTCCTGCTGGTGCTCGGCGTCTCGCTGATCACGTCGAAGGGCGCGCACGGCGTGCCGGGCTCGGCGATCGTGATCCTGGCCGCGACGCTCAACGCGGTGCCGAGCATTCCCGCCATCGGTCTCGTGCTGGTGTTGTCGGTCGATTGGTTCATCGGCATGGCCCGCGCGGTCGGCAACCTCGTCGGCAATTGCGTGGCGACGGTGGTGGTCGCCGCCTGGGAAGGCGATCTCGACCGCGCCAAGGCGGCCAAGGTGCTGGAGGGCGGCGAGCTGGTGGACGTGACCGCGGGATAGGCCGCGGATCAATCATCCCACTGGAGGAGTGGCGTTCCATACGCCCTCCTCCAGACCGACAGGAAGCGCGGAAACCAGGAGTGCGCCACGGCGCCCTTATACGCCCACGTGCGATACTTCAGGCCCTGCTCCGAGATCAGCTCCTGATAGCCGCCATGGACCTCGGTCGCGGTCCGAATGTCCTTCAATATCCCCTGCGCGCAAGCCCGATAGGTATCGCTCCCTGAGGCTTCATCAAAATCCAGCATCCGATCCGCGAATTCGACATTGAATGTCGGCCACGACGAACGCCCCTGATAGGCCGGCGCCGCGATCCTGTGGATCATCTTGTTCCGTGGATTATCCGCCGACACCAGGAAGTGGAACGTGCTGGGGATGCGAAATCGCGGCTCGGCGATGATCAGATCCGTCGTAGCCGCAAACAGCGCCCGCTCGCTGGCATCGTTCATGTCCCAGAAGCCGCGATGCACGCTGACGAAATCCAGGGCCACCAAGGACACCGGTGCGCCCGCCGGGCCGTCAAGCGAATGCCTGATATGGCCGTCCTTGCCGAACAGGCGGAGCAGATCTCGCTTGTACTGCGCAAGGTCGCGACCGAGCAGCCGCTTCAGTTCGTTCTCGTCGACGATCCCGAGCTGCACGCCCCACACGAACGTCGTGTAGACGCAGGCGTTGGTGACGAAGCGCCTGCGCTCGGCCCGCGTATCCGTTGCCGCGGAGCGAGGCCCGCCGGCATCGCACAGCAAATATCTGGTGCTGTCAGCGTCGAATGGCTCAAGCTCACTCGCGAGCTGAAGGATCGCGCGCTTCAGGTCGACGCCATATTCGGTCAGCAGCAGGCGGCCGGCATGTGCGCATTGCGACATTGCCAGATAGGAAGACACTCTCTCGTCGGCACCTATCATCTGCTGGAGACCGGCGAGAATGCCGAGCAGCGTATCCGAGGGCCGCGAGAAATAATTCACGCCGAGGTACCGCCCGCGCCCTGCAGGAACGATGGTCGTCGTGACCACGTCGGCGCGAACCGCCTCCAGCAGGAGGCGAACGCTCTTTTCGAGCAGGCGCGCCCGACGGACCGCGTCCTGCGCATCCATGATGGTTTCAGGGTCCAGGACGTCGGGGTAAAACCAGGCGAAGTCGCGCGGGTAATAGGCGGAGGCGTGCGGCGCTCCCGTGACGAGGAAGGCCTCGGTCACCGAAAAGGCACTGTCCATCGAGTGCCGGTAGAGGTCCTCTATGTCCGACAACGCATGATGCGATTGTCTCAGGAAGCGATCACCGAGAAAATTGACCGCCTGAAGCGCGTTGGCGACAAAGGTCGCAGCCATTCCCTGGTAGAACCGGTTCTCACGATGTGATGGGAAAGAGATGTCGCTGTTCATATGCGTCAATCGGCTGATGTCTCGTGACCCCGTGATGGCGGCCACCATTTTAAACATGACTGATTCGTATCTCTACCCGGTGACTTGCGGGCTTCAGGCAATCACTTCGCGCCGGCGCGGCCCTCCCGCGGCCTGAAATTCTCGATCACCCGCAGCAGCACGCGCGCGCCGGCGTCGGCATCGGCGAGCTCGACGTGCTCGTCCGGGTGGTGGCTGATGCCGTCGCGGCAGCGGACGAAGATCATGCCGACATCGGCGATATCGATCATCGCCATGCCGTCGTGCCCTGCCCCGCTCGGCAGCTCGAACACCGACGCGCCTTCGGCGGCGATTGCCTGCGCGATCTGGTCCTTCAACCAGGGTGCGCAAGGCGCGGTGCGGTTCTCGTGAGTGACGTCGAGCTGAAGCGCCAAATGCCGGCGCTTGGCGATGGCCTCGATCTGCCGAACGACGTCGGCGACCGCGCGCTTGCGATGCATGTCGGTCGGTGCCCGCATGTCGATGGTGAACGATACTTCGCCCGGAATGACATTGGTCGCCCCGGGCCTCGCCTGGATATAGCCGACGGTGCCGACCAGCCCGTCCGCGTCGGTGCGGCAAAACTGCTCGATCGCGCCGATGCATTCGGCCGCGCCGGCGAGCGCATCGCGGCGCAGCGCCATCGGCACGGTGCCGGCATGACCGGCCATTCCGGTCAGCCGCGCAGCGAGCCGTGTCGCGCCCGCAATCGCAGTGACGACACCGACGGGCAGGTTCTGGGCTTCCAGCACCGGGCCCTGCTCGATGTGCAATTCGAGATAGGCGAGCAGCTCGCGCCGGGCCCGCGCGGCCGCGCCGATGTGATCGGGATCGAGGCCGAACGCGACGAGCGCATCGCGCATCGACACGCCGTCGCGGTCGCGCGTGTTCAGGACGCTCTCGTCGAAGGTGCCGGCCACCGCCCGGCTTCCGAGCAGCGTCGAAGCGAATCGTACCCCCTCTTCATCGGCAAAGCCGATCACCTCGATCGCGAACGGCAGGCGCTTGCCGCAGCGGTTGAGATCGGCGACGCAGGCGATCGCCGTGATCACCCCCAGCGGCCCGTCCCATTTGCCGGCATCGCGCACCGTGTCGTAGTGCGAGCCGAGCATCAGGCAGGGCGCCCCCAACTGCTCGCCTTCGTAGCGTCCGCAGACATTCCCGATCGCATCGAGATGCGCGCTCATGCCGGCTTCGCGCATCCAGCCCAGGATGAGGTCAGCGGCCTTGCGCAGCTCGTTGGTGAGATAGATGCGGGTGAGCTTGTCGCCGTCTTCCGAGATCGCGGCGAGCTCGTCGATCCGTCGCACGATCTCCCCGCCGAGCGATGCATTCTGAACGGCGTTACCAGCAACCATCTCGGCGAGCTTCCCATCTCTTGGGACCGCGGCGGCGGTCCTGGCGGCGATCGATACAAGTTCGGTGCCAGCAAAAAATCACGACCGTGGTCCCGATCCGCGAGTGGGTAGCATGAATGCGGCCGGCAGACCGTAGCTCCCGTCACGCACACACGCGACCTGGCCTGGCTGCTCAACTCCATTGCATACAACTTCTATATTTTGCTCAAAAATTAATCTGACGGTTTACTCGGCAGGATTCTGAGAATCCATAAACACGATACTTTTCAACGGCTTCAGATCAATTGATCACTCCGTGGCCTCTGGCACGAAGCTTGCGACATCTTATCCCCGGGCTCCGCCAGACTGGCGCGGCCGCGAGATTAAGGCGGGACATCCGCCAAGGGGAGCGAGCAATGGATTTCGGCAAGATTTCACGACGTCATTTGTTGCAGGGCGGCGCGGCCCTGACCCTCGGTGCGGCAGCGGGCGTCCGTCCCGCCTTCGCGGCCGATACCACCATCGGCTTCATCTATGTCGGCTCGCGCGATGACTACGGCTACAACCAGGCGCATGCGCAGGGCGCGGCGGCACTGAAGAAAATTCCGGGGCTGAAGGTCGTCGAGGAAGAGAAGGTGCCGGAGACCGACGCGGTCGAGAAGACGATCGAGTCGATGATCAACCTCGACGGCGCCACCCTGCTCTTCCCGACCTCGTTCGGCTACTACAACCCGCACATGATCAAGATGGCCACCAAGTTCCCGAAGCTGCGCTTCGAGCACTGCGGCGGTCTGTGGAGCGACAAGGATCCAAAGAACGCCGGCAGCTATTTTGGCTATATCGACGAGGCCCAGTACATCTCGGGCATCGTCGCCGGCTACACCTCCAAGAGCGGCAAGCTCGGCTTCGTTGCCGCCAAGCCGATCCCGCAGGTGCTGCGCAACATCAACGCCTTCGCGCTCGGCGCCAGGCTCGCCAATCCCAAGGCCACCACCCAGGTTATTTTCACCGGCGATTGGTCGATGCCGGTCAAGGAGGCCGAAGCCACCAACAGCCTGATCGATCAGGGCGTCGACGTACTCACCTGCCACGTCGACGGTCCGAAGACCATGGTCGAGAATGCGGCCCGCCGCGGCGCCTTCGTCTGCGGTTATCACACCAACCAGTCGCCGCTGGCGCCGAAGGCGTATCTCACGGGCGCCGAGTGGAATTGGGAAGCGCTCTATCCGAAGTTCGTCAAGATGATCGCCGCCGGCGAAAACATCCCGAACTTCTATCGCGGCGGACTCAAGGAAGAGATCGTCAAGACCTCGCCCTACGGTGAGGCAGTCTCCGCCGAGGCGCGCAAGCACGCCGACGAGGTCAAGGCCAAATTCCTGTCGGCGGAGGGCTACGCCATCTTCAAGGGCGGGCTGGTCGACAACAAGGGCAAGACGGTGATCGCGGCCGGCACCGATCGCGGCCAGAAGGATCCTGAGCTGGAGAAGATGGACTACCTGGTCGACGGTGTGATCGGAGCGACTTCGTGACAACGGAAGCCGCGGATTCCACTGAAGCGGCCGGGACAATCGCCCCGGCCGCCGGTCCCGGCTTTCTCCAGCGCCACGGCGCGACAATCGAATACATCCTGATCCCGGGCACGGCGCTGGCCGGCGCGCTCGTGATCTTCGGCATCTTCGTCGCGATGTTCGGCAAGAACCCGCTCGACCTCTATTTCTACATGTACTACGGCGCTTTCGGCACCTGGTTCTCCTGGCAAAACACGTTGACGCGTGCCGCGCCGCTGATCCTCACCGCGCTCTGCACCGCACTGCCGGCACAGCTCGGCATGGTCATCATCGGCGGCGAAGGCGCGCTCCTGATCGGCGCGCTGTCGGCGACCAGCGCCGCGCTGGCGCTTCAGGGCATGCCGCCGCTCGTCGTCCAAATTGCCATGGTTATCGGCGGCGTGATCGGGGGCGGCCTGTGGATCATGCTGTCGGGCGGCTTGCGCCAGTATCGCGGCGTCAACGAGACCATCTCGAGCCTGCTGCTCGTCTACATCGCGCTCGCGATCCTCAACCATCTCGTTGAGGGGCTGATGCGCGACCCCGCCAGCCTCAACAAGCCGTCGACGCGCGAGATCGGCGCCGCCAACATGATCGGCAGCATTCCCGGCACCGACGTGCATTGGGGCCTCGTCTTCGGCCTGATCGCCGCGATCGCTGCCTACGTCCTGATCTATCACACCGTGTTCGGCTTCGCCGCGCGGGTCGCCGGCGGCAACATCCGCGCCGCAAAGATCGTCGGTCTCGGCGTCAGCAAGCTGATCCTGACCATCTGTTTCCTCGCCGGCGGCGCCGCGGGCCTTGCCGGCATGGTCGAGGTCGCCGCGGTGCAGGGACGCACCAACGCCAACCTTGCGGCGGGCTACGGATTCACCGGCATCCTCGTCGCGTTCCTCGCCCGGCAGAATCCGCTCGCGATCATTCCCGTCGCGATCCTGCTCGGCGGCATCAGCGCCAGCGGCGGCCTTTTGCAGCGCCGCCTCGGATTGCCCGACGCATCCGTTCTGGTGCTTCAGGGCATCATCTTCGTCTTCGTGCTGGCCAGCGACGCGCTCTACGGCCGCATCGGATTGTTGAAGGGAAAATCCTGAGATGGCAGACGGATCGATCGGGCTCTGGACTGTCCCCCTCGCTGTGCTCGGCGGCGCCATCCGCGTCTCGACGCCGTTCCTGTTCGTGAGCCTGGGCGAATGCATCACCGAGCGCTCCGGCCGCATCAATCTCGGCCTCGAGGGCACGCTGGTGATGGGGGCGATGAGCGCCTACGGCATCTCGTATCTCACGGGATCGCCCTGGCTTGGCGTGCTCGCCGCCGGCATCACAGGTGCACTGCTGGGCGCATTGCACGCCGGTATCTGCTCGCTGCCGCGCGTCAACGATATCGCGGTCGGCATCGCGCTGATGCTGCTTGGCACCGGCCTTGCCTTCTATCTCGGCAAGCCGCTGATCGAGCCCACCGCGCCGCGCCTGCCCGCGATCGATTTCGGCTGGTGGAGCGACATCCCGCAGGTCCGCGCCGCGCTGCGCGTCAACGTCCTGTTCCTGATCGGCGTCGCGCTGGCGCCGATCCTCTATTGGGCCTTCCGCACCACGCGCTGGGGCCTTTTGATCCGTACCGCCGGCGAGAGCTCCGATGCCGCGCGCGCCATGGGCCATTCAGTGCTGCTGATCCGCCTGCGCGCGACCATGGTCGGAGGCTTCCTCGCCGGCATCGGCGGCTCCTTCCTGTCGCTGTTTTATCCCGGAAGCTGGAACGAGGGCCTCTCCTCAGGCCAGGGCATCACGGCCGTGGCCCTCGTGATCTTCGCGCGCTGGGATCCTCTGCTCTGCCTGTGGGCCTCGCTCGCCTTCGGCGGTGCCGCGGCCCTGGGCCCTGCACTGCAATCGGTCGGCGTCACCTCCGGCTATCACCTCTTCAACGCCGCCCCCTACATCCTGACGCTGGCGATCATGATCATCACCTGCTCGCCGAAACGCACACTGACCGGAGCCCCGGCCGAATTGTCGATCACCCGTTAGAGAACGAAATCATGCCCGCGCGCTATATCAAGTCCGAGCCCTACGCCTGGCCCTACAATGGCGATCTCCGCCCCCAAAACACCGCGCTCGTCATCATCGACATGCAGACCGATTTCTGCGGCATCGGCGGCTATGTCGACAAGATGGGCTACGACCTCTCGCTGACGCGGGCGCCGATCGAGCCGATCAAGAAGCTGCTCGCGGCCATGCGCGCCCAAGGCTTTCACATCATCCATACCCGCGAGGGCCATCGCCCCGATCTCTCCGACCTTCCCGCCAACAAGCGCTGGCGCTCGCGCCAGATCGGCGCCGGCATCGGCGATCCTGGTCCCTGCGGCCGTATCCTGGTGCGCGGCGAGCCGGGCTGGGACATCATCGAAGAGCTTGCACCACTGCCGGGCGAGCCCATCATCGACAAGCCCGGCAAGGGCTCGTTCTGCGCCACCGACCTGGAGCTGATCCTGCGCGTGCGCGGCATCGAGAATATCGTGCTGACCGGGATCACCACCGACGTCTGCGTCCACACCACCATGCGCGAGGCCAACGACCGCGGCTTCGAATGCGTCCTGCTGCACGATTGCTGCGGCGCCACCGACAAGAGCAACCACGAGCACGCGCTGAAGATGATCAAGATGCAGGGCGGCGTGTTCGGCGCGGTCTCGACGTCCGACGCCTTCATCGGAGCTATTTCGTGATCATCGGCGAAACGCCGCCGCCAGCAGGCGCCTTCGGCGTCGACGCCATCGCCATGACCATGCGCTTCGGCGATTTCCTCGCGCTCGACAATGTCGAGCTGAAGGTGCGGCCGGGCTCGTTCCACGCGCTGCTCGGCGAGAACGGCGCCGGCAAGTCGACGCTCGTCAAATGCATCATGGGCTATTACCACGCGACCGAAGGCGACATCCTGGTCGGCGGCCGCGAGCAGTCGATCGCAAATCCAAAGGACGCTCACGCGCTCGGCCTCGGCATGGTCTACCAGCATTTTACCCTGGTGCCGGCCATGACGGTCGCCGAAAACCTCGTGCTGGCCCGCGACGATGTGCCGGCCGTGGTGAACTGGCCAAAGGAGATGAAGGAGCTCGAGGCTTTTCTGGCGCGGATGCCGTTCAAGGTGCCGCTCGGCGCCAAGGTCTCCGACATCTCCGCCGGGGAGCGGCAGAAATGCGAGATCCTCAAGCAGCTCTATCTGCAGCGCCGCTTCCTGATCCTGGACGAGCCGACTTCGGTACTGACGCCGGCGGAGGCCGACGAAGTGCTCGGCATGCTCCGCGACATGGTCGTCAAGGGCGAACTGACCATCCTGATGATCACGCATAAATTCCGCGAGGTCATGGCCTTCGCCGACGACGTCACGATCCTGCGCCGCGGCAAGCTCGCAGGTGCCGGCAAGGTTTCCGAACTCACCCCGGATGCGATGGCGCGAACCATGATCGGCGCCGAGGAACTGACCGTGCAGCCGCCGCGCACCGGCGAAGCCGGCCGGGCCCAACTGGAATTGGCGAAAGTCCGCGCGCTCGACGACGCAGGCGCCATCGCCGTGCATGACGTCTCACTCACGGTCCGCGCCGGCGAGATCGTCGGCATTGCCGGCGTCTCCGGCAATGGCCAGCGCCAGCTGGTCGAGGTGTTGGCCGGCCAGCGCGAGGCGGAGAGCGGGGAAGTCCGCGTCGCCGGCGATTCCTATCATGCCAGCCGCGAAGAAATGCGCCGCCACAAGATGTCGCTCCTGCCCGAGGAGCCGCTGAAGAACGCCTGCGTCGGCGGCATGAGCGTCGCCGACAACATCGCCTTCCGCGAATTCGACCGCGCGCCCTTCGCCAGCGGCGGCTGGTGGCTCAATCGCGGCGCCTTCCGGGACGATGCAAAGAAGAAAATCGCGCAGTACAAGATCAAGACCCGCACGCCCGATACGCCGATCGCGGCGCTGTCGGGCGGCAACGTCCAGCGCGCCGTGCTGGCGCGCGAGCTTGGCGGCAACGTCGAGGTGCTGATCTCGGCCAATCCCTGCTTCGGCCTCGACTTCGCGGCGGTGGCGCAGATCCACGCCGAGATCATGGCCGCCCGCAACCGTGGCGCCGCCGTGCTGCTCGTCAGCGAGGACCTCGACGAATTGCTCGAACTCTCCGATCGGCTGGTAGTGATGTTCCACGGCGAATTCGTGTATGAAGCACGAACCAGCGAAGTCGATCTTACCGTGGTCGGCCGGCATATGGCGGGGCATTGACCAGGGACGAGCGATGAGCGGCGGATCCGAGCGCGACGAGCACTTCCTCCGCCTGTCCTTTACGGTCGCCCGCCGCTCGCTCACCCATGGCAACCATCCGTTCGGCTGCGTCGTCGTCGATGCCGATGGCAAGGTGCTGATCGAGACCGAGAACGGCTACATGCCCGACCACGACGGCACTGCGCATGCCGAGCGCCTCGCGGCCACGCAGGCCTGCCGTATGCTCGACCGCGAGGTGCTGGCGAAAGCCACGCTCTATTCCTCCGCAGAGCCCTGCGCGATGTGTGCCGGCGCGATCTACTGGGCCGGCATCGGCCGTGTGGTCTACGGCCTCAGCGAGCACCGCCTGCGCGGCATCACCGGCAACCATCCGGAGAACCCCACGCTCGATTTGCCGTGCCGCGAGGTCTTTGCCAGCGGCCAGCGGCCGACGGAAGTCGTTGGGCCGCTGCTGGAGGACGAGGCCGAGGCGCTCCACGACGGCGCGTGGACGAAGTAGCGAACTCCAAGAACTCGACTTCGTAGGGTGGGCAAAGCGAAGCGTGCCCACCAATCCCAACCGCTCGGAGAGATGGTGGGCCCGGCGCGCCGCGCCTTTGCCCACCCTACGCTCTTACAAACGCCGATGGCGCTACGCATCTCTGCGCGGCGCCATCCTAACCTGAAGACCTTCAGCCGATCAGAACTTCACAGTGATACCCCCGTAAACCGTCGACTCGGTGCAGCTGTTGGTGCTCTGGCCGGTCGGGGCGACCGTGCAGACGCCGGGCATGGCGTTGTGGTCGAGGCCGAACTTGTTCTGCCAGTAGCGGTAGGCGACCCAGAGGTCGACGAAGTGCGAGTACTTGTCACCCCAGGCGGCCTTCGAAGCGTCGAAGGTCAGACGGATCGGTTCGCTGTTCAACTCGACCTTGGAAGCAGTAGAGAACCGGCCAGGGCCGGAGAGCGCGGGAAGGCCGTTCGAGTCGCCCTTCGCTCCATACCAGCCGGCGCGGCCGCTGATGGACCAGAACTGCATGTTCGGCGGCAGGAAACCGAGGTCCATGTAGTAGTTGATTTCGACGGCCCAGGTCGGGTTGTAGCTGACATTGCCATCGGAATTGCAGCTCACACCCGGGAGGGGGCCAGCAAAACCGCTGCCGCACTGAGTGAAGGCGTTGTGGTTGGAGAACTCCCAGTACATCAAGGGCGCGATGTTGATGTAGCCCTTGTAAGGAAGATCGAAGGCGAACTGGAGACCGGCAACGACGTCCCGCTTCGCGGGCGCCAAGAAGGTGTTCTCGGAATTGCCATCCATACCGACTTCAAACGAGATGTTCTGCAGCGGCCCCGTGGTGAAGGCCTTGGTGTTGAAGAGCTGGTTCCAGCCGAAGGTCGAGCGGAATAGGCCGTAGATCTCGGTCGCGCCGGCGCAGTCGGCTGCACCGAAGGAGGAGGACAGACCAGGTGCGATACAGGGCGAAGCAGGGTCGTTATGACCCGACTTGAACATGGAGATGGTAAAGAAGTTGGTGCCGTAGGCCCAGAGGTCGAAGTGCGTGAACGAATAAACCTGCTTGGCGGTCGTACCGTTGATGCTGCCGTTCGGATTGACGCTCCACATGCCGGGGTCAGTGCCCTTGGGCATCCAGGAGAACGTGACGCGATTGTCGATCACCAGGAAGAACGGGACGTCCGACGCTTTCTTGGCAGCCTTGACCGGCAGGTCCGCTGCCTGAGCCAGGCCACTGGTAGCGAGTATAGCAATCGACAGCGCCGCGGTTGCGATTGCCCTGAAACGAAACGACATCCTGAATACCCCCAAGTTTCGACACGTAAAAATGAACGCCCCTTGGGTGCGACACTTGCGCCGATCTCCCGGAGTGAGAAGCCTCAACTTCTTTCAAGGCATGCCGCTTGTTTCGGCAGGAAGTGGCCTTTCAACCCAGGAATTCGAGGATTTTTTCCGTTTCACTGTTGCGTGCGCGCGGTGACGCGATGCCGAACATTCCCGTTTGATTTCATTTGTCTTTTGTGGCGGCGCAAGAATGCAGACACAATTGACGACAGCGACCGTTGGCCCGGTCGGGATTTGCATACGCGCGCCGGCGCGACTTTGCTCAAGTTCACGTCAGGCCTGCACAGCGGGTTCCGAATTGGTTTGAGCCGTCACAAATTTGCAACAGGCGTCTCTCGCAGGAGGCCGCCGCAATGGCTCTCCCTGATGTCGGATGGCGACGATCATCGACTGACAAGGGCCGCGACTCGCGACACAGACCGCCTGCCGAAGCGTTGAGCAAGGGATGACGCTTTTTCACATCTTACGCGACGGTTTAAACTAGCCCACAATTGAGGCACTTCACCCCCGTGCCAGCGCATCAGCGAATGTTAGACCAGACGTCCAACGACCTGCATTCTGACGAGCCCCCTCTGCTTCAGACGATCGGGCTCACCAAGCGCTATGGTGATTTCCTCGCCAACGATTCCATCGACATTGGTATCTGGCCCAAGGAAATCCACGCTCTGCTCGGCGAGAACGGCGCCGGCAAGTCGACGCTGGTCAAGGCGATCTACGGGCTGATCCAGCCCAGCGCCGGCGAGATCCGCTGGCAGGGCCAGCCCATCGTGCTGTCGGGTCCGTCGGACGCGCGCAGCCGCGGCATCGGCATGGTGTTCCAGCATTTCTCGCTGTTCGACAATCTCACCGTTGCCGAGAACGTCGCGCTCGGCCTCGATGGACGAGAATCCTTCAAGGACATGTCGGCGCGGCTGGAGCAGGTGTCGAAGACCTATGGACTGCCGCTCGATCCCAGGCGCGAGGTCTGGCAATTGTCGGTCGGCGAGCGCCAGCGCATCGAGATCGTCCGCGCGCTGATGCAGGATCCGAAATTCCTGATCCTGGACGAACCCACCGCCGTGCTGACGCCGCAGGAAGCCGACCAGCTCTTCATCGTGCTGGAACGCCTCAAGGCCGAAGGCCGCGCCATCCTCTACATCAGCCACAAGCTCGACGAAGTGAAGCGGCTCTGCGACACCGCCACGATCCTGCGCGGCGGCAAGAAGGTCGAGACCTGCAATCCCCGGCTCGAGACCGCGGCCTCGCTCGCGCGGATGATGGTCGGCGGCGAGATCAGGGAAGTGAAGGCACCGGCAGGCCGCAAGACCACCGTGCCGCGGCTCGTCGTCAACGACCTTTCACTCGCGCCGAGCGAGGCGCATGGCGTGCGGCTCGAGCACATCTCATTCGAGCAGAAGGGCGGCGAGATCCTCGGCATCGCCGGCGTCGCCGGCAATGGCCAGGACGAGTTGTTCGCCGCGCTCTCCGGCGAACGCCTGTCGAAGGACCCCGGCACCGTCGTGATCGAAGGCATCGCCGCCGGCCACCTCTCGATCACCCAGCGCCGCAAACTGGGCGCGGCCTTCGTCCCGGAGGAACGGCTCGGCCACGGCACCGCGCCGCGCATGAAGCTGTCGGAGAACGCGCTGCTCACCGGCCACGCCGCCAGCGGCATGGTCCATCACGGCTTCATCGACACCGCGGCGACACTGAAGACCGTGGATCGCGCGACGGAAACGTTCGACGTTCGCAAGGCCAAGCGGGATCCGGAAGCTGCGAGCCTGTCCGGCGGCAATTTGCAAAAGTTCATCGTCGGCCGCGAGATCCTGCGCAACCCCGCGGTGCTGGTGGTGAGCCAACCGACATGGGGCGTCGATGCCGGCGCCGCCGCCGTGATCCGTCAGGCGCTGCTTGATCTCGCTACCGCAGGCGCCGCCGTGCTCGTCACCAGCCAGGATCTCGACGAGCTCGCCGAAATCGCCGACCGCATCGCCGTGATGTTCCATGGCCGGCTGTCGACGCCGCTTGCAACGAGCGAAGCCACGCGCGAAAAACTCGGCCTGTTGATGGGGGGCAGCAGCCTGGAGCCGAAGGAGGCCGCGCATGCAGTTGGTGCTTGAGAAGCGCGTCGAGCGCTCCAACACGATCGCGCTGGTCTCGCCGCTGATCGCGATCGGGCTCACGATCGTGACCATGATCATCCTGTTCGCGATCCTCGGCAAGAATCCGCTACTCGCGCTGCATGCCTATTTCATCGCCCCTCTGACCGACGGCTATTCGCTCCAGGAGATCGCAGTGAAGGCCACGCCGCTGGTGATGATCGCGATCGGGTTGTCGCTCTGCTATCTCGCCAACACGTGGAACATCGGCGCCGAGGGCCAATTCCTGATCGGCGCGGTGGCCGGAAGCTGGATCGCAGTGAAGACGCAGGGCACCGATGCCGGGGCCTGGGTGCTGCCGGCGATGCTCGTGCTCGCCGCCGCAGCGGGCGCGCTCTATGCGCTGATCCCGGCGATTTGCAAGGTGAAGTTCGGCGCCAGCGAAATCCTGACCAGCCTGATGCTGGTCTATGTCGCCGACCTCTTTCTCGACTATCTCGTACGTGGACCCTGGCGCGATCCGCATGGATTCAACTTCCCTACCACCGCGGAGTTCGATCCGGTCGCAACGGTGCCGCTGCTGATCGAAGGCGGCCGGCTGCATCTCGGCTCGATCATCGCCCTGCTCGTCGTCGCGGCCGCCGCGATCCTGCTCGGCCGAACCATCAAGGGCTTCGAGATTCGCGTGGTCGGCGCGGCGCCGCGCGCCGCACGGTTCGGCGGCTTCAACGCCAACCAGTTGGTCATCCTGACTTTCGCTGTGTCAGGCGCGCTCGCCGGGCTCGCCGGCATCATCGAGGTCGCGGGTCCGGTCGGGCATCTTCAGCCCGGCATCTCGCCCGGCTACGGCTTTACCGCGATCATCGTCGCCTTCCTCGGCCGGCTGAACCCGCTTGGAATATTAATTGCAGGCCTTTTCCTCGCATTGACCTTTATCGGCGGCGAGCAGGCGCAGATCGCGATGAAGATCCCGTTGGACGTCACCAAGGTATTCCAGGGCATTCTGCTGTTCTACGTGCTCGCCTGCGATTCGCTCATTCTCTATCGCTTCAAGCTGGTTTTCCCGAACCGACAGGTGGCCCGTGGAACTGGTTGAAGCCATCATCCTCGCTGTGCTCGCCGCCTCGACGCCGCTGCTGATCGCGGCGACCGGCGAGCTCGTCACCGAGCGCTCCGGTGTCCTCAATCTCGGCGTCGAGGGCATGATGATCGTCGGCGCGGCTTGCGGCTTTGCCGGCGCGTGGCTGACCGGATCGATCTTCATCGGCGCGCTGTTCGGCATCGTCGCGGGCACACTGATGTCGCTGGTGTTCGCGCTGATGACGCTCGGGCTCGCCGTCAACCAGGTTGCAACGGGTCTCGCGCTGACCATCCTCGGCGTCGGCCTGTCCGGCCTGATCGGCGCCGGCTTCGTCGGCGAGCGCATCACGCCCGCGATGCACCTCTATATTCCCGGCCTCACGGACATGCCGCTGATTGGCCGGGTGCTGTTCGGCGAGGACGCCTTCGTCTATTTCTCCATCGCGCTCGTCGTCGGCGTCTGGTGGTTCCTGTACCGCACGCGGGCGGGGTTGATCTTGCGCGCCTGCGGCGACAACCATGTCTCCGCGCATGCGCTCGGCTACCCCGTGCTGCGCATCCGCACCTTCGCCGTGATGTTCGGCGGCGCCTGCGCAGGCCTTGCCGGCGCCTATCTGCCGCTCGCCTACACGCCGTTCTTCATTCCCGGCATGACCGCGGGGCGCGGCTGGATCGCGCTGGCGCTGGTCGTGTTTTCGTCCTGGCGGCCGGGCCGGCTCGTGGTCGGCGCTTATCTGTTCGGCGCGGTGACGATCCTGCAACTCCACGCTCAGGGCTGGGGCGTCGGCATTCCCTCGCAATTCATGTCGGCGCTGCCTTACCTCGCAACCGTCATCGTCCTGGTCCTGCTCTCACGCGCGCGCACCGGCGGCTCGACCGCGCCGGCCGCGCTCGGCACCGTGTTCGTGCCGGACCGCTAGCGTTTCATTTCCGCGGCGGGCGCGATGGGGCGCGCACGTTGCGGATCGTGGCTGTCCCCTGATGTTTGGAGATTGATGATGAGGAAATCACTTCTTGCGCTGGCTGCCGGGCTTTTGCTTGCCGGAAGCGTCAGCGCAGCCTCCGCCGCCGACAAGCTGAAAGTCGGCTTCATCTATCTGGGTCCGATCGGAGACTTGGGCTGGACCTACCAGCACGACCTCGCGCGCCAGGCCCTGGTGAAGGAGCTGGGGGACAAGATCGAGACCACCTATCTCGAGAACGTGCCCGAAGGTCCCGACGCCGAGCGCTCCATCGAGCAGCTCGTCCGCGCCGGCAACAAGCTGATCTTCACGACCTCGTTCGGCTACATGGACCCGACGCTGAAAGTCGCCAAGAAATATCCGAACGTGCATTTCGAGCACGCCACTGGCTACAAGCGCAACCCGAACATGTCGACCTACTCGGCCAAATGGTGGCAGGGCCGCTACATCCAGGGCCTGATCGCGGCCAAGATGTCGAAGTCCGGCGTGCTCGGCTATATCGGCTCGTTCCCGATTCCGGAGGTCGTCTCCGGCATCAACGCGACGATCCTGGCGGCGCAGACCATCAACCCGAATATCAAGGTCAAGATCATCTGGGCCAATACCTGGTTCGACCCGGGCAAGGAGGCCGACGCCGCCAAGGCGCTGATCGACCAGGGCGCCGACGTGATCATGCAGCACACGGATTCGCCGGCGGCGATGCAGATTGCCAGCGAACGCGGCAAGCTCGCCTTCGGCCAGGATTCCGAGATGATCAAGTTCGGGCCGAAGACCCAGCTCACCTCGATCCTGGACACCTGGGGCCCTTATTACATCGAGCGCGTCAAGGCCGAGCTCGCCGGCACCTGGAAGTCCGAGGACAGCTGGGGTGGCCTCGACAGCCATATGTTTGCGATGGCGCCCTACACCAACATGCCTGACGACGTGAAGAAGCTCGCCGAGGATGCCCAGGCCGCAATCACAGCGGGCAAGCTGCATCCGTTCAAGTGCCCGGTCATTGGGCAGGACGGCAAGCCGGTCGAGTGCAAAGGTGGCGATCACCTCGATGACGGCCAGATCCTCGGCATGAATTTCTACGTCAAGGGCATCGACGACAAGCTTCCGGGCAAGTAGCACGCTTCTTGCATTGCCTAGATCACCTGCTCCTCCCGGAGGAGGTTCGGAGGGGGTGGCCAGAAGCACCCGGCACTTGTGGTCGCCCCCTCTTTCTTTTTGCCCGGATTATCCCGCCTGCATCGCCCGCGCCGCGGAACTGTGGCGGCGAATGAGATCGGGAACATCCAGTCCCGGGATCGCGCCGTCGATCACGGCCCATTGTCCCGCCACCATCACCCGGTCGGCCCGATGCGCCCCGCACAGCACCAGCGCGGCCAGCGGATCGCCGTGACCGGAGAAGCGCAGCTCGTCGAGCTTGAACAGGGCGAGATCGGCAGCCTTGCCGACGGCGATCTCACCCAGTTCCGGCCGGCCGACGCAGGCCGCCGAGCCCTTGGTCGCCCAGCGCAGCGCATCCTTGTGGCTGACCTTGGCCACTCCGTAGCGCGCCCGCTGCAGCAGGAACGCCGCCCGCACCTCCTGCATCAGGTTCGATCCGTCATTCGACGCCGAACCGTCGACGCCGATGCCGATGCCGACACCGGCCTCCTCCATCTCGCACACCGGGCAGCAGCCCGACGCCAAAATCTGATTGCTGCACGCGCAATGGCTGATGGTCGTCTTCGCCTTGCCGAGCCGCTTCATCTCCTCCGCATTGAAGAAGATGCCGTGGGCGAGCCAGGTCCGCGCATTGAGCCATCCGCATTGCTCGAGATAGTCGAGCGGACGGCAGCCATACATCTGCTGGCAGAATTTGGTCTCGTCCTCGGTCTCGGCGAGATGGGTGTGCAGGCGGACGTCGAGCTTGTTGGCGAGATCGGCGGTGGCGCGCATCAGGGACGTCGTCACCGAGAAAGGTGAACATGGCGCCAGCGCGATCTGCACCATCGCATCCGCGCCGCGCTGGTGATGCTTTGCAACCACCCGCGCGCTGTCGGCGAGGATCGTGTCCTCGTCCTGTACGACGCCGTCAGGCGGCAGGCCGCCGTCGCGCTGCGACAGGTTCATCGAGCCGCGCGTGAGTAGCACCCGGACACCGAGCCGATTTGCGACTGCGACCTCGATGTCGACGGACTCCTCGAGCCCCGCCGGGAACACATAGTGGTGATCCGTTGTGGTGGTGCAGCCCGAGAGCAGGAGCTCGGACATCGCCACGGTGACGCCGAGCTCGAGTGCTTCAGGCGTCATCCTCGCCCACACCGGATAGAGCGCCTGGAGCCAGGGAAACAGCTCGCGGTCCATCGCCGCCGGCAGCGCCCGCGTCAGCGTCTGGTAGAAATGATGATGTGTGTTGATCAGGCCCGGCAGGACGACATGCTCGCCCGCGTCGAACACCGCGACATCCGCCGTCGCAGGCCTGCCACCGGCCGGCACGAGCTCGACAATCCGGCCATCACTCACCACGATCCCGCGCTCGGCACCATCAGCGAGGATGGCAAGGGGATCCCTGATCCAGATCGGCTTTGCATCGCTCATGATCGTGGTCTCCTCACATCCGCTGATGACAAGGCCGGCAAGGCGGCCGTGGGCCCGATCACCTTCATGCTACGACTTGCTTGTTGCGACTTGGCTCCGGTCTTGCAAGACTCATCTGTACGATTCACCGGGCGGAAGCTTTGGCGCAGCCATGGATCTGAATACCATCACGACGGTGGCCCATCCGCAAACGCGCGCGCAGCTGCCCGCCTGGGGGGAAGGTGATGCTTGGCTCGCTGGCGGCACCTGGCTGTTCTCGGAGCCCCAGGTCCACCTGAAGCGGCTGATCGATCTCACTGACCTGAAATGGCCGGCGCTCACGATCACCGACACCCATCTCACCATCTCCGCCACCTGCACTATCACGCAGCTCGACGGTTTCGCCTGCCCGCCCGACTGGCTCGCAGCCCCGCTGATCGGCCAGTGCTGCCGGGCGTTCCTTGCGTCATTCAAGATCTGGAAGACCGCGACCGTCGGCGGCAATCTCTGCATGTCGCTGCCGGCGGGACCGATGATCTCGCTCACATCAGCGCTGGACGGCGTCTGCATCATCTGGAAGGCCAACGGCGGTGAAGAGAAGATACCCGTCGTCGACTTCGTCACCGGCAACCAGCGCAACCGCCTGACGCCAGGCGACCTGATCCGGCAGATCGATATCCCGGTTGCCGCGCTGAAGCGCCGCACGGCCTTTCGCCAGATCTCGCTGGCGCCGGTCGGCCGCTCTGCGGCGCTTCTGATCGGCAGCCTGGATAGCGATGGCACGCTGACGCTGTCGGTGACCGCATCGACCGTGCGACCGATCCAGCTGTCCTTTCAGAAGGCTCCGGACGCGGGCGCGCTTCGCGACGCGATCGCGCAGCAGATCCCGGATGATCTGTACCACACTGACATCCACGGCAAGCTGATCTGGCGCAAGCATATGACGCTACGGCTCGCCGAGGAGATTCGCGGCGAACTCGTGGGGACGACGTCGTCATGAGTTTCGAGGTCAACGGCAAGACGTTCCCGCAAGAGCCGCGCGCCGGCCAGTGCCTGCGCACGTTCCTGCGCGAGCTCGGCCATTTCGGCGTGAAGAAGGGCTGCGATGCCGGCGATTGCGGCGCCTGCACCGTGCTGCTCGACGGCGAGCCGGTGCATAGCTGCCTGATCCCGGCGTTCCGCGCCGAAGGGCGCGCCGTCACCACGATCGAAGGCCTCGCTGGCGACCACGGCGCGCATCCGATGCAGCAGGCCTTCCTCGATGCGCAGGGCTTCCAATGCGGCTTCTGCACCGCCGGCATGATCCTGACCTGCGCCTCGCTGAACCAGGCGCAGCGCACCGACCTCGGATCGGCGCTGAAGGGCAATATCTGCCGCTGCACCGGTTATCGCTCGATCGAGGACGCACTGCTCGGCAAGACCAATGTCGAGGAGAGCGTCGAGGCCGGCGCTGCCTTCGGCCGCAGCCTTCCGGCCCCGGCAGGCCCCGACGTCGTGCGCGGCAAGGCGCGCTACACCTTCGACACCCAGATCGACGGCCTGCTGCACATCAAGCTGCAGCGTTCGCCGCACGCCCACGCGAAAATCGTCGCGATCGACAAGTCGGACGCGCTACGCGTGCCCGGCGTGCACGCGGTCTTGACGCATGAGGATGCGCCGTCGGTGCTGATCTCGACCGCGCGGCATGAGAAGGACTGGATGGATCCGGAGGATACCCGCATCCTCGATGACGTCGTCCGCTTCATCGGCCAGAAGGTCGCCGCCGTCGTCGCCGAGAGCGAGGCCGCCGCCGAGGAGGCGTGCCGGCGGCTGAAGGTCGATTACGAAATCCTGCCTGCGCTGATCGACCCGGAGCAGGCGATGGTACCGGGTGCACCTGTCATTCATCCTGACCGCACCACCGCGAACCGCATCGCCGATCCCCAGCGTAACCTCGCGGCGGAGACGCACGGCGAATACGGCGACGTGGCGGCGGCACTCGCCACGTCCGCCGTCACCTATGAGGCCACCTTCCACAGCCACCGCGTGCAGCATGCGGCACTGGAGACCCATGGCGGCCTCGCCTGGCTCGACGCTTCCGGCGTGCTCAATGTCCGCACCTCGACGCAGGTGCCGTTCCTGACCCGCCGCGCGCTGTCGGACATCTTTGGGCTCCCCATGGACAAGGTCCGCGTGTTCTGCGAACGCGTCGGCGGCGGCTTTGGCGGCAAGCAGGAGATGTTCGTCGAGGACATTCTGGCGCTCGCGACGCTCAAGACCGGACGACCGGTCAAGCTGGAGCTGACCCGCGAGGAGCAGTTCATCGCGACCTCGACGCGGCATCCGATGCGGGTCCACATCAAGGCCGGTGCCGATGCCGACGGCCGGCTCACCGCGCTCCAGCTGGAGGTGCTCTCCAACACCGGCGCCTACGGCAATCATGCCGGCCCCGTGATGTTCCACTCGCTGTCCGAGTCCATCGCCGTCTACAACTGTCCGAACAAGAAGGTCGACGGCTTCGCCGTCTACACCAACACGGTGCCGTCGGGCGCGTTTCGCGGCTACGGCCTGCCTCAAACGCAGATCGCGATCGAAGCCGCGATCGACGAATTGGCACGGCAGCTCGGCATCAGCCCCTACGACATGCGCCGGCGCAACGTCGTCAAACCAGGCGATCCCATGCTGTCACCGCCGCCGTCCGAATTTCACGACGTGCTCTATGGCTCCTACGGGCTCGACCAGTGCCTCGACCTCGTCGAACGCGCCATGCAGGCCGATGGCCCGCAGCCGGACCTGACGCCGGAGTGGCTGATCGGCGACGGCGTGGCACTGACCATGATCGACACGGTGCCGCCGGCCGGCCATCTCGCGGATGCGATGATCGCGCTCAACGACGACGGCGGCTTCGACCTCACCGTCGGCACCGCCGAGTTCGGCAACGGCACCAGCACCGTGCACCGGCAGATCGCGGCGACGACGCTCGCAACCACCGTCGACCGCATCTGCCTGCGCCAGTCCGATACCGCCCATGGCGGTCACGACACCGGCGCCTATGGCAGTGCAGGCACCTTCGTTGCCGGCAAGGCAACGCATGCAGCCGCTATGCAGCTTGCGACCGAGCTGAGAGCGGTGGCCGCCAGCGCCTGGCTGTGCGACGCCGCGAGCTGCACGCTCGACGACGAAGCCGTCGTCAGCGGCGTCCGGCGGATGTCGTTTGCAGAACTCGCGAAGCTTGCGCGCGAACGCGGGCAGCCGTTCGCGGCCCGCGGCAATTCCGAGGGGACGCCGCGCTCGGTCGGCTTCAACGTCCAGGGCTTTCGCGTCGCCGTGAACAAGGGCACCGGCGAGATCAAGATTCTCCGGAGCGTGCAGGCGGCGGACGCCGGCGTCGTCGCCAATCCCATGCAGTGCCGCGGCCAGGTCGAGGGCGGCGTCGCGCAGGCAATCGGGGCGGCGCTCTACGAGGAGATGGTGATCGACGCGACCGGTCGCGTCACCAACCCGAAATTCCGCGACTACCACCTGCCCTCCTTCGCAGACGTTCCGCGCACGGAGGTCTTCTTTGCCGAGACCTCCGACACGATCGGGCCGCTCGGCGCCAAGTCGATGAGCGAGAGCCCGTACAATCCGGTCACCGCCGCGCTCGGCAATGCGATCGCGGATGCCACCGGCATCCGCTTCACCGCGCCGCCGTTCAAGCCGGACCGGCTGTTTCCGGCGCTGCACGAGAAGTTTGGGAATTAACTTCCGCGATAGGTCGAGTAGCTCCACGGCGTGACCAGCAGCGGCACATGGTAGTGGCTTTCCGGCTCGCTGATCGCAAAGCGCAGCGGGATCTCGTCGAGGAACGGCGGGTCTGACAGCGGCACGTTGCGCTCGGCGTAATATTTGGCAACGCTGAATTTGAGCTCGTAGCGGCCGATCGGCAGCGGACGGCCGCCGATCAGCGGCTGGTCGGTGCGGCCATCGGCATTGGTGATTGCGCGCGCGATCACGCGGCTCTCACCGAGGCTCGCGAGCTCGACGAGCTCCACCGGGATGCCGGCTGCAGGCTTTCCGGCGTGATTGTCGAGCACATGCGTGGAAAGCCGGCCATGCACTTTCAGCTTGTCGTCGGCGACGACGAGCTGATCGAGCCGCAGCGCGGAGATGCGGCCGATCTCCTCGATCGCACGCCGCGTCTCGGTCTTGGCGATATTGCGCAGCCGCGTCTCGAAGTCGCGCAGCACGGAATCCCTGGTGTGACGGCGCACGCAGACGATATAGGGGAAGCCGAACTTGTCGCGGTACGCATTGTTGACGCGCTCGAACGCCGCGTATTCGGCCTCCGACAGCCGGTCGAGGCCGGCGCTGTTCTGCTCGTCGGTCGATTCTGCAGTGAGCCCCGCTGCACGCTGGGTCTTGTTGGCGAGATCGGGATGCGCCCGGATCAGCGCGAGCTGCACGTCGGGCTCGGCGCTCTGGATCGCTGCCATCAGCGCTGAGTGCAACTGGTTGATACCGGCGAACGGGCGCTGCCCGGCGAGTTTCTCCGCAATCCACGGTGAATATTCGACGACGTTGGCGAGGGCCGCGACAAAGCTGGCCTTATCAGCAGCATTGAGATCGGCGAGCGAGATTTGCGCCATCGTCCTCACCCGATCTCGAATGCGTCGGCGGCAAGATGGGCATGCTTGTCGTGCCAGTGCTGCGCGATCTGGAGCCGCGTCGGCACCCAGACGCGATCGTGCTTGCCGATATAGTCGAGGAAGCGGATCAGTCCCGCGGCACGGCCGGGCCGGCCGGCAAGGCGGCAGTGCAGCCCCACCGACATCATCTTCGGCGCGGTCTCGCCCTCGGCATAGAGCACGTCGAAGGCGTCCTTCAGATAGGTGAAGAACTGCTCGCCTTCGGCAAACCCCTGCGGGTTGATGAAGCGCATGTCGTTGGCGTCAAGCGTATAGGGAATGATGAGCTGCTTGCCGTTCGCGCCCTTGACCCAGTAGGGCAGATCGTCGGCATAGGAGTCGCAGAGATAGAGGAAGCCGCCCTCCTCCATCAGGAGGCGGTTGGTGTTGATCGAGGAGCGCCCGGTGTACCAGCCGAGCGGCCGCGAGCCCGTCGCCTCGGTGTGGACGCGAATGGACTCGGCGATCTCGGCACGCTCCTGCGCCTCGGTCATGTCCTTGTGCTCGATCCATTTCAGGCTGTGGCTTGCGATGTCCCAGCCTGACTCCTTCATCGCCGCGACAATCTCGGGATTCCGCTTCAGCGCGGTGGCAACGCCGAACACGGTGGTCGGCCACTTCCGCTCGTTGAACACCCGCCACAGCCGCCAGAAGCCGGCGCGCGAGCCATATTCGAACATCGACTCGATATTGGCGTGACGCTTGCCTGGCCAGGGCTGCGCGCCGAGGACGTCGGACAAAAACGCTTCCGAGGTGCGATCGCCGTGCAAGATGTTGTTCTCGCCGCCCTCCTCGAAATTGACGACGAACTGCACCGCGACCCGCGCATTGTCGGGCCATTGCGGATGCGGCGGGTTGCGGCCGTAACCGCGGAGATCGCGCGGGTAGCGAGTATCCGTCACTCAGACTTCCTCGAAGCGGATCGGCAGGGCGCCCTTCCACAGCACGCTCTTGCCGAGGGTCGCGAGATTCTCGAGGCCCGAGGTCAGCGTGATGAAATGGTTGCCGGCGAGCTGGCCCATTTTGCTGGCGAAGTGCACGCCGCCATAGGCGAGCAGGATCTCGGTCTCGCTGATGCCGCCGGGATAGAGGATGATCTGACCCGGCGCGGGATAGCTGGTGTGGTTCTCGTAGCCGACGCCGAAATCGAGATCGCCGAGCGGCATCCACACGCCCTCGCCGCTCCAGCGCACATGGATGATGTGGCTTTCGAACGGCAGCGCCTTGCGGAACGCAGCGACGGTCTTGGGCGCCAGTTGCTCCTCGAAGCGGGCATCGAAGGTGAAGTCGCCGGCGCGGATAACGAGTTTGCTCATCTCATCTCTCTGGATCGGGGGCCAAAGGCCCACGGGGAATTTTCAAGCAAAGAGCATTCCATCGGGCTTCGCGCAAGTGGCGCGGCCCGTCATCTGCGGTCGTAGGACCAGCCGAAAATACCACTCCGCCGCACCTCCGGCTCGGGCTCGGCGGCAGGCGCGGCCGAAGGGGGCGCCTCCTTCAGTTCCGCCTGTGGCGGAGGTGGAGGCGGCGCCGGCAGGTTCTCGCATTTCATGGAGTAGACCAGCTTGCCGTCCGCGGTCCGCCCGATCGGGGCGCACGGGTCTGGATGCGCTGCCGAGGTCTTTGGCGTGAGCTTAACCTGCGCGGCCGCCGGCGAGGCGATCAGGACAAGGACCAGCAGATATTTCGACATCGTTGTCGCCTGAGAACTCAATTCGCCTCATTGAACCGGATTGCCGGGGGCAAGTCCACCGGCGCTGCGGGCGCGATTGCCGAATATTTGGCCGGCGCTAGAAAATTTGCTCGCCCCAACGTGATGGCCGCGCTTCGGATCGTGAAACCGGCCCGGCTGATATTCGGCAGGACACATCGCCATGTCAGCCACGACCGCGAACACAGGCGACATTTTTCTCGCAGCCTGAATCGCCGTCACGGGAGAAACAACCATGCGAAAGACCTTTGCCATTCTCGGCGCCACCCTGATTGCCGCCGCCACCATCCAGACCGCCGCCGCGAGCGACCGCCACCACAGAAGCAAGGCACACCCCGCCCCGATCACCCAGTCGGTCCGCGACTCCAACGCGTTCTGGCCGTCGCAGCCGACCACACCCGACTGGCAGCGCTACGCCAACGGCGCGCTGTCGGCACCGGCGGGACGGTGATACGGGCGTAGAACGCGGTTGCTGCGACGTCTCTCGTGTCCCGGACGCGCTGCAACGCGCAAGCGTTGCTGCGCAGAGCCGGGACCGAGAAAGCGACACGGTAGAATGCGGAGACATGGGCTGCGGCTCTGCAGCACACCGCAAGAGCGCTGCGCTGCGTCCGGGGCACGAGACGGAGTATGAGGCAGCGGCGGCGTCCTCCAAGTGCCATTGTCATTCCCCGCGCAGGCGGGGAATCCAGTACGCCGCGGCCTCTCGGCTCGATCACAGCCCTCTCTGGAATGCTAGATCGCCCGGTCAAGCCGGGCGATGACAGCGAGTGCTGCAGACGCACCAATGGCCGACGCGCTGACAGTCGCAGACCCTTTGGCGATGGGCGGGCCGTCGCTCTCGGTCATCGTGTTCATTCCTGTTGCGTCGCGACAGGATAACTCGCTTCCGCTTTTTTGGCGGCATAGCGAACCTTGCCCGGACTTGCCGGTAGGTCAACCGAATGACCCCAACCGGACTTTGGCTGCGGGCCTCGCATGCGCTACGCGGTTCGGGATGAACCCTGCATGACACGCTTGACCACCATGGCCGCGATCCCCGCGAGCACGGCCTTTGCCTGCGGGGACGCAAGTATGTCGATGATCGGGTTCGACGGTTGGGCTTGCTCGTGAGGCTGGGCATCGCCACTGGCGAGGATATCCCGGAGCTGACCGGGCCTCCCATGCAGATCGGTGAGCACCTCGCCCAGTTCCTTCGGTTCGGGGGCCACTTGTCCCGGTAGCGCCACGCCGCGCGCGGCGGCTCGCTCCTGCAGCATCTTCACGAACGCCGCCCGTTCTTCCGGCGAAAGCTTGCCCAACGCTTCTATCGCTGCCTGCGCGTACTGGTCAGACGGCACGGCGTGTGACACATCACCATACCGTTTGAGAACCTCTTGATCGGAATAACCCTCCGACGGATTTCCTTGTTCGTATCGATCAACGAAATCCCGATACTCTTTCTGGCGTTGCCCACCGCCCATTAACTCGTCAAGGATACCCATGTACAGCTCCTCCTTGCGTGATTAGCTCAGGCTGCTTGCCACAGACCACGACACGTTTCGCTTGCGCGACATAAGAGCGATATCGGCGTTACGCACAAGATACAGGCGAAGAGTGCAGTCGCTCCGATAGTTGCTACTTCCAAGGTAAACCCACGTTGAGAGTATTGACCTAGGTCAAAGGGTCATGGCGGCCGTGCAAACTGAATGTTTTGCTTGTGAGGCGTGAGTGGACATTCCACGCGCGTGTCGCAATGATCGCTATTGTCCCTGCTGAAGCTTTTGGGTCCGGCCAAATGTGCGGTGCGCGATGGCAAATATTCGCAAGTGTCACCGTCGCGCGGTCCCCGCCCATCCTTTTGCTCTCCGCAGGACCCGGTGACCGATGCGGATGGTCGCTCAGCGACGCCCGGCAATCCAGAGGAGCAAAAGATTCGTTTTTACGCCGGAGCAGCTGCCTTCGCCTGATCCGACGCATCAGGTTGCGCGGAGGTCACGTGAACGACTGCTTCCAAGGCTGCACCGAACGACCCGCTTGCTACCAACGCGTTGGAAGCGTTTCCCACCGTTTCTGCGGCTCCCGTTCCCAGCAAAGCGAACAGGATACGGGTTGCGCCAATCCTTTTACTGAGCCCTCGAACGACGTGCTGAATCTTGGCGGTGGACGGCTGACTCAGATAGCAGACACATACAAGCGCGGTGTTCGCCAATTCGAGCGAAAGCAATTTCGACATTGATGAAGCATCAGCCTTTTCCGCAATTGCCTGAATCCCGCGGTACCGCAGAAGCTGCGCCAGCACAAGCGCCGTCGCCTCATCGAGTCGCCCGGCACCAGGGATGCAAACGACCGAAATAGACGAGGTCGGCGGCTCCGGAATCAAAGCATGCTCGGAGCCTGCTCGCTCGAATGTAATGGCAGCTCCGGGGCTTGAGCTTAGATCCGGGGAACTGGGTCCTGTTGCTTCCACGTCATGGTGTGCCCCCAGCTCAGCGACCAATTCTTCCACCGTTGAGACTACCCGATTTAATCGGTCCTGATCGAGGTGACCCAATTGACGGTCGGCCTCCGCGAGTCTCAGGCCTTTCAAGAGGATGTCGTCATAATAATTCTCAAGCGACGAGTCATTCAGGTATTCATGTGCCTGTTCCACCGCTTCAATGGGATCTCCCGCCAGCATTCGTTGATAAGCCAGTTGCGGCGGCGTCAGCGGTGGTCGGTCGCCAAAACGTCAAGAAATTTGAGGCGATCGACATGCCGCCCAAGGACGACGAGACAAATTGTTAAGGGCGTGGCCAACACCAGTCCGACCGGCCCCCAAAGCCACGTCCAGAATGACGCTGACAGGATAATTGCAATCGGGGAAAGACCCGAGCTATGCCCAAAAATCAAGGGTTCGAGGACCTGTCCTGCGAGCAACTCAAGCACGACGAACAATGCCGCCGTAAGTATCAGCATCTGCCAGCCCGTGCCCACCGCCGCCGCGAGAATGAGAGGGAATACCGCAGATATCAATGCACCGATATACGGTACAAATCGCATAATCATCGCGATCAGACCCCATAGCGGAGCCGAGGGGACACCGATGAATTCAAGACCTAAGCCTATTGCAAGACCGAACACGCCATTGAACGCGATCTGGGTAAGAAAGAGCTTGCTCAGACGCTTACCGGCGTCGTCCAGGGCCGCAGTCGTGCGTTGAATATCCGCGGATCCGGCCAGTCGGACAAGCCGATTCCTCAGATCTTCCCGTTGCAGCAGGACAAAGACAACAAAGATCACGACGATCCCTGTCGTCGTTAAAGGTGAAATCAGTGGCTGGATGATTGCGCCAAACGTCGTCAGAGCACCAGGATCGGGTTGCCTTACCTCAACGGGTATGGGTATCGGCTTGTCTGAGGGCTGTCTGGTGAGTTCGCCGTCAGTAGGTCGACCGGCCCCATCTCGATTCTGCAACTCTGTCTTCAATTCTTTCAGAACTGTCGACGCCTGCTCCAATGTTCCAGAGCCGCCGCCCATTAAGCCGCGCAGGCTTTCGATCTTGTCACTCAATGTTTGTTGATAGCCTGGCAGCTTGGTGGCGAGCCGGGTCGCCTGCGAAACCATAAGACCGCCTAGACTAAATATGATCGAGAATCCGATGAAGACGACCACCAGCACAGAAATCGTGCGCGGAATTCGCCAGGAACGTAAGCGCATCACGAAGGGCGCCATAACGAAACTCAGGAGAACTGCTAACGCGAAGGGAACAAAAATTTCACGACCGAAATAGAGCGCAGCAATTATCAACGCTGCGACGGCCATATTCGTCAGCACAGTCCCCCGCGGCTGTGCCAATCTCATTTGAGGAGATTTCTCTTCCATGGCGCGTCTTCCATGGCGCGGCTCATTCATCCCATACGTGGGTGAATTCTCCTTCGCGACACCATCCTACACCGAACGAACTTGTTCCGACAGCCCGAGCATGCCGTTCAATGTCGCTAGCTCGTCTCATAGCGCGCGGGTTGACGCCCTCTCGGGTATTTTGCCGTCGGGCAACACAGAGACGCGTAGCCCGGACGGAGCCAACGGGTCGGCGCGAAGCCGCCGCACGATGACACGCTCCGTGCAATCCGGGCTACGGCGAGAACAGGCGCCTAATAAGGCTGATAGTAGCCACGCGGACCGTAATAGGGACCGCCGCCATAATATCCCTGACCACCATAGTAAGGACCCGGGCCGTCATAATAGCGATTCTCGTAGTACTCCTGGCGCCGGCTCTCTGCGATCGCACCTCCGATCAGACCTGCCGCCACGCCCATGAAGGCAAGCCCTGCCGCATTTGGACCCCGGCGATAGTAGCGGTGGCGGCGGGCGGCGCTGAAATCGGTCGCAACGGATCTGCTAGACGTCGCAGAGTTCGCGCTGACGGTCGGCGAACCGGCCGCTGCCGCAGACGAGGGCGAGACGGAAGCTGTCGCCAGAGCCAGACTCGCAAACGCAGCCAATGCGGTGTTGCGGCCAAACCTGGAATTTACGGGCCTATCGCTCATCTCACCGTCCTTTGCTCTCGCTCAAAGTCAAAATATGAAACGATCCACAACGTGCAAACCATTGAAAAGTTTCGTGATCGCGGCAATCTGCCACGCTTCGAACGATTGTAAACCGAACGACCAGATGCAGCTTGAACCACTCAACCTGAGCGGATAATGAACAGCCGCGCCGTTTTTCGGTCGCCGTAAGCGTTTCACGTGAACCAACGCATCAACCGACGCCGTCGGGATCGATGCATTTTCGCAGGTTCAACGTGACTGACGCGTCCTTTTCCTCAAGAGAAATCAGATGATTGCGGTTCGCAAACTGCCGGCGCGCTATGCGCCGATCGTGATGCCATTTGTGCTGTCCATCCTCATGACGGCCGTGGTGTCGGTCATTTCGACGCTCCGGAGCCTCGGCGCGACGCCGGCGTTCCTCGCGACCTGGCCGGGCGCCTGGGCGCTGTCATGGCTCGTCGCCTTTCCCACGCTGCTGATGGTGCTGCCACTGGTCCGACGGATCGTGGCGTGCGTCGTCGCTTCCCCATCTCAACCAGGCCGATAGCCGGCGCGGACGGCGGCACACGAAGCACGCCGTCCCGCTTCCATGATTGCGCCTGCGGGAGTGATCCTACGACAGCGCCCCGAGCACGCCGCGCGTTGCCTTGTCGATCTCCTCGACATAGCGGCGGCGGGCAAACGTCTCGGTGAGGAAGCCGACCACCTTGCGGCTGTCGGTGGAATCGACCACCGCCAGCATCTCGGCTTCCGCCTCGTCGAACACGGCCATCGCCGACTTCACGTTCATTTCCGGGATCAGCACGATCTCGGTCAGGCGGGCGAGCTCGATCACCTGGATGTCGTCGGCGATGCTGTCGAGATCGCTGGAGAACAGGTCGGGCAGCAGGACGAGGCCGACATATTCGTCGGCATTGTTGACGATGACGATGCCGGGCCGCGAGCCCAGCGCGAATTCACCGCGCACGGCGGCGATCGTCGTGGTCGATGGCACCTTGCCGACGTCGGAGCGCATCAGCCGCTCGACCGTGAGGTTGCGCAGCCAGCCGACGTCGTTGGCGCTGCGGATGGTCTCGCCGCGCAGATGCAGGCGCCATGTCGAGAAGGAATGACCGAACATGAAGCGGACGCAGATCGAGGTGACGATGCAGCCTGCCAGCACCACGGCGGTGACGTCGACATTGCGAGTCATTTCCAGCACGAGGAACGACATGGTCAAGGGGCCGCCAACGATGGCGACGCCGAGCGTCGCCATACCCGTCAGCATCGCGACCAGCGGGTCGATCACGAATTCCGGGCTGATGAGCAAAAGAACCGCAGCGAAGAACTTTCCGATCAGGCTGCCGACGAACAACGAGGCAAAGAACAGACCGCCGCGGAAACCCGAGGCGAGCGAGATCAGGCAGGCCGTCACCTTCAAGGCGATGATGATCGCGATCAGGCCGATCGTCATGTCGTGAAAGAGATCGAGCACCATGGCGCCGTGGCCGGCCGCGAGCACCTGCGGCGTGACGATGGCAAAGCTGCCGACGATAAGGCCGCCGATCACCGGGCGCAGCCAGACCGGCAGCCAGACAAACAGGCGCTCGAACATCGAAGACGACCGCATCACGGCGATGCCGACGCCGCTGGTAATGAGCGCAAGCCCGATCAATGCCAGATATTGCTCGACGCCGACCGCGCTGACCTTCGGTATTTCGATAGAGTACGGCGCGCCGCCGAGCCATTGCGCGGTCAGCGCGCCAGCAAGCGAGGCCGCCAGGATCGGCGCGGCGCTGCCGACCGAATAGACGCCGACGATCAGCTCGCAGGCATAGAACGCGCCGGTGATCGGCGCGCCAAACGCCGCTGCGATCGCAGCGGCAGCGCCGCAACCGACGATCAGGCGCAAATCGTTGCGGCGTAGATTGAAGAACTTGCCGAGTAGTGAGGCGATACCCGAGCCGATCTGGGTGTAGCCGGCCTCAAGGCCGACCGAGGCGCCGCAGCCGTTCGAGATCAGCGTCTGGCTCGACACCACCATGCTGTCGCGCATCGACAGATTGCCGCCGCGCAGCGCGTTCGCCTCGATCGGGTCGACCGCGTTGGAGATCTTCAGCCGCCGCCGCCACCACTCCATGATACCGAGCGCCAGTCCGCCGAGCGCGGGCGCGATGAGGGCCGCCCAGGGGCTGACCCGGGCGTGGGCGGATAGGCGAACGTCGACGGGAATGCCGTAGATCACCATGTGGGCAATCTGCGCGATCTCTGCCATCAGCGTCACGATGGCACCCGTAAGCGTGCCGATCACGAGCGCCAGCGGGATCAGGTAGAACTCGTTGCTGCGCAAGAGCGCGCGCAGGCGAACCATGACGCGGTTCGATCCCTTGCGATCGGCGATGTGTCTGATCCGCGCGAACACCTTTTTGCCCGCCCTAACCTTCCGACATGCCGTAGCCGGCCATGCGCTGGCTGACACGCTCGATCTCGGCACTCGACAGCAGTGGCGGTTTTCCGATCTGGAGGCAGCCGTGATACTGCCGCGCCAGCGTCTCGACCTCGACGGCGAGCCACATCGCCTTGTCCAGCGTCTTGCCGACCGCGATCATGCCGTGATGGTCGAGCAGACAGGCGAGCCGGCCCTCCAGCGCCCGCAGCGCGTGCTCGGACAGCTCCGCCGTTCCGAAGGTGGCATAGGGTGCGCAACGGATACTGTCACCGCCGGCGGCCGCGATCATGTAGTGCACGGGCGGAATCTCCATGCCCATGATCGCCAGGATGGTGCAATAGGTCGGATGAGCGTGGACGACGGCGTTGACGTCGGGCCGCGATTTCAGGATGTCGCGGTGGAAGCGCCACTCGCTGGAGGGCTTCTGACTGGGGGCATGCGAGCCGTCCATCGCCATGAACACGATCTGGTCGGGCGTCATGGCGTCATAGGGCACGCTGGTCGGCGTGACCAGGAGCCCGTCCACATGCCGGACGCTGATATTGCCCGAGGTGCCCTGGTTGATGCCGAGCGCGTTCATGCGGCGGCACGCGTCGATTATGGCCTGTCGCTTTGCGAGCTCGTCCGCTGTCATCGACATCCCGATTTCATCTCGACTTTTTGGCGATGAGCGTTTGTTAGACCGGGAGTACGTCAAAGCAATGTGGCAGCGCAAGAGAAAGCGGCCGGGATTGGCCGCTGCCTTGTCGGCTGTACCGTTACATCAAGAAACCAGTTGTAAAATCAGTATATTAGCAGATTGTCGCAGGTTTACGAAAAGCTCGCCCGGACGGCCGCAATTCCGTTGATCACGAACTGCACCGAATAGGCCGCGAGCAGCATGCCAAGCACGCGTGAGAGCACGGCATTTCCGGTGCGCCCGAGGGTGCGCGCGATCAGGCTCGCGGAGACGAAGCACAGCATGCAGAGCAGGCAGACGGAGACGACCGCGATGATGATCGCGAGCTTGGCCCCGTAGCCGGCATTGCCCGTCAGCAGCAGCGTGGTCGCGATCGCGCCGGGACCGGCCATCATCGGGATGGCCAAGGGAAACACCGCGACGTCGGAGGCGTGCTCCGAGGTCGCCTTGTCGGCCTCGCGCGCCTCGCGATGCGGACGGTCGCCGAAGATCATCTGGTAGGACACGCCGAACAGCAGCAGTCCACCGGCGATCTGGAAGGCGGGGATGCCGATCCCGGGTTGGCGCAACAGCCAGTTTCCGGCCAGCGAGATCACCACCAGGATCGAGGCCGCGATCAGCGGCGCGCGCAGCGCGATCGTGCGCTTGACCTTGTCGGGCATGCCTCCGGTCGCGGCCAGGAAGGCCGGCGCAAGGCCGACGGGATCGACCACCAGCAGCAGCGTCACGAAGGCGGACAGGGCGAAGTCGAGCATGCGGGTAGGTCTCACGCGAGGTGCAGCCGCAATCCATAACCGCTGGAGGAGGCCTTCGCGAGGAACATTTGCCCTCGCAGAGTCTTGGTCGCGCGAGGATTGAGGAAGGCATCGCCCTTCCCGTGTCGCCTCAAGAGGAGGATTTATGGCTAAACGAGCGAAGAAACGTGCGAACGCGAAAAAGACCGCGGCGCGCCGTCCGCGTCAGGCACCGAAGATGTTGAGCGACCTGTTCCTGGAGACGCTGAAGGACATCTATTACGCCGAGAACAAGATCATCAAGACGCTGCCGAAGATGGCCAAGGCGGCGCATTCCAAGGACCTTGCCGCCGCCTTCAACAAGCATCTGCGCGAGACGCAAGGCCAGGTCAAACGGCTCGACCAGATCTTCAAGATGCTGGGCAAGCCGGCCCGCGGAAAGCCCTGCGAAGCGATCAACGGCATCACCGACGAGGGCGCCGAGATCATGAAGGATTTCAAGAACGCCCCTGCCCTCGACGCCGGCCTGCTCGCGGCCGCTCAGGCCGTCGAGCACTACGAGATCTCCCGCTACGGCACGCTGCGCACCTGGGCCGAGGAGCTCGGCATGCCGGACGCGGCAAGGCTGCTCCAGGAGACGCTGGACGAGGAAGAGGCGACCGATCACACGCTGACCGAGCTCGCGACCTCGGTCATCAACCTCGAAGCGGAAGAGGAGTACCGCGCCGCGGCCTGATCGGCGCGACGCGCCCTACTGTTGCCTTCGATGCCGCGGAATATCCCCGCGGCGTCGAAGCGTGCGACGACAAGGGCCTCTTCCGGTTGGAGAGGCCAGGCATGCTCCAAACGCGCGATGCTGGAATTTTGGGGAACCGTCCCCATATGCTCGTTTTCCAACCGCAGCGCCTTCCCCGAGTTTTGCCATGCAACCCAAAAATCCCCTCGACTGGATGCTGTCCGAAGCCCTGGACTCGCTGACCCGCGCCGAACGGCTGCGGCAGCAGTTCGGCCGCCAGGAAGCCTGCTGGGAGCCGCCGATCGACGTGCTCGAGACCGAGCATGAGCTTTTGATCCTGGTCGCGCTTCCCGGCGTCAACCCTGACAATGTCGAGACGGTGATCCTCGACGGCGTGCTCGTCATCTCCGGCCAGCGCACGCTGCCGCCGGAGCTTCGCAACGCCCGCATCCACCGGCTCGAGCTGCCGCAGGGCCGCTTCGAGCGGCGCATCGCGCTTCCCGTCGGCCGCTACGCCATCAGCCGCTTCGTGATGGACGGCTGCGTCGCGCTGCGCCTCGCCAAATCCTGAGGTCGATCATGGCCACCGAGCAGATGAATACCGCACAAGCCAATTCCCAAAATAATCCCGACGTGAAGATTCCCGAAGACGCGCTGATCGTCATCCCGGTGCGCGAGATGGTGCTGTTTCCCGGCGCCATCGCGCCGATCGCGATCGGCCGGGCGAAGTCCATCGCCGCCGCGCAGCAGGCGCTGCGCGAGCAGCGGCCGGTCGGCATCGTCCTGCAGCGCAGCCCCGAGATCGAGGAGCCCGGACCTGACGATCTCTACCGGGTCGCGACCATCGCCAACATCGTGCGCTACATCACCGCGCCCGACGGCACGCATCACATCGTCTGCCAGGGCGTGCAGCGCGCCCGCATCCTCGACTTCCTGCCGGGAACACCGTTCTTGGCCGCGCGTTTCCAGCAGATCCCCGAGCCGACCACGAGCTCGCCCGAGATCGAGGCGCGCGCGCTGAATCTGCAGCGCCAGGCCATCGAGGCGGTCGAGCTGCTGCCGCAGGCGCCGCCCGAGCTGGTCGCGATGTTCCAGAGCACCACCGCGCCCGGCGCGCTGGCCGACCTGGCGACCTCGTTCATGGACATCAAGCCGCAGGACAAACAGGAGGTGCTGGAGACCATCGACCTCGCTTTGCGCGTCGAGAAGGTGTCGAAGCATCTGGCCGAGCGGCTGGAGGTGCTGCGCATCTCCAACGAGATCGGCCAGAAGACCAAGGCTTCTTTCGACGAGCGTCAGCGCGAGGCGATCCTGCGCGAGCAGATGGCCACCATTCAGCGCCAGTTGGGCGAAGGTGACGGCAAGGCCGCCGAGGTCGCTGAGCTGACGGCTGCCATCGCCAAGGCCAACATGCCGCCGGAAGCGGAGGCGCATGCCAAGAAGGAGCTGCGCCGCTACGAACGCATGCCCGAGGCTGCCGGTGAGTCCGGCATGGTCCGCACTTATCTCGACTGGCTGATCGAGCTGCCCTGGGCGCTGCCCGCGGAGAAGCCGATCGACATCAAGGAGGCACGCCGCATCCTCGATGCCGACCATTTCGGCCTGGAGAAGATCAAGGGCCGGATCATCGAATATCTGGCGGTGCGCAAGCTCGCTCCGCATGGCAAGGCGCCGATCCTGTGCTTCGTCGGCCCGCCCGGCGTCGGCAAGACCTCGCTCGGCCAGTCCATCGCGCGCGCGATGGATCGCCCCTTCGTGCGCGTCAGCCTCGGCGGCGTGCATGACGAGGCCGAGATCCGCGGTCACCGGCGCACCTATATCGGCGCGCTGCCCGGCAACATCATCCAGGGCATCAAGAAGGCCGGCACGCGGAACTGCGTCATGATGCTGGACGAGATCGACAAGATGGGCCGTGGTGTGCAGGGCGATCCCTCGGCCGCCATGCTGGAGGTGCTCGACCCCGAGCAGAACGGGACGTTCCGGGACAACTATCTGGCCGTGCCGTTCGACCTGTCACGCGTGGTGTTCATCGCGACCGCCAACATGCTGGACCAGATTCCGGGTCCGCTGCTGGATCGCATGGAGCTGATCAGCCTCGCCGGCTACACCGAGGAGGAGAAGCTGGAGATCGCGCGCCGCTACCTGGTGCGTCGTCAGCTCGAGGCCAACGGCCTGACGGCCGAGCAGGCCGAGATCGAGCCGGAGGCGTTGAAGCTGGTCGTCAAGGGCTATACCCGCGAAGCCGGCGTGCGCAACCTCGAGCGCGAGATCGGCAAGGTGTTCCGCCATGCCGCGGTGCAAATCGCCGAGGGCACGGCTGCCAAGGTCGTGGTGAGCCCGAAGGACATCGCCACCGTGCTCGGCCAGCCGCGCTTCGAGGGCGAGATCGCGCAGCGGACCAGCATTCCGGGCGTCGCCACCGGGCTCGCCTGGACGCCGGTCGGCGGTGACATCCTGTTCATCGAGGCCTCGCGCGTGCCCGGCCGGGGCGGCATGATCCTGACCGGCCAGCTCGGCGACGTCATGCGCGAGAGCGTGCAGGCTGCGATGACGCTGGTGAAGAGCAAGGCCACGCAGCTCGGCATCGATCCGTCGGTGTTCGAGAAGAGCGACATCCACGTTCACGTGCCGGCGGGCGCAACCCCGAAGGACGGACCGAGCGCGGGCGTTGCGATGTTCACGGCGTTGACGTCCCTGCTCACCAATCGCACGGTGCGCAGCGACACCGCGATGACCGGCGAGATCTCGCTGCGCGGCCTGGTGCTGCCGGTCGGCGGCATCAAGGAGAAGGTGGTGGCTGCGGCCGCCGCCGGATTGAAGCGGGTGATGCTGCCGGCACGCAACAAGCGGGACTACGACGACATCCCGAAGAGCGCGCGGGACAACCTCGAATTCATCTGGCTGGAGCGCGTCGACGAGGCCATCGCCGCAGCGCTCGAGCCGGCTGATGCCAAGGTCGAAGCGGCGGAGTGAAGGCGATGAAGAGACTGCTGGAAAAGGCGAAGCGATCGCGGAAGACGCAGCGGCTGCGTCAGCTGCTCGACCGTGCTATCGACCGGGTTCGCGATGCGCTGGCGGCACCAGGGCCGCGGCTTCAGCCCGTTCCGGTCCGGGTGAAGCGCCGCAAGGGTTGAGCCCTCCGTCTCAAGCCCTCGCGGCAGCCCCAAACAAAAGGCCCCCTCCTAGCCGAGGGGGCCTTTGCGTTGTTAGCCCACCGCGTCCTTGGCGGCCTTGACCGGGCGGGCGCGGACGATCTTCCGGGCCGGCTTGGCCTTGAACATCATCTCTTCACCCGTGAACGGGTTGGTACCCTTGCGCGCCTTGGTCGCGGGCTTCTTGATGACCACGAACTTGGCGAAGCCCGGCACCAGGAACAGGCCGTTCTTCTTGAGCTCCTTGTGACCGACGTCGGTCAGCGTCTCCATGACGCTCTTGACGTCGCGCTTGGAAAGCTCGGTGGCGGTCGCAATCTTTTCGATCAGCTGCGATTTGGACATTTGGGTTGGCATCGTGTCTCCTCTGATTCGTTGCCGGTTGCATATTAGACCAACCGTTGAAGGCCCAGAGCCTTCTGCACAGTTTTGTCGCGATTTTACGGGCTTTTTTGGCCCTCTGAGGCAAAAAACCCTGCTTTTCAGCGGCTTCCAGAGCGGAAGGAGCCTCCGGCAGCGGTTTTTGCCTTGTTTCAAAGGCCCGCACGCCGCCTTGCTAAAGCTGATTCGCTGCTTTCGACAAGCGACGACCGGCCTCTTTGTGAAAGGCCGGTCGCGATTCACGCTGAAAAATAAGGCTAGACGCGCTCGATGATGACGGCGGGAGCCATGCCGCCGGCGGCGCACATGGTGACGAGACCGCGCTTCAGGTCGCGCCGTTCGAGCTCGTCGAGCACGGTGCCGATCAGGATCGAGCCGGTGGCGCCGATGGGATGGCCGAGTGCGATCGAGCCGCCATTGACGTTGACCTTGGCGCGGTCGAGCTTGAGATCACGGATGTACTTTTCCGCCACCACCGCAAAGGCCTCGTTGATCTCGAACAGGTCGATGTCGTCGATGGAGAGCCCCGCCTTCGCCAGCACCTTGCGTGTGGCCGGCACCGGCGCGTTCAGCATCAGGGTCGGCGAGTCCCCCATGTTGGCCATCGCGACGACGCGAGCGCGCGGCTTCAGGCCGTGCGCGCTGGCATAAGCGGGCGATGCGAGCAGGATCGCGGCGGCACCGTCGACGACGCCGGAGGAATTGCCGGCGTGATGCATGAAGTCGATGTTCAGGTCCGGATATTTCTGCAGGATCAGCCCGCGATAGGTCGTGCCCTTGTCGTCGAGCGCATAGTCGGCGATCGCGGGGAATGCGGGCTTCAATGCGCTCAGCCCTTCCATCGTGGTCTGCGGCCGCGGATACTCTTCATGATCGAGCGCGAGGCTGCCGTCCTCGCGATGCACGGGCACGAGGCTCTTCTTGAAGTGACCGCCGGCAATCGCCTGCGCTGCGCGCTTCTGGCTTTCGAGACCGAGTGCGTCGACGTCGCTTCGCGTGATGCCTTCCAGCGTCGCGATCGCGTCGGCGCAGACGCCCTGATGCGACTGCGGATGCCGCGCACGCAGGCGCAGATTGCCGGAGTCCATCATCATCGGACCGCCGCCGCGGCGTCCTTCCATCGACATCATCTCGCAGCCGCCGGCGATGACGAGGTCTTCGGTGCCCGACATGATCGAGGCCGCCGCCATGTTGACGCTGGTGATGCCGCTTCCGCAGAAGCGGTCCAGCGTCACCGCGCTGGCGCGCACGTCGTAGCCGGCATCGAGCGCCGACATGCGGCCGAGGTCGCCGCTTTGGGTCGCGACCTGCGCGCTGCAGCCCCAGACGATGTCGTCGACGTCGGCGGTGTCGATGCCGGTGCGGTCGGCGAGCGCGCGCAGCACGGTCGCGCCGAGCTGCTGCGGATGAATGCCCGAGAGTGCTCCCTTGCCGGCCTTGCCGACGCCCCGCGGGGTCCGGCAGGCATCGATGATCAGCGCGTCAGCCATTGGCGTTGTCCTCTTGTTATGCGTGTTGATGGGCGTTTTGAATCAGGGGGAGAGGTGAGTCAACGTGCGGTGCTGCGCAGCCTCCGCGCAAAAACTGAAAAACAACCCCATGCACAGTAGAAACGCGGGTTCCGCATGAGGCGCGGCGATACCGGCGAAGCGATTGGCCTGTCAGGCTAAACGGCCGTGGCCGCGCGATCTTGCGTCACCTCGCCCCGCCTGCGGGAAGAGGTCGGATTTTACGCGCGGCGGAAAATCCGGGAGAGGGAGAGAAAGCTACGCCCCCGCCGCGTTCTTCGTGATCACGTTGCGGTAGAAGGTCGCGCTGAGCTTCGGCGTACGCACCTGCGTGTCGAAATTGACGTGATAGAGCCCGAAACGCTTGTTGAGCCCGAACACCCATTCAAAATTGTCCAGCAGGCTCCAGAGGAAGTAGCCGCGCACCGGCACGCCCTCGGCGGTGGCGCGCTGGAGCTGCGCGAGATAGTTGCGCAGGTACATGATGCGGTCGGTATCGTAGATCTTGCCGTCGGGCGTCACCACGTCGTCGCCGGAGGTGCCGTTCTCGCTGATGTAGATCGCATCCGTCTTCCAGATCTTTGCGGCCAGCTTCGGCACCCAGTAGATCGTCTCGGGCGCGACGCGGAGCCAGTTCGAGTTCATGTGCGGGAACGATTTCGGGATCGGCAGCGGCATGAAGCCCGCGCCCTGGTCGGACGGCACCACATAGTTCTGCGGCGCGTAGATGTTGAGGCCGAGGAAGTCGACCGGCGAGGAGATGATCTTCAGCTCGGCGTCGGTGTATTTCGGCGCATCGGCGCCCGCGTATTTCAGGAAGGCGTCGGTATACCGGCCCGTCATGATGACGTTGAGATAGCCGGCGTTCATCTCGCGCAGCGCGATCTCGGCCGCACGGACATGCTCGGGCGTGTCGATTGCGGGAACGCAGACGTCGATATTCTCGGCCGGCCCGACCCTGGTGCCGCGGCGGCCGTGCGCCCGCACCGCCTGCACCGCGAGCCCGTGCGCGAGCGCGCTGTTATGCCTGACCTGGTTGACCTCGGCTTGCGGCAGCGTCACGCCGGGCGCGTCGATCCCGAGGCCATAGCCGAACTGGACGAAACGTCCGCTCTCGTTCAGCGTGAACACGTTCTTGACGCGATCGGTCAGGCGCTCGGCGACATAGCCCGCATAGTCGCCAAAGATCTTGCAGGTCTCGGTCGAGCGCCAGCCGCCGAAGCGATCCTGGAGCGATTGCGGCAGGTCCCAGTGATAAAGCGTCAGCCACGGCTCTATGCCGTTCTTGAGGAGCTCGTCGACGAGACGATTGTAGAAGTCGAGCCCCTTCGGGTTCGGCTTGCCGTCGCCGTCCGGAAACACCCGCGGCCATGCCACCGAGAAGCGGTAGGCCTTGCAGCCGAGTTCCTTGATGAGCGCGATGTCCTCCTTGTAGCGCTGATAATGCTCGACGGCGCGATCGCCGGTGGTGCCGTCCTCGATCTTGCCGGGGATGCGCACGAACTTGTCCCAGATCGAAGCCCCCCGCCCGTCGACGTCGACCGCACCCTCGACCTGATAGGACGAGGTCGCCGTGCCCCAGACAAAGCCCGCCGGAAAGCCGTCCACGCCCCGCGGCGCCGGTGCCGGCTTGGTCTCGGCGGCCTCCAGCGGATTTGCGATTCCGGCTGCGGACAATCCCGCCAGCTTGGCAAACTGGCGACGCGAAACCTTGTCCGACATTGATACTGCCCCTTGAGACGATTGTTGCGGCGGCACAATGGCGTGTCGGAAGCAGCTTGAAAAGCGGGAGTTCCGGGACTTTCGGATGCAAAAATGCAGAAGAACGCCCGGATTTACCCCCTGCCCTGCTTTTTGCCCTTCACGCCCTGAGCCGCGTCGAAGCACGCCAACAGCGAATTGATCACGGCTCGCGAGCCCAGACCATCCACCACGAAGTCGCGGTCCTTGCCGTTGGGCGGTATGATCTTCAGCTTCGCGCTGCGAATGCAGGAGCGATCGTCCGAAACCATCGATAGAACGATCCGACGCTCCACCATCGATGGCAAGAACGCATACGTCCGTTCACAAACGCGGTCCCGAGTGATTGCGAGTCCTGCTGCGGCCGTCGCGCCAGCCTGGCAAGCTGGCAACGCGAAGCCTTGTCCGACATGATGCTGTATTGAACCGAGCACGCCGAGCGACCCGGCTCGCTCGATCAGCGCGAGCGCTTGGGCAATTTCGGAAGCTTGTCGGGATTGAACGCGGGTACCTGCTCGGTTCGCTCACGCGCGGGCGGCTGCTGTTCCGTGAGAATGAGCGTACCCTGGAGGATCATTCCCGGCATCTGCGCTGCCTTCGCCGTGTAAGTCGCGACCTTGCCGGGGCAGTTTCCCTCGATGTCCAGCGTGAGCTCGTCGTCGATGCCGAAGACCGTTGCACGTCCGTCGGTATGACGCTTCGTCGACACGGTGGCGGTGAAGCGATCTCCATCGACCTTGCAGGAGCCGTGATAGGTCATCAGGCTGTCGCAGCCCCAGATTTGTCCGTCTGCGACATGGACGATCCCGGTACCCTGGTCGAGTGGCGTCTTGTACCACGCCGCGTACGTGCCGTCCTTCAGCATGGGAGCAGTCTCCCTTGACATTCCCTCGCGAATAATCCGCATGATTAGCGCTAAGAAACGGTTAATCGCGCGGCCCGTGCGAATCCGGTCTGTCCCTTCGCAACTCGGCTTCCAGTTCCTCGATGATGCTGTGAAGCAGGCACGCGGCAAGCGGATCGGTGACTTCGCGCTCCAGAAGCCTGTAACGCGCGATCTGGAATTCCCGCTCTCGCAACTGGTGCTCTGTCATCGGACGGGCCCTCCGGCAAACCTACCCGGAAACAGCCAAGTCGTTTCGTTACAATTTTCAGATCATTTGCTATGGTTTCTGATCGGTAAAGGAACGCGGCGCCGAGCAGGTCGAGGAGTTTGCAATGTCGATCGTTCAAAGCTATCGCGCCTTCGCCTACAATAATGCCTGGGCGAACCACCGGTTGCTCCGCGCGTGCGCCGAGCTGAGCCAAGGCGAATTTGAGGTCGAGCGGACGGGCTTCTTCCCGAGCTTGCAGCGGACGTTGAACCATATTTATGTCGTCGACCTCTTTTACGTCGATGCACTCGAGGGCGGATGGCTTGGGCCGAAGGCCTGGGAGGATCCGATCCCATTTCCAGCTCTTGCAGGGCTCTTGGAAGCTCAAGCATCGATGGACCGGCGCTTCATCCGCGTCTGCGATGCTCTGACGCCCGCCTCCTTGAACGAAGACGTGCGGATCAATCGAGATCCCAGTGTCCAGATAGAGCGACGCGACCGGCTGCTGATGCATCTCATTCAGCATCAAATTCACCACCGTGGGCAGGCGCATGCGATGTTGTCGGGAACGCGCATCAAGCCGCCGCAGCTCGACGAGTTCTTTTCAACTGCCGAAGCGCCGTTGAGGGCATCCGAGTTTGCCGATCTGGGCTGGACGGAGGAAACCGTTTGGGGGCCGCCCAACTGAGCGCGCGCGCTACCGATTGCGGTTCCGACCTGCTCCGACCGAGGCGAAGACAACTTCCATCAGCCATGCAACGCCGGCGTCCTTCATCGCAGCCTTGGTCGCGATGGCGCAGATCGTATCCGGCTTACGGGCGAAAGGCAGCTCGACGAACATCAATCCGAAATGCCCGGCGTGCTGCTGCATCAGACGCCGCGGCAATGCGGCGATCAGTTCGGACCCTGCAAGCTGGACGAGCGCCATCATAAAGTTCGGGACAGTCAAGGCAATGCGGCGCTTGAGACCGCGCTTTGCCAACATCTCATCGACGAAGCCGCGCGGCTCGCCGCTGAGAGACACCAGCAGATGCTGCGCTTGCGAGAATGCCGCGGGTGTCGGAGCTCTGGCGAAGGCGTGTCCCTTGCGCATGGCCAGCACGAATTCATCGTCGTAGAGCCTGCGCGCCTCGAAACGCGGCGATACCGCCGGCAGCGGCAGCATCGCGACGTCCAGCTCTCGTCTTTCGAGCATCTCGAGGCACTCGTGCCAGGGTTCGCCGATCGCGCCGCCGCGGGGCGCGGGCATCACATGGATCAATCCGATGTCGATGTGGGGCGCCCTACTCGCGATCGAACCGAGTAGCTGCCCCGTTGTCGAGGCGAGAACAGCATCGGGTGCGCCGATCGTAAACCGGCGATGGCTTTTTGCAGGGTCGAATGGTCTAGCCGAGCCAACCAGTTGTTCGACGCGCGCGATGATTTCAGCGATCGGGTGGTCGAGCTCCAGGGCCCGCTCCGTTGGAACGACGCCCTTCGGAGTTCGCAGGAACAGCGGGTCGTTCAAAACAAGGCGCAGCCGGCCAAGCGCGTGGCTGACAGCGGACGGAGTCAGGTTCAGTCGCGCGGCCGCGCGCGCGACATGGCGTTCTTCCAGGACCACGCGGAAGACCACAAGGAGATTCAGTTCGACCCTGGATAGATCAATTTGGTTCAGCATGTTGCTGAAATCATATCGCTGGATTCATCGAGATCAAGGCCCCATGGAATGCGTAGATCGTGCAATCAGGAGCCTCGAAATGATCAGAAGGTCGAAAGGGGTGAGCAAAGGCCATGGCTCGCCGGACAACCAGGACTCGCCGCACAGAATGTCGAGGCGCTCGATGATGATGGCGGCGGCGGCAATTCCTGCTTCCGGTCAGCTTCCATGCAATGCAACCGCCGGGGACGCCGCGCTAGCCAGCATCATCCAGCGCGCCGGGGAGAAGAATGCGGCCTTCATGCGTGGAGACATGGACCGTTGGTCCCAGCTTGTCCGCATTGCGCCGGATTTCACACTGATGCAACCTTTCGGAGGCCCTGCGAGTTTCGGATTCGACAGCAGTCCAAAGCGGCTGGCCGACCTGGCGCAATATTTCAGGAACGGTGAGACCGAGCTGGAGATCTTGCAGATCTATGTGTCGAACGGGCTCATCGCTCTCGTCATGATCGAACGCCAGAGCGCGGAGGTCGGCGGCTTGCCTGCCCAGGACTGGTCGCTGCGCGTCACGGAAATCTATCGCGAGGACAGCACGGATTGGCAGCTGGTGCACCGCCATGCAGATCCGCTGGTCCGGCGCATTTCCTTGCAGCAAGCCGCGATCCTCGCCCGAGGCTGGGTGGAGTAAAGATGATGATGTCTTTCGCCCTCCAGAGGCGGCCGGGCTTGCGTGTCGAACTCAGAACGTCATCCGCATGCCCGCATAGAACGCACGGGGCCTTGCCGGGCTCAGCGATCGCGGGTCATTAAATTCCGCACCACCATTGGTGAAGTTGGGCAAGGCTTCCCTATCGAAGAAGGTGCCAAGGGTCGAGTAGCGGTTGTCGAAGATGTTGGCGACGCGACCGTAAATCTGCAGGTTCTTGGTGATCTGGTAGGAGGTGTGGAGATTGAACACCGCGTAGGACGGCAGCTTCGGAAACTGGTTGGACTCATCGCCGACGAAATACTGGCTCGAGACAAAGAGCGCGTCACCCCCGACCTTCCAGACATCGGTAACCGCATATTCGATGCTTGCCTTAATAAGGTGGCTAGGGAGGCGCGGAATGTGATTGCCCGGCAAGACCTGGATGTTGCCGGCGTCGGCGAACGGGCTCTCTGATCCAAGCGTCAGCGCGTCGAGGAAGCGCGCGTCCAGGAACGCATAGCTCGCCTGGAACTGAAGCACATTCGACTTCAGGCTCACCTCGGCTTCGATACCCTGCCTGCGCGTCCGGCCGACGTTCTGGAAAAAGCCGAAGCCAGTCAGGCCCGGAATTGGGGTCGCGAGGATGTCGTCATAGTTGGTGGCACGGTAGGCACCGATTTTCCAGCCGAGCGAGCCGATGTTCAATTCCTTGGTGCCGCGGAAGCCCGCTTCGAAGGTCTTGGATACGACTTGCTGCAGTGAGGGGTCAGCGATCAGGAACTGCCCGATGATGCATGGCCTCGCCGGATCGGCGCAGCCGAGCTCGAGTGGCGTGGGCACCCGGTTGGCCTCGGAATAGCCCGCATAGGCAGTCACTTCAGAGGTGATCTTGTAGGTGCCGCCGATGATCGGATTGAACCGATCATAGGTATGATCGCCATTGAGGGCGGTGCCGAGCTGGTCCATCAGCGTGACACGGGCCGCATTGAATCGCCCGCCTGCCGTCACCGCAAAGCGATCGTCCACGTTGAACGTGTCGAGCGTATAGAGCCCGTGATATTGGTTGACGGTGCGAAGCAACACGGGACCAACCGATGTCGGGTCACCGGAGGCGCCCAGGAATATGCCGCTGCCCGTGACGACATAGTTCGTGCCTATGGTTCCTAATTCAGCGCTGCCGGTGAAGCGCGTGCTGCTGACATCATAGCTCGCGCCAACTACGAAGCGGTTCTCATGACCGAACAACTGGTCGCTGTTGGTTGCCTGACCGGACACGCCAAATGTGGTCGATTTCGTGCTGGTGCGATCGATCTCGCTGAGGATGGCGTCTGGCGCAAAGGTATTGGCGAGCTGAACGCCATTCAGGCCAAAAGCCGGGACCGTATCATTGCCAAAGCACAGGAGCGTTGGATCGGCACATGCCTGGGCGTCGGTCGGGTTTCCGTCCACGGTGCTCTGTTTGAAGCTCCGCACATGCGCCGTGCCCTCAAAGGTCCAGGTCGGCGTCGCCTCCACCTTGCCGGTCAGGTTGAGATAGCCGACCTTGTTGGAGATGGTTTGCGGCGTTGTGTAGGTCGCCCCCCAATATTGCTGGAGCAATTCGGCCGGAACAGTGCTGGGTCCTGCCAGGGAATTGTTGGCGACGCCGCCATTGAGGTGAAACTCGTTGCCTTCGAAGCGATACCCGACATCGCCATAGAAGCGCCGGACATCCGATTGCGAGAAATTGCGGAAACCATTGTCGTGAATGCCTTCGAGCGCTCCGTAGACTGCCCAGTTATTGTCGACCTTCTTGCCCCATTGTGCAGAGCCCTGGATGCGGCCGAATGAGCCGCCCATGATATCGATCTCGGCCCCTTGATAGTTGAAGCCGTTCTTCATCTGCAGATCGATGGCGCCGCCGAGCGCGTTAAGGCCGTATGCCGGATTGTTAGTTACGACCACTGCCGATCGGATCGCAGCCGTCGGGATCAGATCCCAATTAACAGTGTCGGAAAACGCCTCGTTGATGCGTACGCCGTTCTGGTAGACGGCGAGGCCCTGCGGCGTGCCGGCCAGAGGTGAAGCGACGAAGCCGCGAAACTGCACATCGGGCTGGAATGGATTGCCGGTCACTTCATTGATGCTGAGACCAGGCACGTACTGCTGCAGGGCAACGGCGATATCCGGGGAGGCGGTACGCCTGATCTGGCTGGCATCAACCGCATTGATCGCGGACGGCACCTTGTCGACGTCGAGACCTCGGCCGGTGCCTGGCGAAGTCGGGTAGACGTAAAGGCGCGTCCTGGGGCTGGCGGACGCCGGCGCCCCTACCCGTGCGACCGGCCGCGTCGGCGCACTACGCCTCACGGCCGACGGCGGTGGTGCCGTGATCTCGACCGCCGGCAGATTCTGGACGTTGGTTTCCTCGTCCTGCGCGGCTGCGGCGGGGCCTGCAAGGACCAAGCCCGACACCAGCCCCGTCGACACCGAGGCCATCAACAAACGACGCTTGAACCAAAGAGGCTTGCCCATCCCTGCCTTCCCATCCGTGACCACCGGCTGTTTTGATTTTCGCCGTTTGGTTGAGATGAGTGTATTCGGCGGCAGTGAGTCCGCCAGCCACAAAAGGTCTGGCACTATCCGCACCCGCCTTCCCGACCAAATCGGGAATTTTTCCCGATGCAATCAGGACGCCGCCGTCGGAACCAGCGCCTCCACGGTCAAGCCGCCGTCGCCGGAGACGACGTTGAGCGTGCCACCCAGCGCCAGAATGCGCTCGCGCATGCCGACGAGGCCGAAGCCGAGCTTCTGGCCCGGCTCCATGCCGCGGCCGTTGTCGCTGACCCGCACGCGCGCATAGCCGCGGCCGCCGGCCTGCTCGACGGGCTCGATCACGACATTGACCGACGTCGCGCCGGCGTGGCGGAACACGTTGGTGAGCGCCTCCTGCACGATGCGGTAGATGGTGAGGTCGGCCGTCTCGCCGGTGACCCCGAGCGTGGCGGAGATCACGGTTTCGATCGCGACGTCGGGATGCGACTCCCGCCACAGCCGCGAGAGCGATTCCAGCGCCTGGCGCAGGCCGAGCTCGGCAAGGCCAACGGGCCGGAGCCGCTCCAGCACCCGGCGGGTGAACTGCTGGAGCTGGTTGATCTGTTCCAGCAAGGCGCTGCCGTGCTTTCGGACCGAGTCGGCATTCGGCGCGCGCCCGTCCGCGAGCTTCGCCAGCGCGCTCGCATGCGCGCGCAGCGAGAACAGATACGGCCCGAATTCGTCGTGCAGCTCGCGCGCGATCTCCTTGCGCTCGACGTCCTGGAGCGACACCGCACGCTCGGCCAGGAGCCGCTTTTCCTCCACCGCCTCGCCGAGCGCCGCCGCGAGATGATTGAGCTTGCCGCAGATCGCGGCCAGCTCGGGCGCACCGCCCGGCGTGGCGCGCGCGTCATAATGCCCGCCCTCGATCGCGGTCATCGTCTGCGCCAACGACTGCAGCGGCGCGAGCGCGCGGCCGACCACCGTCATCATCACCAGGAACAGCGCGAGCGCGATCACCGAGCCGACCTCGAGCTGGGTCACGATGGCGTCCCAGATCTCGGCGATCTCGTCATCGGGATGCGCGGTGATCACCAGCGAGCCCGGCTTGCCATGGACCGAGACCGGCACGCTCACCGTGGTCTGCTCGGGATGAACCAGGCCGACGAACCAGGCCGGCGGTCCGCGCGCGTCGTCGTCGGCAGGCCGGGGCGGCGTCAGCGGGTTACCGCCGGCGTCCTGAAGCGCGATGCTGACATGGCGCAGGCGGCTCAGATCGCGCGCGATCTGGTTCAGCCTGGCATCCGGATCGGGCGCCTCGTTCAGATCCGCAACGATCATCTCGATGAATTCGCGCGCAAGCCGGATCACGCTCTGGTCCTCGGCCTGCACGCGCGGCCCGGCTTCCGCGACCTGGCGGCCGATATTGACGGCAAGCCCCAGCGCCAGCAGCAGCGCCAGCAGAAGGTTGATGCGCGCGCGCAACGATAGATTTTGCCACATTGGTGCCGCCCGTGCCTCGCGAAGGTTGGCCCGCGCCTGTCCGATGACGTTGACAGAGGCGAAGCGCCCGATATCTAATCGAAAGCGTACAGCAATCCCGGCCGGGTTGCATGAGGCGACATGAGACGCGCGCAGCGTTCTTGTCGGATCATGCGGCGGAAAAGCAGGCCGAGGCTGTCACGGGGAACGCCTATGCGCATTCTGATCGTCGACGATCATCCCATTGTCGCCTCCGGCTGCCGTGCCGTGCTGGCCGACGAGGGCGAGATCGAGATTTTGGAGGCCGCCGATGCCGAGGACGGCGAATGCGTCTTCATTGTCGAGCGCCCCGACCTCTGCATCATCGACATCAACCTGCCGACCGTCTCCGGCTTCGAGCTCGCGCGCCGCATCCTCGAACGTGCGCCCGAGGCCCGCATCATCATGTTCAGCATGAACGACGACCCTGCATTCGCCGCGCGCGCGATCGAGTGCGGGGCCAAGGGCTACGTCTCCAAGACCGGCGACCCCGACGACCTCGTCGAGGCGATCCGCGCCGTCGGGGGCGGCGGCACCTATCTGCCGACCGCGATCGCGCGCAGCATCGCGTTTGCAGGACCGACGCTGGCGCAAAGCCCGCTGTCGAAGCTGAACGCGCGCGAGATGGAAATCCTGCGGCTGCTCAGCGCCGGAAAGAGCCTGTCCGAGATCGCGTGGCTGGTGCAGTCGTCCTACAAGACTGTCGCCAACACCTCCTCGATCATGCGACAGAAGCTCGGCGTGAAGACCTCGGTCGAGCTGGTGCGGCTGGCGATCGACAGCGGCGTCGCCTGACCACACACCGCCAGGAATTCGGTCACACAAGCGTTGCAATCTTGATGTGGTTAGATGCCACGGAGCATAACGGCATGACGATCCAGACTGTCTCGACCAACACTTCCTATGGCGGCGTGCAGGGCGTGTACCGCCATGCCAGCCAGGCGACCGGAACCGACATGGTGTTCTCGGTCTATGTTCCCCCACATGCCGCCGGCGCAAAGCTTCCCGTGGTCTGGTATCTCTCCGGCCTCACCTGCACCCATGCCAACGTCACCGAGAAGGGCGAATTCCGCAAAGCCTGCGCCGAGCTGGGCCTGATCTTCGTCGCGCCGGACACCAGCCCGCGCGGGCCCGACGTGCCGGGCGATGCCAACAATGCCTATGATTTCGGCCTCGGCGCCGGCTTCTATGTCGACGCGACGCAACAGCCGTTTGCGCGCAACTATCGCATGTGGAGCTATGTCACCGACGAGCTGCCCAAGCTCGTGGCGGAGAATTTTCCGGTCGACGCCAAGCGGCAATCGGTGATGGGCCATTCGATGGGCGGCCACGGCGCGCTGACGGTCGCGCTGCGCAATCCGCACCGCTATCGCGCCGCCAGCGCATTCGCGCCGATCGTGGCGCCCTCGCTTGTCCCCTGGGGCATCAAGGCGCTGACCGGCTATCTCGGACCGAACGAGGAGACCTGGCGCAACCACGACACCGTGGCGCTGATCGAGGACGGCGCGAAATATTCCGGCTTCCTCGTCGACGTCGGCGAGGCCGACAATTTCCTGAAAGAACAGCTCAGGCCCGAGCTGCTCGAGGCCGCCTGCACCAAGGCGGGCATCCCGCTGACGCTGCGGCGGCAGGCGGGATATGACCACAGCTATTATTTCATCTCGACCTTCATGGGCGATCATCTGCACTGGCATGCGGAAAGATTGAAGGGGTGAGGTTTGCTCTCTCCTCCCCCTCTCCCCGTTCTTTCGGGGAGAGGGTCGGGGTGAGGGGCTGCTTCGGCAGCAACGGTGAGAATTGGACTCGCGGAGACTCCCCCTCACCCGGAATTTGCTTCCGCAAATTCCGGCCTCTCCCCGCACGCGGGGAGAGGCGAAGAAGAGCGCTCTACTCCGGCTTCCCGTAATTCGGCGCCAGCAATCGATTGCGGATCAGATAGCTCATCGTACGCGACCACGATTCGTCCGTGTTGCCGCGCATGTCGGCGCTGGCGACGGTGATCATGTTGCCGGTCTTCACGTCGCGCAAATAGATGTTCAGATTGATGATCAGGTTCGAGACCTTCTGCACCATGCCGGTGATCTCGAGGTCGGCGCCAAGCTGGCCGGCAAGCTTGAGGTCGCAGCCGCCGCAGGCCTGAAGATTGGCGTGACGGGCGGCATCCCTGACCGGCGCGATATCGAGCAGCTGGAACCTTCCTGACTCCGTCAATTCCTTGCGCAGCTGCTCGCCGATGCGCTCGAGCCGCGCCTCTTCCGGCTTGGAGCCGTAGAACTCGCCGGGCAGGCTGGTGTCGATCAGCTCGAAATCGAACACCGCGAGCCTTGGCGGATCGGCCAACGCGACCGAACCCGTCAACAGCAAAGCTGCGAAACATATCAGCGCTCGCATGATCGTGATTCCCGGCCTCGCGCGCGCGGGGACGAAATGCGGGGTTGCAAGCCGGGCCAAATCGGTCATGCTTTAGCAGAGACAATTCTCCACCGGCGGTCAAGCCAGGGAGAACATCTGGAGGAAACATGATCCGATGGTTGGTCGGCCTGATCGGCCTGGGTCTTGCCGCGACGAGCGCGCTCGCGGCCGACCCGGTCCAGATCGGCGTCGGCTATCTCGGCGTCGCCGGCACCAGATCGACGCTGTCGCTGGTCGAGCAGCCCGCGGAGAATGACGGCGTCGCTGGCGCGCGCCTCGCCATCGAGGACAACAACACCACGGGAAAATTCCTCAACCAGCGTTTCACGCTGGAGGAGCGCCGCATCAAGGAAGGCGAAGATCCGGTTGAGGCTGCGGCTGCGCTCGCCGAGAAAAACGGCTTCATCATCGCCGACCTGCCGGCCGACGCGCTGTTGAAGGTCTCGGACGCCCTGCGTGAGCGCGGCACGCTGCTGTTCAACGCCGGCGCGATCGACGAGCGCCTGCGCGAGGCCGATTGCCGCGCCAATGTCATCCACACCGCCCCGACGCGCGCGATGCTGGCCGATGCGCTCGGCCAATATTTGGTGTGGAAGCAGTGGAAGCGCTGGGTGCTCGTGGTCGGCTCGCATGACGAGGACAAGCTGTTTGCAGACGCGCTCCGGCGTACCGCCACACGCTTCGGCGCCAAGATCGTGCAAGAGAAGACCTTCGAGGACAAGGGCGGCGCGCGCCGCACCGATAGCGGCGTGACGCTGATCCAGCGCCAGATGCCGGTGTTCACGCAACAGTTGCCGGCCTATGACGTGCTGGTCGCCGCCGACGAGAGCGAAGTGTTCGGCGCCTATCTGCCCTATCGCACCTGGGATCCGCGCCCCGTCGCGGGCTCGGCCGGCCTCGTGCCGCGCAGCTGGGACGCATCGCAGGACCAGTGGGGCGCGATCCAGATGCAGAACCGCTTCATCAAGCTGAACTCGCGGCGCATGACCCCGCTCGACATGCAGGCCTGGACGGCCGTGCGCATAATCGGCGAGGCCACCTCACGCACAAATTCCGGCGACGTCAAGAAGGTCACCGACTTCATCAAGGGGCCGGATTTTTCAGTCGCTGCCTTCAAGGGCACAAAACTGACCCTGCGCGACTGGAACCTGCAGCTGCGCCAGCCGATCCTGCTGGTCGACGGCCGCATGGTGGTGTCGGTATCGCCGCAGGAGGGATTTCTGCACCAGGTCTCCGAGCTCGACACGCTCGGCTACGACCGCCCGGAGAGCAAATGCAAGCTGAAATGAGGACGCGAATGTTGCGCATGTGGCGTGTGGGATTGCTGTCCGGACTGGCGCTTGCGGCCGCGCCCGCGCATGCGTTCATCGCCTATGTCTCGAACGAGAAGAGCAACACGGTCTCGGTGATCGACACCGACAGCTGGACCGTGACCAAGACCATCAAGGTCGGCCAGCGCCCGCGCGGCATCGACTTCACGCGCGACGGCAAGTTCGTGATGGTCGCGGTCGGCGACGACGACACCATCCAGGTGATCGATGCGAAGACGCAAGCGACCGTGGACAGCCTGCCCTCCGGGCCCGACCCGGAATTGTTCGCGCAGGATGCGGCCGGAAAAATCCTCTATGTCGCCAACGAGAACGACAACACGGTGACCGTGATCGATCTGGAGAAGCGTGCGCGGCTCGGCGACATCCAGGTCGGCGTCGAGCCCGAGGGCATGACCATCAGCCCCGACGGCAAGACATTGATCAACACGTCCGAGACGACCAACATGGCGCATTTCATCGACACCTCGTCGCGCCAGATCGTCGCCAACGTGCTGGTCGACGCGCGGCCGCGCTTTGCCGAATTCAAGCACGACAGTTCGGAGCTGTGGGTGTCCTCGGAGATCGGCGGCACGGTCTCGATCATCGATCCCAAAAAGCACGAGGTGACCGGCAAGGTCACATTCGAGATTCCAGGGTTGCGGAAGGAGGCGATCCAGCCGGTCGGCATCGGCATGACCAAAGACGACAAGACCGCCTTCGTCGCGCTCGGCCCGGCCAACCGCATCGCCGTGGTCGACGTCGCCTCGCGCAAGGTGACGAAATATTTGCTGGTGGGGCAGCGCGTCTGGCACATGGCGTTCACGCCGGACGAGAAATACCTGCTCACCACCAACGGCGTGTCGAACGACGTCTCGGTCATCGACGTCGCCGCGCAAAAGGTGATCAAGACCATTCAGGTGGGCGAACTGCCCTGGGGCATTACGATCTCGCCATGACCAGCCCTGCTCCCATCGCCGAGCCACAGGAGATGCCGAGGCTGGAATCGGCCGCGGTGCCGGCGCTGTCGATCGACGGCGTCAGCCATTCCTACGGGCCGCGCCGGGCACTGATGGACGTGTCATTTAATGTGCAGCCGGCGAGCTTCACTGCGCTGCTCGGGCTCAACGGCGCGGGCAAGAGCACACTGTTCTCGCTGATCACACGCCTGTTCGGCATCCAGAGCGGCCGCGTCGGCATCTTCGGCCACGACATCAGCAAGAGCCCCGGCGAGGCGCTGCGGCTGCTCGGCGTCGTGTTCCAGCCGCGCACGCTCGATCTCGACCTGTCGCTGACGCAGAACCTGCTCTATCACGCCGCACTCCACGGCATCAGCCGGCGCGAAGCGGCCGCGCGCAGCGGCGAGCTGCTCGGCCGCATCGGGCTCGAAGAGCGTGCCGGCAGCAAGGTGCGCGATCTCTCGGGCGGCCAGATGCGGCGGCTGGAGATTGCCCGCGCCCTGCTGCACCGGCCGCGGCTGCTGTTGCTGGACGAGCCGACCGTCGGCCTCGACGTCAAGGCGCGCGCCGACATCATCAGCCATGTCCGCCAGCTCGTCACCGAGCAAGGCATCGGCGTGCTCTGGGCCACGCATCTGTTCGACGAGATCATGGCCGGTGACGACCTCGTGGTGCTGCACCAGGGCAAGGTGCTGGCGCAGGGGCCGATGAGCCGCGTCATCACGGATGCCGGCGCACAGGACGTCAACACCGCCTTCATGCGCCTGACCGGTGCGCAGACGATGCCGGGAGGCGGCGCATGAGCAGCATCACGACGCGGGATACACCGCGCGGTTTCTCGACCGCGGAATACATGACCTGCCTCACCGGCATCGTCTGGCGCGAGGGCCTGCGTTTCCTGCATCAGCGCGAGCGCTTCGTCTCGGCGCTGGTGCGGCCGCTGGTATGGCTGTTCATCTTCGCCGCCGGCTTCCGCCAGGTGCTCGGCATCTCGATCATCCCGCCTTACGAGACCTACATCCTCTACGAGGTCTATATCGCGCCCGGGCTGATGGCGATGATCCAGCTCTTCAACGGCATGCAGTCCTCGCTCTCGATGGTCTATGACCGCGAGATGGGCAATATGCGGACGCTGCTGGTGAGCCCGCTGCCGCGTGGGTTCCTCTTGTTCTGCAAGCTGCTGGCGGGCACCGCGGTGTCGCTGCTCCAGGTCTATGCGTTCCTGCTGATCGCCTGGTTCTGGGACATCACGCCTCCCCCCATCGGTTATCTCACGGTGCTGCCGGCGCTGATCCTGTCGGGGCTGATGCTGGGCTCGCTCGGCATGCTGATCTCCTCGGGCATCAAGCAGCTTGAAAGCTTCGCCGGCGTAATGAACTTCGTGATCTTTCCGATGTTCTTCGCCTCCTCCGCGCTCTACCCGCTCTGGCGGGTGCAGGAGGGCAGCCCCTATCTCTACTATCTCTGCCAGGCCAACCCGTTCACCCATGCGGTCGAGCTGATACGCTTTGCATTCTATGGGCAAATCAACTGGATCTCGCTGGCGGTGGTGGCGGCCTGCACAATCGTCTTCATGATCGGCGCGATTCTGGCCTATGATCCCTCGCGCGGGCTGGCGCGACGGGGCCCTGCGGGAGGCGAAGGATGAAGGTTCTGGCCATGGCCGCTTTTGCGCTCGCCGTTGCGAGTACGGCTGCGTGCGCCGCCGATCCACGCTATCCCAACTGGCCTTGCACGCAGGCCAAGGTGCCGGACATCTCGCTCGCCGCCGTCTGGGCCGGTCCCGCACTCGACGACGCCGAGACCAAATGGAAGGACGACGCAAAGGTCACCGCGCTGGTCTCAAAACTGTCGGCGCGGAAGACGCCGATGGACGAGGCCGAGAAGTCGGTGAAGGAGTTTTTGGCCGGCTCCGCCGCTGACAAGACGGCGAACGCCAAGCTGTTGTTCGCCGGCTTGTTCGACACGCTCAACGCCCAGCGCTCGCAGGTCATGAACGGGCTCGAACGCGTCAGCCGCAAACAGCGCGAGGCGGCCGACAAGATCCGCGAGGAGTCGATCCAGCTCCAGGCGCTCCAGAGCGCGACACCACGCGACGACGCAAAGGTCGATGCGCTCAGCAACCAGTTGATCTGGGAAACCCGCATTTTCGAAGATCGCCACAAGGTGGTGCGGTTCGTCTGTGAGGTTCCGACCGCGATTGACCAGCGCCTGTTCGCTCTCGGACGCGTGATCCAGCAGGAGATGGAATAGCGTCAGCCTCGCTGACGACTTTCGGAAAGTTCCCGCGATATCAGCGCCATCGTTACCCTTTGCCGCGCTATCAGCCGGAACCAAATCGCTCTAGGATGGCTTGTCGACGTGAACTCCAAGACGTCGGGAGGCCTCGATGGGAACAACAAAATTCATCTTCGCATGCGCTGCAGCCATCAGCACGCTTGCGTCCCCTGCTTTTGCTGACGACATGACCGGGATGGTCACCAGAATCGACCGGCTCAACAGCACGATCTCGATCCAGCAGACACAGAAGGGCACGGTCGGCGGCAGCGCAGGCGGCGCCGGCACGCTTCAGGAGTACAAGGCCAAGGACGCCGCAATGCTGGATGCCGTCCATGCCGGCGACAGGGTGACGTACTCGGCGACCGACAATAACGGTACGGGCACGCTGACCAAGCTGCAGAAGCAGTAACCCTGCATCTTCACCTGTCCCCGCGCGCGGCACGGCGTCATGGCCGGGCTTGTCCAGGCCATCCAGTCGTTAGTGAAGAACTGGCGGCGGCGCCCGGCTCAAGCGGTGTTTCGAGCCGGGACGGTCTCGAAGAAGGCTCGGATGATGACACGCAAGAGCTCTGCGAGCCAT